>JBMZAP010000243.1:0-1619 GCA_049611445.1 Phycisphaeraceae bacterium | reverse complement strand
AAATCGCCCTCACGCCGGTGCATGATCGCGTGCCAGAACGAGCCGGTCGGCGTGTGGATGCTCTGGCTGTATTCGTGGCTGCGGTCCAGTTCATCGACATACAGCCACAGGCCGGCCTTGATCGCGTCGTGACCATCGAGGGCAGGGTCGTTGACCACTTCCTCGACCACCGACAGGACCTCGGCTCGTGCGCCATCAACCGGCACCAGGCTGCGCATCGCATCGTCAAACGGCAGCACCTCAAAAACCGGGGCCACCGCCAAATCAATCTGTTCGGGCAAAGCTACGGGCATTCCTTATCACCTCTGTACAGCGACAAACGTTCTATTGTAGGATCATCGGCAGGACAATCCACCGTCGTGAATCGTTTGCGTGGTTCAGGTCGTAAAACAGCCGGAGACCTACGGGCTCCGGACACGAACCCAGCGAACTGGCCACACACAACAACCGTTCTCGCGTCCGGCGTCCGTAGGCCACCGGCTATTGAAATACTGAGACCCCCATGACCGAACCGAAAGCCACCAACATCACCTGGCACGAAGGCACCGTGGACCGCGACGCCCGCGCCAAGTCACTCGGCCAAAAGGGCTGCACCGTCTGGTTCACCGGGCTGTCCGGCAGTGGCAAGTCCACCGTCGCCGTCGCCGTGGAACAGATGCTCCACGCCCAAGGCAAACACGCCTATCGGCTCGATGGCGACAACGTCCGCCACGGGCTGTGCTCCAACCTCGGCTTCTCCGCAGAGGACCGCGACGAAAACATCCGCCGGATCGGCGAGGTCGCCAAGCTCTTTGCCGACAGCGGCCTGATCACCCTCTGCTCCTTCGTCTCCCCCTACCGCGACGCCCGTGACAAGGTCCGCAAGCTCCACGAAGACGCCGGGCTCGCCTTCTTCGAGTGCTTCGTCGATATCCCCATCGAGGTCGCCCAGCAGCGCGACCCCAAGGGCCTATACGCCAAGGCCGCCGCGGGTGAGATCAAGGACATGACCGGGTTGAGCGAGAAGTCGCCCTTCGAAGCGCCGGAGAAACCGGAGATCAGGCTGCCCACACATGAGCAGAGTGTGGAGAAGTCAGCAGGGGATGTGATTGAATCTCTTATTTCTGCAAACATCATTTCATCACAATGACAGATGCAAAAATAAGATTCCTGTCTAGCGTAGATCTCAAGCGTAAGGACTTCACCGCGTTCAGAACGCTCTCGGTGAAAGACGTCAGCTCGGCCAAGCTGCTGGACACAGTTGAAGAAGCCTTCGCCGCGGCGGCTCCTTTCATGAAGTTCCTCTGCAAGGCTCTGGGCGTGCGGTACTAAACAGATACCTTTCAGAAGAGCAAGAATAAATCCGAGCAGCAGGCCGATTCCGGCTCTGACGGTTGTGCGTTTTATGCGGGCGTTGGTCACGGCGGACACCTTTTCTTCACATGGTTGGTTTGCCATCAGCTAAGCCAAATCAGAACTTTCGGGTAACCGATCAATCAGGGGTATGCCTCAGTCAGGGGGCACTGATCGAAACGATCCAACCAATCAAAGAGGAAGAGGCAGTGCTATGAAGAAAGTCCATCTCCCAACCGCCATGCTGGTCACCGGCTTGGCCGGCTCCGCATTCGCCGGCCCAAGTT
>JBMZAP010000242.1:0-1814 GCA_049611445.1 Phycisphaeraceae bacterium | reverse complement strand
TGCACGACGCCCTGGTTACCGCCGCTGGAGGGGTGTGGAGCGAATGAACTCCAGTTGGTTCCGTCTGGTTGGCGGTTGTGATAACAGGTGACCAGTGTCGCAGAGGTTGCTCGGGCCCCATCATCAATCGTTCGTATGAACGTGTACTCCGTTGCGTCCTCGAATCCACCCCAATATATCCAAGGTGCCTTGTAGTTCTCGCCAGGTCGATAGAACGGGCTTGGCGAAAGATCGGACCAGGATGTACATCCAAAAGTCCCGGCGTTCTCTTCAAACGGCAGCCCATAGGAATCGATCAGGACGTCCCAACTCTTCTTGTTGGCCCAAGTCATGTTGTAATTATTGGCATGCTGCCCATCAGGCAGAACGCCCTTATGGTCAACCGCATACGCGATGCAGGACTTCACCAGGGACGCATTGTCGCTGGCTTCCTGAAGGTTCTGAGCTGATTCGCGGGCCCGGCCAAGCGCGGGCAGCAGGATCGCGATCAGCAGCGCGATGATGCTGATGACGACCAGCAGTTCGATCAGGGTAAAGGCTCTGCGCATGGCTTGGATCTCAATAGCGATGGCGGATTACAAAACTCATTCGGTAGTCGGGGGCAGCAAACCCGTATCGTGGCCGCGGATGATCTGCTGCGCGTTGTACCAGGTGGCGCCGGTCGTCGTCGGTGGGTTCTGACCCGTCGGCACGGTCGCCGAGAAGATGTTGTCCGGCCCGACGGTGTCGATGTTGTTGTACTTCAGTCCTTCGACTTCAGAGGTCCTGTAGGTCTCGACGTGGTTGTCGTTAAAGGAGATGCCGCCCGTCCATGTCCCGGCAACCTTGGTGGACAGCAGGCTGTAGTGCGTGCTGCTGTCGTTGCGAGCGATCTCGGGCGTTGCACCGGTATTACGGAAGAGGCGGTCGGTCACAACGATCGCCGAAGCGTTGGCATTGTCGGTCCATTCCTTGGCCCGTCCGGTCGCAAGCGACGTGGCCGAGTTTCGGATGCGTGGCAGCGCAAACGAACTGATGAATGAGTTGGTGTTGTACGTCGTGCCGTCTTCCCATGGCTCCATCGTGGCATTGACCTCCAGCGGGCTGATCAGATAGTCCGGCGTAAAGAGGTCGTCGCGGACACAGATCACGTAGCGAGCGGAGACATCACCGCCCGCCTGCGTCGCCGTGGTACGACCACTCGCGTTGAAGCCAGGGATGTCTGTGGCATTGGTGAAAGCAAAGTTCGGATCTGGGTTGTATGCCACCATGCCTGGATAGAGCGTCTTGTTCGACTGGGCATAGACAAACATGCCCTGCTGGATTCCGCGGATCTGCGTGTTCGACTGCATCGAGCGGGCGGCTTCTCTCGCAGAGCTCAATGCGGGCAACAGGATCGCGATCAGCAGCGCGATGATGCTGATGACGACGAGCAGTTCGATCAGGGTAAATGCTTTGCGCATAGGGTCTTCCTTGATGGGGTGCCTTCGTAGAACGGGTGCGTAAGCGACGGCCCATTGGGGGACATTGGGCCGCCGCCAAAAACACGCATCCATGGGCCAAACTCGGCCCGGGTTGAAAAGATGCCACCCCCCTCTCGGGAGGGGGCACCATTGAAGGAGAAAATCTGTGCTGGCCCGCCTTCATCGGGCCTGTCGCTTAGCCTCGTCGGCGGCGCGACATGAACAAGCCACCCAGTGCAAGCAGCGCCAGGCTGGTGGGTTCGGGGATAACGACCAGGTCGAACGTCTGGTTGCCCGAGCCCAGTGAGCCGACGTATACGGCGTTGGTCAGCAGTGCTTCAAGTTGAGCCAGGTCCAGGCCGGTCGGGGCGA
>JBMZAP010000241.1:0-1961 GCA_049611445.1 Phycisphaeraceae bacterium | reverse complement strand
CCGGCTTCATCGTTCTGATGGTCGGGGCGGTAACGGTCTACGGCCACAAGATCGCCCAGCAGGTCAAAAAGTCGGATGAGGCATTGAATGACGCGCTGGCCGAAGCTGAAGGGATGACCTACGAGCTCACCGCGCTGCGTCAGTCCATGGACAAGCACACGCTCTTTTCAATCGCCGACCGGTCCGGCAAGATCATCGATGTCAACGAGGGCTTCTGCCAGATCAGTGGGTTCACGCGTGAAGAACTGCTCGGTCAAGACCACCGCATGCTCAACTCCGGGCACCATCCCAAGTCATTCTGGAAAGACATGTGGCGGACGCTTCAATCCGGACAGCCATGGCGTGCAGAGGTGTGCAACCGCGCCAAAGACGGCTCGCTGTACTGGGTTGATTCGACCAATATCCCGCAGTTTGGGCCTGATGGAAAGATCAGCCAGTACATCTCGCTGCGTTTTGAAGTCACGGAGAAAATGGAAGCCCAGCGCCAACTCGAACTGGCCATCGAACAGGCCGAACATGCCAACAAGGCTAAGAGCGACTTCCTCGCCAACATGAGCCACGAAATCCGCACGCCCATGACCGCGATCCTTGGCTATTCCGACCTGCTCAATGGCGACATGGAAGGTGACACCATTCAGGTGGGCAACGCGATTAACGCCATCCAGTCCAACGCCAGCCACCTGCTGACCATTATCAATGACATCCTCGACGTCTCGAAGATCGAGGCGGGGCAGATGACCGTCGAGTCGATCGATACCAACCCGATCCAGATCGTTGAAGAGGTTGCCTCGCTCGTCAGGCCTCGCGCAATCGGCAAAGGTGTGCATGTCAATGTGCGATACGACAGCGAGATCCCATGCCATATCACCTCGGACCCGACGCGTCTCAAACAGATCCTGCTCAACCTTGCGGGCAACGCGATCAAGTTCACCGAAGTCGGGAGCGTCAACATTCACTTGGCCTGTGATCCCAAACAGGAACAACTCAAGCTGAGTGTGATCGATACAGGTATGGGCATGACGCCCGAACAGCGCGACGCCATCGCAAAGTTCGAGGCCTTCAGTCAGGCCGACGCCAGCACGACGCGTAAGTTTGGTGGCACGGGCCTGGGGCTGCGTATCTCCAACGCACTGGCGCATCTCCTGGGCGGCGGGATCGAGGTCGAATCCGAACAAGGCACGGGCAGCGCCTTCCATGTCACCATCAGCACCGGTGATCTGAGCAACACCGAGATGCTGGACCCGGATAGAGTTCAGTCCATCCAGACGATCAAGCGGGCCAAGCCTGCCGAAGAAACGCTTGCCACCGCGAGCGTAGACGCCCTCAAAGGCTTTCAGATCCTTCTCGCAGAAGATGGCCCTGACAACCAGCGGCTGATTAAACACCACCTCACCAAGGCCGGTGCCGAGGTCACGGTGTGTGAGAACGGGTTGGTCGCGGTCCAGGCCATCGAGGGTGCCTCGAAAGACGATCTGCCCCACGTCATCCTGATGGACATGCAGATGCCCGAACTGGATGGCTACAGTGCCACGAGGCAACTGCGCGACAAGGGCATCAACCTCCCCGTCATCGCTCTGACGGCCCACGCGATGGAAGGGGACCGCCGAAAGTGCCTGGACGCAGGCTGCGACGACTACCTCACCAAGCCGATCGACAAATATACGCTGATCAGCACGTGCGCGAAATGGGTCGAAAAGCCCAAGGGTAAATCCACCGCCGCGTGAGCCCCAGACACATTTTTTCTATCCCAGAGTTGTGTCCCGGCGCAGATCGGGTACAACATGGGGCCAAAATTGAAAGAACCCCCCCTCGGGGCGTAGCTCAGCTTGGTAGAGCGCCTGCTTTGGGAGCAGGAAGTCGTCAGTTCAAATCTGGCCGCCCCGATATTCAAAAAGGCCCATCCGAGAGGGTGGGCCTTTTTCAATTGCGGGAAGACGCGTCGGCGTTTTGTGGGTGCGTAG
>JBMZAP010000240.1:0-1974 GCA_049611445.1 Phycisphaeraceae bacterium | reverse complement strand
CGGCCTCGGCCTGACCTGGCTCGCCGCGGTGCTGTGCTGGTTCTGGCGGATCCGGGTTGCCAAGGGCACGGACCGGGACATGTTCATCATGCTCGCGCTGGTCGGCGGGTGCATCTTCCTGACGCTGCTGCAGTTTATTGGGCTGATCTACCGGCTGGGGTGATTTGCCTTGCCCCCTCTCCCTCTCAGGGAGAGGGTTGGGGTGAGGGTGTGGCGTGATCGCGACAATGAAATACTGAGCATCCTTTGGTTTGTATGACACCCCACCCTCACCCCCCGCCTTCTCCCTGAAAGGGAGAAGGAGCCCAAGCTGATCGTTCCGCCTCCGATAAAGTCCGTGCAGAGCTCGATTCTTGGCTGTTGTATGGATGGCCCGATGGTCATCGTGTCCGGGATAACAAATCGAACACCGCCACGCGGCTGCGTCCGTTTTGGTTACGTTGTAGCGAAAGCCCCTTCTTTTCGTGTTGTGACGGTTAATCACGCCTTGCCGATGTCCGATGGAACTTTTGGAGACGCCTGATGAGTAGAGGCGTACCGAAGGAAACCGGAGAGAGGCACCGCACATGGCACGACAGAAAGACATTCTTACCACTGGCGAAGTCGCCAAGATTTGCAACGTTGCTCCACGCACCGTCAGCAAATGGTTCGACTCCGGCCAGCTCAAAGGCTACCGCATCCCCGGCTCGAAAGACCGACGGATCCCGATGGCCAACCTCATCCGCTTCATGAAGCAGCACAACATCCCGCTGGACGGTTTGCAGTCCGGCAAGACCCGTGTGCTGATCGTGGACACCGCCAGCGAAGTCGTTGACGTCCTCACCAAGGTCCTCAGCGAACAGGCAGGCTACGAGGTCTGCGTCGCGAACTCAGGCTTTGCGGCCGGCGTCGAATGCGAAAAGTTCCGACCGCACTGCATGCTCCTGGATATGCACCTGGGCGACGTCAAGGGCGAAGACATCCTCAAGCTCGTCCGCTCCAACACCGACCTGCAACTGACCAAGGTCATCGCCATGTCCGGCAAGCTGACCGATGGCCAGGCCCAGCACCTCATGCACAATGGCTTTGACGGCTACCTCAAGAAGCCGTTCCACGTCCGACAGGTCGTCGAGACCGTCGAAGACGCGGTCGCGATTGTGTACTGATTTAGGGAATAGGGACTAGGCAGTAGGGAATAGTCAAGCAGAATAAGCGAAGCCCACGCCGTTACGGCGTGGGCTTCTTTTTTATGTGATGGGTTTTCCAGTTCAAGCCTTCACTTTGGTGAATAGCGCCATCGCCTCGCTCCGCCCCATGTCGTAACCCTTGTCTTCAGCCTGCTTCTTCTGTCTGTGCTCGCCCGGCCTTGGGACCAGCCACATGCCCAAGCCTGCGAGGAGCGTCGTGAGGATCGCACCGCCGGGGACGTTTGCAAAACCGGGGATCGCGGTGTCGATGCCGGTGTTGATACTCGCTGCCAGGAGCGACTCGATGAACGTGCCGTCAGCGAGTTCAGCATCAAGGGTGTCATTGCTGGCGGCATGATTCGCGAGTTGGGCCTTGATCTGCGCCTCGATCCGACGATCGCCCTCCGCGCGGAGGATGCGGGCATCGCGAAGGCTGAGCCTGGGCGGAACATTCGTGTCGAGCGATTCGCGGAAGTGAGCACGGGTGTTGGGCGGGATATCGACGGTCACGATCTCGTCGATTGAGCAGCCCCCTGCCAAAGACATGGCGGTGAGCAGGGCTGCAATTGATAACCAGAGCAAAATCGCTTTCATAAAAGGCTCCAAGGTGAAGGAGGTGTTCGGGAGGGCGAGGCGCCTGCCGGTGGCGGTTCGTCACTTGATGCGCACAAGGCGCGCTGTTGTTTGCAGCGTGGTCATAACTTGTGGACAAGCCGGGCGATAGGCATTGGTCGCGACTGGGGCGGCCCGATCGGGGCGTGGATTTCGTGCGCGGGGCATGCGCATGTCCGCCTGCGATCGGCGGCTA
>JBMZAP010000239.1:0-2011 GCA_049611445.1 Phycisphaeraceae bacterium | reverse complement strand
CAACGCCGCACTCTGGTACTGGACGATCCAGACCGGCGACTGGCAGTTTCTTTAATCGACACGCCAGGTCAGCGCCTGATCATCTGAATCATCCGCGGTGCTGTCGGGGAACCAGCCCTGATAGCCTGCTGTCGTAGTACGAACCGCCTGCCTGATGCGATCGACGTGGCCGTCTGCAAAGACGACGTTGGCACCGCCGTCGTGCCGGAGTCCGACGTAGATCTCGGTTGCCGAGAACTCGTCAACATCGGCATTGCCCGTCGTCACCGAGGGGGTGTCGTAACCGCGTCCATCGACATAGACCACGGTGTTTGTCGGGTTTTCAAACTGCTCAGAGTTGTAGAACTTCACACCCGGGCCGTTCAGGTCACCGAGGTACTCATTCATCTTGATGGTCCGCGACAGGCGCCGCTGGTTTTCGCTTAAGCCTTTCCAGACGGGGTCCTGCTTGAACGTTTCGTAGTTGCGTTCGTCGGCATCCGATCGCGAATAGGCCTTGGCCTGCTGATTGAGATAATCATCCAACGCGTTGAACCACATCACTTCGGCCTGCGCTTCGTCGGAACCCAGATCGTCATCGTGTCCGGGCTGGGGCAGCAGGTTGTCATGTTCGATCTGGTAGGCGGCCGTTGCGATCTGGAGCTGACGCTGGTTGCTGCTGCACTGCATCGCCTCTGCCGACCGCCGAGCGGCACCGAGCACGGGCAGCAGGATCGTGATCAGCAGCGCGATGATCGAGATCACCACGAGCAGCTCGATGAGCGTGAAGGCCTTGGCCTTGATTTGCGTTCGAAACATTGAGACACCCCCGGTCCGGTATGAAGCTACTGGATTTTATATCCGTTCGAGTCCTCCGGGTCGTCGGTATCGCCTGCATTGAGCACGATGGATCCACTGGGGAACCACTGATCGACTTTGCGGGACTCGGCCTGGTTCTGTGCTTCACCATGGCCGTCGAGGAAGCCGATGTTCATGACATCGTTTTTATGCCGATAGGCAAAGCGACGTGCGTTTTGCTGTTGTTGCTCGTTGCCCCACTTGTAGGGGTTGCCGTTATTGACCAGTACGGACAGGCCCGGGCCATGTGATGCCCAGTTCCCGCCATCGATTTGTTTCTCGGCACCATTGAAGGTGATCTCTCCGCTGCTGGCATTGACATAGCGAGCGCCTTCCATGGCGATGGCCTTGGATGAGGCGTTGTTGATCTTGCCCAACTTGTAGGGTTCTGTGACAGACGAGCTGATTACTGAAGTGATCCAGCTGCGCTGGTAGATCACGGGTGGGCTGCCGCCGGGGTACGGGCCCCAATTCACCATAAACGAGGTGTTCATTGAGTAGCTGGAGACCGGCGAGGTGTCGGGCACACTCAATGAGCCGAAGGCCTGCTCGTCGTAGGTCTCTTCGTTACTTGGGCAGCGAAAGTCTTTCTCGAAGATCTGTTCAACGCGACGGGAGCGGTCATCAACCAGCCCCAGTGACTGACCAAGCGATGGGCTGACCCAGTCGAAGTTCTGGGTGGGTTCTTCGGGGTAGTTCTGGAATCCGTAGCCGCCGCCGAGCCGGGTCAGCTCTTTCCCCGAGGTGTTAGGCCCGGGCAGCAACTCTTTGTTGTCGGTTGCGTAAGTGAAGATGCCCTGGCCTGCACCGCGTAAGTGGGCCAGGCATGCCGAGGCACGTGCAGACTCGCGCGCCGCGCCCAGCGCGGGCAGCAGGATCGCGATGAGCAGTGCGATGATGGAAATCACGACGAGCAACTCGATCAGCGTGAAAGCGCGACGAGCCCGGACGGTTCGTTGAGCGTGTATGTGTTGCATAAAGGTACAGCGTGTTGGGGTTGAATAGGGCGGTTTGAACGGCCTAAAGCGGGGCGGGCCCGCTGAGACCCGCCCCGTGTGAATATTAGGCATGTACTGCAAGAGTTGGCCTGCTTACAGTTCGATACAGACGAGCAAACTTGCCGTCTTTAAGGTCTGCCTAGCGGCGTCGACGCAGCATGGTCATGCCGCCGAGT
>JBMZAP010000238.1:0-2199 GCA_049611445.1 Phycisphaeraceae bacterium | reverse complement strand
CAATCGTGCTGAGCTTCTGATGACAACCTACTGCGGCTTACTGACAACGCTGTACCAGACGCTTCGCTTCGCTCAGCATCGGCGTGCTGCCCTCACTTCAGCTTGCTCAGCGGCACGACCGTCTCGTGCGCGACCTCACCCGACTCTTTGCGCCCCTGCAGCGTGATGGTCGTGTCCTTGCCCGCCCAGTCGATGCGAATCAGCCCGAAGTTCCGGCCCGGGTAGACCTTGTCGTCCTGCCGGTACGAGTTCACCGACGTGTACCACGTCCGCCCCGGCGACTGGTTCAACCCGCTCGACGTAATGTCGTACAGCGGGTAAGGCCCCTCGTCCTTGGTCATCGATAGCTCCGTGAAGTGCACATCGCCGCTGATAAAGAACGCGCCCTTCGCCTTGGTCGTCTCGATCAGCTTGAACAGCCGGTCACGCTCATGCGGCAGGTTGCCCCAGCACTCCATACCCTTCTCCCACGAGATCACCTGGATGCTCGACACGATCACCCGCACGTCCGCCGGCTTCTTGAGCTCTTCTTCCAGCCACTTCCACTGCGCTTCGCCCAGCAGGGTCTTACTCGTATCCTTCGTCGGCTTGTACCACCCGACAATATTCTTCGGCCGCTGCTCGCCCTTCTTGTACTTGTCCAGGTCGTCGCGGAAGTATCGCGTGTCCAGCAGGATCACCTGCACGCGTCGGCCGTCTTCGCCGAAGGTCTGGCTGCCGTAGATCCCCTCGCGTGATCGTCGGGGGTCGTCCTTGGGCACGCCGAAGAAGTCCAGGCAGATCTCGGCCGACTCTTTCTTCTTGGGGTAGTTCTTCCCGCCGTCGTTGATGCCGTAGTCGTGGTCGTCCCACGTTGCCAGCACCGGGCAGGTCTTCAAGAGCTTCTGATAGCCCGGCTGCGCGCCGAGCTTCGCATACTTCGCCTTCATCACGGCCATGTCGTGCGTGTCGGCGTAGATGTTGTCGCCCGTAAAAATGAACAGGTCTGGCTTGGCCGCGACAACCGCATCCCAGATCGGTTGCGCCTTGTTCTCGTGCAGGCACGCCCCGAACGCGATGACCGTCGGATCAGCAGGCTCGGCAGCCTTTACGGGCATGGCACATCCAGTGGCAAGACAAAGGACAGTCAACAGCAACGAAAAGACAGGCTTCATTTGATCTCCAAGTGTTTTGCGGCCAAACCGCCTTCAGCGACAAGCATGAATTGTATTGTTTTAACGGAAGGGACCGCCCTTAATCCAGCGTCCCACCCCAAGTCCCCCACCAACCACCGGCATTGGTCACGTTCGGGAAGACCAGATGCACTAACGGCAAGGGGCTGTTCTGAGGACCGAAAAATGGGTGGTAGCCGCGTATCGACACCTCGACATAGCGATCCAGCGGGGCAAGCTCGGCGTGCCCATCGACAAAGCCCAGGCCCGTGTAGGCGTCGTGATTATCGATACCTGCCTCCGGCCAATTGTTGGTGTTGTTGGCACCGACGGCGGGCGGGTCGCCATCAAGCATGATGTAGACCTGCGAGGGGGTGGGTGTGTTATCCAGAGTCGTGCGTGTCCCCTCAGTTCGTGCGCCGCCTGGTCCCGAGAAATCGTCCTCGATCACGCGGCCATCGATGTGCGTACCCCGGCCCATAAACGCCCAGACCTCATAGCTGTGACCGTCCTTGGCGGACTGCGTGCTCGCGGTGCGGGCCAGGACTGAATAGTCGGGGTAATCCCTCGTGACGTTGGCCTTGCCGTCCCAGTAGGTGCGTCGACCGACAGGACCAATCTCGACGCGGTGCTCGGTGCGGGGACAGACGGTGACGGCCGGGTCGCTGAGGTAGCCGTCGATGAACAGGTAGTGCAGCCCGTCGTCATACATGTCTTTGCTCTTCATCAGCCAGCCCTGCTTGCTCTCGGTCGCGCTGGCGTTCATGGCCAGGACGATCTGCTTCTGGTTGGAGATGCATTGCACATCCTGGGCGGCCTTGCGAGCGCTGCCCAGCGCGGGCAGCAGGATCGCGATGAGCAATGCGATGATGCTGATGACGACGAGCAGTTCGATAAGGGTGAAGGCACAACGCATGAGAGAACTCGTTAAAAAGAAAATCAGTCGAGCAGACATTCCTGTCTGCCGCAGACCGGAGGCCAGTTGCCTTATCCGAGCACGAAGCGTAAGCGAGTGATTCGGTAACGAGTGGTTGATGTCACTCGCTTA
>JBMZAP010000237.1:0-2302 GCA_049611445.1 Phycisphaeraceae bacterium | reverse complement strand
GGCGTTGGTCGTGATGGTAGTAGCACCAAGACTGGAGTGTGTCCAATCCAAACTCGCGTCCATTGTTCCAGAGGCCCGAGAGGATGCCCGAGATGGTCGAGAAAAGAGACTGTGATGCGTATGAATGTCAATACTACCCACACGACGAAAGCCAGGCAGAACAGACCCCTCCGTTGCTCGGGCACTGCTCGAAGCTCGAGATCGCGGGGAGCTCACCACCTACACGCTGACCCCACATACGACCCCCCTCTACCTGAGTCGATCTATGGGACTCACGGTTGATGTCCTGCTCGCCTGACAGCCGTTTTTTGCTGAGCATGCGCATACCGCTGGCGGACAGGTCAACCACCTGTCCGAGGTTGGTATGCATACCGCGCGGCCGATACCGGCTGCGATCGCGTTTATCCGAAACCTTGACCTGCACTACCTGCCTCCAGCAGAGCTCTTCTCTCAATCCTTTTTATTTATCGGGTGCCTGCGGCCCCTACTCAAGGCCCTGTGGCATGGAAAACTGCCCTGATTCAAACATGCTCGGGCATCGGGGTATCATTTAGTGCGACCCCTACGATCTGGAGAGCCACATGATTTTCGTTCTACGCCTTGCCCTTTGCTTCACACTGCTTTGTGCCTTCACGGCCTGCAAGAGCGCTTATTACGGGACCATGGAAGCTTTCGGCTACGAGAAACGCGATATTCTCGTTGATCGTGTCGAGGACGCCCGTGATGAACAGGAGCAGGCCAAGGTGCAGTTCTCCAGTGCCCTGGACCAGTTCAAAGCCGTGATTGATTTTGAGGGCGATGACCTTGAAGCGATGCACAAGCAGTTGGACAAGGGATACAACAAGTCCAAGCGGGCGGCCAGCGATGTTGGTGACAAGATCGATAAGGTCGAGTCTGTGGCCGAGGCGTTGTTTGAGGAGTGGGAAGAGGAGCTGAACACGTATAACAGCGAAGAGCTCCGCGCGATCAGTGCCAGGCGATTGGAAGAGACGCGCAGCCGATATGAGCAGTTGATCGGTGCGATGGAGCGGGCCGAAGCGACCATCCCCCCGGTGTTGTCTGCGATGCAGGACCAGGTGTTGTTCCTCAAGCACAATCTCAATGCGCAGGCGATCGCGTCGATTCAGGGTACGGCCGAGGGGATCCAGAAGGACATCCAGTCGCTGATCAACGAGATGCAGAAGTCGATTGATGAGGCCAATGCCTTCATCAATCAGATGGGCGGGGAATGATGTTTCGTGGCCACGCAGGTATAGGCGCTAAACGCGTACAATCCATGCTTGCCTGCTGACTCCCCACAATCCACACCTGCGATTGCTAAACCTCAACGGTTTCATGGCTTTGATGCGCTTCGTGGCGGAGCGATGCTGCTGGGCATCGTGCTGCACGCCGCGATCACGTACATGGTCAAGCCAATGGACGGGCTGCTATGGCCGTTGAGCAATCAGGTGAACGACGAGTGCTTTGACCTGTTGTTTTGGTGGATCCACGGCTGGCGGATCCCGTTGTTCTTTGTCATGGCCGGGTTCTTCGCCGCGATGCTTGCCCGACGCCGAGGCCCGGGCGGGTTCATCAAGCACCGCATCGATCGCATCCTGTTCCCCGTCCTGGTCGCAATGCTGACGTTGTTGCCGTTGATGTACATGATCTGGTCCTGGGGTTGGCTCAGCGAGGGCCGCGTGCGATGGGAAGAGGTCTACCAGTTTGATTTTGATACCTCCGAGTTCGAAGACCATTTCATGGGCCCGGCCCACCTCTGGTTCTTGAACTACCTGGTCGTGTTCTCGTTCGTCTACTGGGCGGTCTTGAAACTGCGCAAGAGCCAGCCGGAGGACAAGGAGCCGGTGCTTGGTAAAGCGGGTAAGTGGTGTTTCACCACGCCGCTTCGGCCGATTCTTTTTGCGGTTCCGACGTTCGTGTTTTTATATTACGACCCGGGGTTCTATACGGCTTACCACCACATCATCCCGCTGACCATGGAGCAGTGGGGCTACGAGTTGACGCAGCTTGTGTACCAGGGCTACTTCTTTGCCGTGGGGATTTATCTTTTCCGTTTGCACTGGGATATGGATGCGATCAAGCAGTACGCATGGATCTATTTAGGCTTCGCACTTATCGCGTTCGTCCTGCTTGCTGTGGTGTGTGTCAAGCTGGGCGGATTTAACGAGATCAATGAAGTCGCAGGTACTGACCGTGCCGCGTTTGCGGCGGCGGTTGCGCTCTTCTGCTGGTTCATGATCTGGGGTATGACCGGCCTTGGCCTGACGATTCTGGCAAAGCCCCGTGCAGTGGTCCGTTGGCT
>JBMZAP010000236.1:0-2408 GCA_049611445.1 Phycisphaeraceae bacterium | reverse complement strand
ATGCCGCCCGCCCTCGATGACCTCGAGGGCCTCCTGAACCGTAACCGCATCTTCCGTGACCGTACCGAAGGGATCGGCACACTCTCGAAGGAAGAGGCCATCGCATGGTCACTCACCGGCCCGCTCGCCCGCGCGTCCGGTGTCAAACGAGATCTCCGCAAGGATGAGCCCTTCCTCTGCTTCGAAGACAACTGGGATGGGCAGGGCAGCAGCGCCGTGAAGTTCAAGGTGCCGATTGCAACGACCGGCGATGTCTTCGGGCGATTCCTCGTTCGTGTTGAAGAGATCAAGCAGTCGGTCGAGATCATCAAGCAGCTCATCGACGATATCCCCGGCGGGCCGATGAATACCGTGGCGGATGGCAAGGCCGTCAAGCCGCCCAAGTCCGGCGTGTACGGCTCGATCGAGGGGCTGATCCAGCACTTCGAACTGGTCATGACCAACCGCGGCTGGGAAGCGCCGATCAATGAGGTCTACAGCTGTGTCGAGTCGCCCAACGGCGAGCTCGGCTACACCATCGTCGCGGATGGCGGTCCGCGGCCCTGGCGTGTCAGCGTTCGCCCGCCTTGCTTTATTAACTACGCGACCTTCTCGAAGATGCTTGAAGGCCACTTGTTGGCCGATACGGTCGCGATCCTCGGGTCGATCAACATTATCGCAGCGGAGCTGGACCGTTAAATGGACAAGAGCCTGCTCAACCCCATCGGCCCATTGGGCTCCATCCTTATTGGCATCGCCTTCATCGTGCTGCACTACACGAATGTCATGTCATTGGGCTGGCTCGGTGCCGCGTTTGTCTTTGGCGGGATCATCCTGCTGATGGTCCGTATCATGAACAACAAGCAGCAACAGCTCCCGAAATAAACCATGGCATGGATCACTAAACAATCTGGCACGATGCAGATCGATCGGCGGGACGAGCCTTACCTCACCGCCGAGATCAAAGCCGACTTCGAGTCGCGCATGTTCCCTCGCTACCCCGACAAGCAGGCCTGCACGATCCCGCTGCTGCATGCGATTCAGGATCTGCACAACTGGCTGCCCTACCAGGCGATAGAGGAAGCCGCGGCATTTCTTGAACTGCCCGCATCGACAGTGCTCGACACCGCGACGTTCTATGAAGAGTTTTTCCTCCAGCCGCGTGGCAAGTACACCATCTGGGTCTGCCAGTCCGTCTCCTGCGAGATCATGGGCAACGTCAAACTCGTCGAGAAGCTCTCTGAGAAGCTCGGCATCAGTCCCGGCGAAACAACCGATGATGGCAAGTTCACCCTGATGGACGTCGAGTGCATCGGCGCCTGTGGCGGCGCGCCCTGTGCGCTGGTCAACCACAAACTCCACGAAAACCTGACCGCAGATAACGTCGAGCAGATCCTGGATGGGCTCGATTAATTTGGGAATGCTCCGACAGCCCACGCCGTGACGGGGTGGGCTTCAAATGTTGACGAACCGAGACAAAGCCATGCCCTGGTTCCAAAATTTATGCCGAAACCTGGGCCTGACAGTCCACAACGTCGCTAAGCCGATCAAGGATGACGCCGCCGAGCGTGGCACCACGCAGGTGGTAAAGAAAGAAGTCGAAGAAGAACAGATTGACGAGAACATTACGCTCCGCCGCACGACGATCGAAGAAGTTGAGATGAAGCCCGGTGCGGACCAGAGCAAGCTTAAGAAAGATCAGGACGACAACCCAAGCTAAATCATGGCACTTGAATCTCCCATCCTGCTGAAGAACATCCCCACTCCGCCGTGGGGCGAGTTCGCCGACCGCAAGACGATCTCATACGACGATTACGTCAAGGCCGGCGGGTACACGTCGCTTGAGAAGGCGATCGGCATGGAGCCGAAGGATATTATTGATGTTGTCAAAGACGCTGAACTGCGTGGCCGCGGTGGGGCGGGTTTCCCCGCGGGGATGAAGTGGTCGTTCCTTCCGCCTCAGGATGGCGGCCAGCGATTCCTCGCGATCAACTGTGATGAGTCTGAGCCTGCCACGTTCAAGGACCAAGTCCTTACGGAGTTCGACCCGCACATCGTCATCGAGGGTATCGCGATCTGTATGCGGGCCTGCCAACTCGACACCGCCTACTACTACATTCGTGGCGAGTATCACCACCACCGAGAAATCTTTGAAGCCGCTATCGCCGAGGCCTACGCCAACGGCGTCTTCGGCGAGAATTCGCGCATGGGCAAGGTCAACGACCGCTGGCCCAATCTCTACCTGCAACGCGGTGCTGGTGCGTACATTTGTGGTGAAGAAACCGCGCTGCTTGAATCGCTTGAGGGCAAACGCGGCTGGCCGCGCATCAAGCCGCCGTTCCCGGCGGTCGCCGGCGCGTTTGGTCGGCCGACGATCATCAACAATGTTGAAACCCTGGCGATGGTTGGCCCGGTCCTGACCAACGGCG
>JBMZAP010000235.1:0-2439 GCA_049611445.1 Phycisphaeraceae bacterium | reverse complement strand
AACCTTTTCATCAGAGACGAAGGCGATGACCTTCTTGGCGGCACCGCCGACACCGTGCGGCAGCGAGATCGCGCCACGCAGCATCTGATCGGCCTGCTTGGGATCGATACCCAGATGCATGCACAGATCAACGGTCTGGTCAAACTTGGTCTTTTTGAAGGACTTGACCCGGTTGACCGCTTCAACCAGCGGGACGGGGTCTTTGGTAGCGCGTTCGGCGTCGGCCTTGTAGCGCTTGCCTGGCTTACGAGATGGCATATCTGCTTTCCTTTCGAGTTGCCCTCAAGGGGACGCGTCTCCCACGATTCACCGCTCGTGGTTGGCGGGTGTTGAATGTCGTATCAAGTCGTTTGAGGCTTTAGCCAACGACTTCGATGCCCATGGACCGGGCGGTGCCGGCGATGGTTCGCATCATGGCCTCGGTGCTGTGGCCGGTGAGTTCCTTGCCCTTTTCCTCAGCGATCTCACGGAGCTGTGCTTCGGTGATCTTGCCGACCTTGTTCTTGTTCGGGACGCCCGAGCCCTTATCGACGCCTGCGGCCTTGCGGACCAGCACAGCGGCCGGCGGGGCCTTGATCTCGAACTCGAAGCTGCGGTCTTTATAGACCGTAATCACGCAGCCGACGGGCGTACCCTTGAGGTGCGCGGTCGCAGCGTTGAACTGGGTGATAAATTGACCGGGGTTAACGCCGTTGGCACCCAGGGCCGGGCCGATTGGCGGCGCGGGAGTCGCGGTACCACCGGGGGCCTGGATCTTAAAGACGGAGCTAATCTCTTTGCCTGCCATGTCATTTATCCTAAAAATGGCCAATATCGGCCTTGGGGCGATCTATAGCGAGCCGAGCACTATACCAAGTCCCGCCTGTGATGGCAAGCGGGGTAAGGCCTTAACAAAACCCGGTTTTGAGCATTGTGGTGGGGATCAATTCCCGGCATGAATCAGGTAGGCGTCATAATCCCCTGCCGCCTCGAAGAGCTTGTCGCTGGGGTTCTCTGTCCCGCCGCCGTACTTGGTCAGGAACGTATCGACCGTCTCGAACATGACATGGTTGTCATTCCATAAGACGCCGCCTGACCAAGCCGACTGGCTGTTGGTGGTGTGTACGCTCGTAGGTGAACCCGAGATACCCGTATTACGGTCGGACATTACGACGGCCTGGCTGTTCAGGGTCTGACCCCATTCGGTGCGACGGCCCTGCTCGTGGTCTTCTTTATCCGGATTGGCGTCTGACACCTGGAGCATTGCAAACGAATAGTTCAAGTTGGTCAGCGGACTGGTTCCATCCCACTCCACGATGGCCGGGTCGATTTCAGAGGGGCTGATGGCATACTCCGGCGTGAAGTAATCGCCTTCCAGAAGCGTCTGGAAGCGTGCTTCGATCTCGATTCCATCATTGTCGCCATCCAGGTTGATGCCAGGATATCGATTGCTGTTGGAAGTCGAGTACGTCACCAGGCCTTGATGGATGCCACGTAATTGTGTGTTGTTCTGCATGCGGCGGGCGGTCTCGCGTGCTGCAGAGATATCTCCACAGGCCACAATTAAACCGCTGGCGACGACAGCCAGCACCGCGACCAGCGCAAGTTGAACGATATTGAAGCTCGAGTTGGACATCCGGAATCCTTCATGTAGAAACAGTGAGCCGACGTGGGTTAATGATAACTGTAGACGAAATGCATATCGGCGAACGTGTTAGAGTTCAGTTAGCACTGTTAATCATGAACGCGTCGAACAGGCCGTTTGATTCAAAGAGTTGGTCTTTTAGATTGAGTTGGCCGCTGCCGTATTTCGTTTCAAAGACATCGCTATGCTCGAATTGGACATGGTTGTCGTTCCATAAGACACGGCCAGACCAGTCCTTGTCGCCCCTATTGGTGTGGATACTGCTGGGGCTGTTTTTTGACCCCCTGTTGCGATCTGAGACGACGATGGCCTGACTATTGAGTGTCTGCGCCCACTCGTGACGACGACCATCTTCGTCTTCCGGTAATTGGAGCATCGCAAACGAATAGTTGTTCTTTGTGATGGGCGTGTTCATATCTTCCCATGGCTCGATCTTCTCCGTCTCAGAGTGGCTGATCGCGTATTCGGGCGTGATGTAGTCATCTTCGATCAGCGTTTGAAATCTGAACTCGACGCTCAGATCAAGTGTTGTTCCGTCGGGATGAATTCCCGGGAACCAGTTCTTGTTGGAGTTGGCAAAGGTGACCAGTCCCTGATGGATGCCTCGCAGTTGACTCGAATTGCGGTGCGGATGACGGTGGCGCGTGTTTGCATTCGTCACCACCACCATGACAGTAACTAGCACGACAACGCAGAACAGGGCAACCGCGAGTTGGACGATGTTGATTGACGTTTGGCGCATGGCGGGCTCCTGAAGGTGCCGGCCAGGCGGTTCATTCACTATATCGACATTCGCGATGAAACCAAAGAAAAAA
>JBMZAP010000234.1:0-2547 GCA_049611445.1 Phycisphaeraceae bacterium | reverse complement strand
CCCCACCAGAACCTAAATCTGGCGCGTCTGCCAATTTCGCCACACCCGCGGCGGCCAACCATTGTAGCGAAGTCCACAAAGCTGCGGCGACTGGCATCGGCGTTTAGACTTGTCGCCATGAGCGAGTTTGATCCATTTGAGATGCTGGGCCTGCCAAGGCGATTCGCGGTCGATGAGCAGGTCCTTCGCCAGGCCTTTCTCAAGGCCTCTGCGGAACATCACCCGGACCGGTTCGTGGACCCGATTGAGCAGGCCGAGGCGGTCGAAACGATGTCCCAGTTGACCGACAGCTATCGCGTGCTCAGTGACCCGGAATTGCGTGCCCGTGCCCTGCTGGCACGATCGGGCCTGGAGTTGGCGGAGGACAAAGACAAGCTGCCGCCTGCCCTGCTCATGGAAGTCATGGAAGTCCGCGAGGAGATGGAGGACGCCATCGATTCAGGCAATCAGGCCGAGTTGGATCGTCTGCGCAGCTGGGCGAACGACCAGCGGGCGGGCTATCTCGACAAGCTAGGCAAACTCTTTGATGGCGATCTGGATCAGGCCAAGGCGTCGGCGGTTCGCCTTGAACTTAATGCATTGAGATACATGCAGCGCATGCTTGAGCAGATGCCGGATTGATATCGCGCGATGGCATTTCTATAAGGCTCTGCAACGCACATCGCGACACCGATGGCATAAACTCGAAAGTATCGATGTTTTTGGCGTGATTGGAGGAAAATAACGCGCTTGGGGGCTTGGATGTGTGTCCGTGATGTTGTATTCTTTAGACGCTCATTCAACTCGTTAGCTGGATGCTTCTTGCATCGAAGGAGGAACATGTCCCATCTGAAAGCTCTACTCGCTTCTTCTTGTGTTGTTGCGGCTGGTTTTTCTGCCAATGCCGCGACCGTGACCATCGACCCTGTCAATCTCGTGACCAACTACATCAGTCTCGGGGAGTGGAATACCGATGGCGTCTTCGATGGGTTTGGAACCGTTCAGGTCGTTAACCCGGCGGTGACGGGCGGCTCGCTGACCGGTGACGTCGACGATGGCAGCAGCGACCCGAAACTTCCGCGTAACAACTTCAGCAATTTAGGTATCGATCTCGACTCGGGCAACTACAACGTCATCGAGGTCCGTGTTAAGCGTACCGGTACCGCCGGCCGATTTGATATTTTCTGGGGTACGACCAGTGCCAATGGCATCGCTGGTACTCGGCGCGTTGATGATCAAGGCCAGCTTCCTTCGGATGGTACATTCCATGTCATCCAGTTCGACATGACCGGGGAAGCCGCATGGACCTCGACCTGGGACGATATCCGTATCGACCCCTTCACAGGCCTCGCGACCGGCGGGCGTTCGTTTGAAATCGACTATGTGCGTGTTGGCACGCCCGTGCCCGAGCCCGGTTCTTTCGCGTTGATTGGGCTTGGCGGGCTCTGCCTTCTGCGTCGACGCCGCTGATCGAGTGCAACCGTTTTTCGAACTTAAGTCAGGCCTGCGATCTTCGTGGCCTGCTTTAATGTCTCGCGCGTGATCGTCATCATCAGTTCCGGCGGCCAGGCCAGCGTTGCGTCGTGCTTGAATTCCTCAGGGAGCACGCCCAGCGTCAGGGTACGCACCTCGTCTTCGACCTGGTGTCGGCGTTGGTGGTGTGCGTCTTCATCCCCAGCAGGGATCGGATCGGACAGGTCGTGGGCCAGCATGAGCGTGGTGACCTGCCAATCAAAATAACCTTGCAGCGGGTTGTCTTCGTCGTGGTTGTGTTCGGCCATGATTAGTTCTCGAAGGCTTCGAGCGCTTCGTTGATGGTGAATTGATTTTCGTAGAGGGACTTGCCGATGATCGCGCCCTGGACGTTGAGCTTGCGCAGTTCGCGGAGGTGCTCGAGCGTGCCGACCCCACCACTGGCGACGATGGGTACATCCGTCGCGGCGGCCATCTCGGCGGTGGCCTGCACATTCGGTCCCGTCAGCATGCCATCGACCGCAATATCGGTGTAAACGATTGCGCTTAGCGGCCAGCCATTGACCTGTTTGGCAATATCGATCGCGCTGCGATCGGAGGTCTGCTCCCAGCCGTCGCTGGCGGCCATGCCATCCTTCGCATCCAATCCAAGCACGACGCGGTGCTGGTAGTCGTCTTGCTGAACAAGTTGGGTAAACCAATCCCACTGACGCAGCGCGGCGGTGCCGACGATCACACGTTCAACCCCCGCGCCGAGGAGTTGGTCGATCGCCTTCTCAGAGCGGACCCCCCCGCCGACTTCGACTTTGAGCTTGGTCTGCTCACAGATCGCACGGATATGCTCGAGGTGTTCCATCTCGCCCGAGCGGGCGCCGTCGAGGTCAACGACGTGCAACCAGGTGCTGCCGGCCTGCTCAAAGATTTGAGCCTGTTGCAGTGGGCTGTCGCCATAGGTGGTCTGGCGGTCGTAGTCGCCCTGTGTGAGTCGGACGACGTTACCACCCCGCAGGTCAATGGCGGGGAAGAGGAATGGTTTTTGTGGGGCTGGTGTGTTCATCGGGGCAGAGATTGTAGTTTCTGTGCCCGATGGGTGGG
>JBMZAP010000233.1:0-2586 GCA_049611445.1 Phycisphaeraceae bacterium | reverse complement strand
GTAGTCGGCCTGTTCCGGGCTGAGCGTTGTAAGCTTCACGCCCAGTTTGTCCAGGTGCAGACGGGCGACCTTCTCATCAAGGATCTTGGGCAGGACGTAGACCTGCTTGTCGTAGTTGTCCAGGTTCTGAGCGAGCTCGATCTGGGCGATGACCTGATTGGTAAAGCTTGCGGACATCACGAACGAGGGGTGGCCCGTCGCGCAGCCAAGGTTAAGGAGTCGGCCTTCGGCGAGGATCAGCACGCTGTGGCCGTCTGCAAAAGTCCACATGTCGTACTGAGGCTTGATGTTGGTCTTCGCAGCGATCTTGGCGAGCTTGGCCATCTGGATCTCGTTGTCGAAGTGGCCGATGTTGCCGACGATTGCCTTGTCCTTCATCTTGGACATGTGCTCAGCGGTGATGATGTCGAAGTTGCCGGTGGTGGTGATGAAGATATCCGCGGTTTCGACGACATCTTCCAGCGTCTTGACCTCGTAGCCTTCCATCGCGGCCTGCAGGGCACAGATCGGGTCGATCTCGGTGACGATGACGCGGGCGCCTTGGCCGACGAGCGACTGGACGCATCCCTTGCCGACGTCGCCGTAACCGCAGACGACGGCAACCTTGCCGGACATCATGACGTCGGTGGCACGGTTGAGCCCATCGACGAGCGAGTGTCGGCAGCCATAGAGGTTGTCGAACTTACTCTTGGTGCACGAGTCGTTGACGTTGATGACCGGGTACAGCAGCGTGCCGTCCTTGGCCATCTTGACCATGTTCTTGATGCCGGTCGTGGTCTCTTCGGAGACGCCGCGGCACTGCTCGGCGACCTTCTGCCAGCGGTCCATCGATTTCTCCTGACCACGACGGAGGCATGCGAGGATCTCGCCCCACTCTTCCGGCTCGTTTTCAGCATCAAACTCAGGGACTGCGCCATCGTTTTCGAACTGGTAGCCCTTGTGCAGCAGCAGCGTTGCGTCGCCGCCGTCGTCAACGATCTGCGTCGGGCCGTTACCGTTGCCGAAGTCCAGCGCGGTATCGGTGCACCACCAGTACTCTTCAAGGGTCTCGCCCTTCCATGCGAAGACGGGCACGCCCTTGGGGTCAGCGATCGTGCCGGTTGGGCCTGCGACCACGGCGGCCGCGGCTTCATCCTGGGTCGAGAAGATGTTGCAGCTGACCCAGCGGACCTCGGCACCGAGCAGCACGAGGGTTTCGATCAGTACCGCGGTCTGAACGGTCATGTGCAGCGAGCCCATGATGCGGTGGCCGGCCAGCGGCTTGGCGTCGGCGTACTCTTCACGGCAGGCCATCAGCCCGGGCATTTCCTGCTCGGCGAGCAGGAGCTGCTTGCGGCCTGCCACCGCGAGTTCCTGAAGTTCTTCGATCGAAGCGCCGGGCTTGAGCTTGTACTGCAGGCCATTGGCTGCGGTGTCGATCGTGCAGTTCGGTGAGGTATACGGTGTTGCAGTAGCGGTCATCGTCTTTCCTTCTGGAAGTTAAGTGATAAGGGGGTTAGTTCAATTAAGTGTTCGGTTTGCTTGCGGTTGCAATCAGCAGCGCCGGGCCGGTCGCGTCAGCTTCGGGCGGCAGTGCTCGGCAGTGGTCGGTGATCAGGCCTGCTTGTTCAAAGATTTCTTGAACGCGGTCGGTCGTAAAGCCGCTATGAACCTGCCCCATCTGCCTCCGGAACGGGTCACGGTTGTGCGCGAGAAGATCAACAACGACAGCTCGGCCGCCGGGCTTGAGTACGCGAGCCATCTCTTGAGCCGCAGCTTCAACGTCTTCGATATAGCTCAGCACAATCACGCACAGGGTGGCGTCGACCGAGCTGTCCTCGATCGGCAATGCGGTGAGTTCGCCCTTTCGCAGTTCGATATTGTCCACGTTCTCGTTTCGTTGCTGTGCAGCGGAGAGCATTGGATCAGAGTTGTCGACGCCGATGATGTGTTTGACGAACGGGGCGAGCTGGGCGGAAAGAATCCCGCTGCCACACCCCAGGTCCGCGAGGGTCCAGTCCGAGGGGATCAGGCCAAGCATGGCGTCTGTGGTAAAGCGTCGGCCGTAGAGCTCGTGACGGATCGATTGCCACTGGTCGGCAGCGTCTGCAAAGAACGCGTCTGCGTCCTGCTGTTTGTTCAATACCAGCTGCTGGAGGCGGAGCTTGTCCTGCTGCAGTGTGGCCCAGTCGCTGGCTTCATCACGCGTGATCAGCCAGAGCTCACGCTGACGCTCTTCGAGTTCGTCGAGGACCACTTGGTACAAGTTGGTCGTGCCTTGGCGCCGGCTGATCACCCAGCTTTCGTCCGCAAGGATCTTCAGGTGCCTGGAGACCGTTGACTGGGGCAACTGCACCACATCGCAGAGGTCAGAGACCCCGAGTTCATGCTCGGCAAGCAGGGCCAGCAGCCGCAGACGTGTCGCGTCCGCGAGGCAGTTCATCCAGCGTAGAAGCCGATCGGGTTGGGTTGCAGGGGCTTGGGACATATCAATCCGTTCATCCGGATAGACAACTATATCGTCCATTTTGCTGGATATCTACTCAACATGACGCTTTTTTTGCCTGATGACATGAACCTGGGTGCACCCCATACCGTCTTTAGGAT
>JBMZAP010000232.1:0-2683 GCA_049611445.1 Phycisphaeraceae bacterium | reverse complement strand
TGGATCGTCAGGCCGAGTTCTGCCGCCTGTAGCGCCATGTTTGCCGCGGCCTGTCCAAGGTCGTGCAGTGCCACGCGGTTGGGCGCATCGTTGTAGGTGAAGTTCTGCTTCACGGCCGTGAGCACCAGCACCGGCGCGGCCTGTGCCCACTCCTGATTCTTGTCGACCAGACAGCCAAGCGCCTTGGCGTACTCGGCCGGGTCCTCCTTGGTCGCCACGATAAACCGCCAGGGCTGCTCGTTGAATGACGACGCCGCCCAACGCGCTGCTTCGAAGAGAGACTTGAGCTTGTCGGTTTCGACGGGCTTGTCGGAGAACTGGTACGCGCTATAGCGTTGCTTGATTGCGGTGATGACGGGGTGGTCGGTCGGGTTCAGGTCGCTCATCGTGTGGTCCGGTGTTTGAATGGAAGTTCTCAGGCCATGATAGACAGGCATGCAGGATGTGGCGGGTTAATTATTGGTTTTGGGCTCAGGCCACCAGTCATCTTGGATCCGCCACCGGTTAACCGCGTACCACTGCCGCATCGCTTCGAGTTGGAACGCCTGCGCCTCCGGATCACCCCAGAGCCAGAGCGTCAGGTCCGTGGTGTCAACAAAGTGTCGCAGTACATGCCAGTAGCGCTGCTGCACAAACAACTCGTGAAGGTCCGGCCGAGGTGTGACGAGATCGCCAAAAAGATAGTCCAGTGCGACAGGCCGCTTGCGGTGCAGCAGAGACATCAGCACCGTTGAGGTCGGCACCTCTTCGTCAAAAAGCATCGCCTCGGCGGTGGGCGTAAAGTCATCGCCCAGATCACCACGCATCCAGAGTGCGAGTTTGAGCAGTTTTGCTTCGCCCGCACGGTTCGCCGAGGGCGGCGCAGCCTCGGCCGCATCAAGCAGCGGGGCGAGTGCATCGATTCGGCTCAATCCAAGCTTGGTTAACTCTTCATCGCTCTTGGATCGCAGTGCTTCCACATCAAGGTCCGGATTACTTCGGAGAAACGCCGCATTGATCCCTTTAATTAACTGAGGTCGATAGCCTTTCATCGACGATGCCAGCGCCGCCATCGTGACCATCTGCGGGTGAGCGGAGCGGATGAACCGATCGATCACGTCGTTGTCGGCATAAGTCAGCGCAATGGTGAACAGGTCGAGCAGGGCGGGCTCGCTCAGTGGCAGTTCACCAACGAGCCGATCAAGATCGACGCCTTCGACGCCGTGGGCCGCGATGAGCAGGCGGACAAACGTCGGCCAATCCGGATCGACCTCCAACAGTTTTATTGCGTTGCCGCCGTTGCCGCCATGGTCAAAGAGGCCTTCGAGGTAGGCGATCAGTCGCGTATCTGAGTACGGGACTTCGGACTTATACTCCGGTGCATCACCTGCACGTACCCAACTCCCGGCGAGATACAGCGGCAACAGGCCCTCGTTCTTAATCGATTGGTAACCGAATCGCTCGATTACAGTTGCTTCCGCGTCCATGTAGTCTTTTGACGCGAGGATTGACCGCCACGTAGCGACCATCTCGTCTTTGTCCGTAATCTCGATCAGTTTCTGAAACTCCAGATCCGCAGCAGATTCCGGGACCTGTGGCCGACGCCACTCATTCAGTGCCAGTGCCCCGGCAGCTTCGTAGCCTTCGGTCTTTAATGCGTCTATCGCGGGCTTGTCGTTTTCAGGGTCCGTCTTCACTGAGGCCCACAGCATCGCCTCGGCCACGACAGGATCTGCGTCCTTCCACTTCACGGCAAACCCGCTGAAAGGATCAAGGTGGCCAACGATCATCCATGCCCGTCGTGCGATGATTGTGTTCTCATCTTCACCAAGCTTGAAGATCAACTGCTCGTAGTCCGTTGGGTCCTCGGCAATGGCGGCGTAACCCGCGACGACGCGCAGGACGATGTTGCGGACCGTGTCGTACTTGCTCCCGGCAAGTTGCCCAAGCGAGGCGGCGATACGCGGGTCGTCGACCGCCTCGGGCAGTTCGCCAAGTCGCTGAGCCGTCTGGGCCTGTGTCAGTTCGCTATCCGATACCGCAATCACGCCCAGCCAGCGCACCCACAGGTCTAGCGGCGCCCACTTCTTCGACCAGAGCAGACGCGTGTCCAGTAAATCAACCACCTGCAAAAGCTCGGCGTCCGTCTCGGGATTCAAGGTAGCCATCAGGGACTTGGCACTCTTGATCGGATCGATCCCCTTGATCACCACGAGCCCGTCGTACAGCCCGATCGCCTGGAACGGGCCCAGTCGCTGCATGAGCGGTTCGATCGCCGCCTGCACCTCATCGGGAATGGCCGGCTTGTCGATGTCCTCCCGGTCGGCATGCGACTTTGCAATCGCAAGCAGCAGGTCGGCCGCGCGCTGAGGGTCTATTGTTTGGACCGACTCGAGTGCCTTGCTGGTGATGGAATCACTTTGCCCTGCCTTGGTGACGACATACCCCAACCCCTCCTCAAAGGTCGCCGGGTCACTGCTTGTGATCTTGCGAAGCTGGATCTGCTGATGGATGTACTGCACCGCGAAATACGAAAGCACCAGCCCGATGGCAAACGCAAGCGAAAGCGAGACCGCGTGGCGGGCAAGGATTGGTATCTGTTTCTTCTCTGGCCTGACTTGTGTGTTCGTTGCGCTCATCGCTGTGGTTATCTTAGCCGGTTAAACAAAACGCCCCGTCATGTAGACGGGGCGTGTAGGTGTTT
>JBMZAP010000231.1:0-2683 GCA_049611445.1 Phycisphaeraceae bacterium | reverse complement strand
TCCACATCGCCAAGTTGTGTTTGGGTCATCCACTCAATACATCCACAATTAAGTTTGCCTGCTTTGCAGCCTCCGAGTGATCGACCTGTGTCGCAGGCCACACCCGTTTCGGCAAGCCATTCCCCGGTATCGCGTCTCGTAAATCCGTTCCGGCTTTACGCGGGATTAAATGGAAGTGCACATGCATGACTTCCTGGCCAGCGGGTTCGCCGTTGTTCTGCAGGATGTTCCAGTCCGTCGAACCGGTCGCGTTTAGGATGGCTTTGCCCAGTTTGGGCAGGCAGCGCCCGATCGCCGCGCCGACCTCATCGGGCATCTGCTCGACAGCCTGGTAGTGACCCTTGGGGATCACCAGCGTGTGACCGGCGCTCAACGGCTGCACATCAAGAAAGGCCAGCACATGTTCGTCTTCATACAACTTGTGGCAGGGGATCTCGCCTGCGACGATCTTGCAGAAGATACAGTCCGGGTCGGTGGGGTAGTCGGGCATGGTTTAAGTGTACTCGGTAGCCGCCGCGTAACACGCGGGGGTCGAAGCGATAGAGGACTTGACCCCCGGGCGTTGCCCGGCGCCTACCAACACATCCGTCTTCTACAATAGCCCCGTGACCCTCGACCTCTCGCACATCCTTGGCCCCGATGGACCGATCGCCAACCGAATGGGCGACGACTTCGAGGAGCGCCCCGAGCAGAAGCAGATGATCGCTGCCGTCGCCGACGCGCTGGAGAAGGGCAACAAGCTCGTCGTTGAAGCAGGCACCGGAGTGGGCAAATCCTTCGGCTATCTGTTGCCTGCGATCGAGCACATCGCCAAGTTTCAGGAAGACAAAGACCAGAAACGCCGGGTCGTCATCTCCACGCACACCATCGCGCTCCAGGAGCAGATCATCAACAAGGATGTGCCGCTCTTGCAGGCGGTGCTGCCCGTCGAGTTCAGTGCCGTGCTCGTCAAGGGCCGGGGCAACTACGTCTCCCTCCGCCGGGCCAAGCGTGCATGGGATCGACAGGCGACGCTGTTCAACGAGTCCAAGGAGTTCAGCGCCCTGGAGCAGATCCTCGACTGGACCAAGCGGACCGACGACGGCTCACTCGCCTCGCTGCCACAGTTGGAAAGCCCCGCGGTTTGGAACGAGGTCCAATCCGACAGTGAAGACTGCATGGGTAAGCGCTGCCCGACGTACAACAAGTGCTTCTACCAGTCCGCACGTCGGCGGATGCAGAACGCGGACATTCTCGTGGTCAATCACGCGATGTTCTTCGCTGACCTCGCGCTGCGGGCTCAAGGCTTCGGCGTGCTCCCGCCTTACGACGCGGTCATCCTCGACGAAGCCCACACCATCGAAGATGTCGCGTCCGAGCACTTCGGCCTCTCCGCGTCGCGTTATCAGGCGGCCTACCTCATCAGCCGTCTCTATACCGCCCGCCGACAGAAAGGCCTGCTCGTTTCATTGCAGGGTAAAGCCGACCAGCAGTTGCTCAACCGCTGCTTGCATCTGGCGGAGACCGCGCGAACCGTCGCCGAGCAGTTCTTTGATCAAGTCGCCGAGTACCACGAGCAGTACGGGGCCAACAACGGCCGCATCCGCTCGCCCCTTGAAATCGACAACGCGCTGACGCCTGCACTGAACGACCTTTCGCTGATGCTCAAGCGCGTCAAGGACTCGCTGGACAGCGAAGAAGACGCCATGGAGATCGGCGGCTACGCGGACCGGGCCGGCAACCTCGCCGAGACGATCAAGGCGCTGGTCGAGCAGACGATCACCGACAGCGTGTACTGGATCCAGGTCCAGCGCAAGGGCCGGTTCAATCGTGTCAAACTCTGCTCCAGCCCGGTCGAGGTCGGCGGCCTGCTCCGAGAACGGCTCTTTGAAGCGACCACCTCCAGGCAGGAACCGCTGCCTGTGATCCTGACCAGCGCAACCCTCGCGACCAAGGCCGCCGCCGAAGAAGAGCAGCCTGAAGAAGAGCAAGCGGTCAACACCCAGAGCCTGGCACCCTTCAAGCACTTCCTCGGCCGAGTCGGCTGCGACGAGCCGCGGACCCTGCTGCTGGGTTCACCGTTTGACTTTGAGAAGCAGGCCGAGCTGGTCGTCTGCCCATCGCTGCCCGAACCCAACGAGCAGGCATTCAATCAGGCGGCACTGCAGACGCTGCTGCATCACATCGATCAGAGCGACGGAGGGGCGTTCGTACTCTTCACCAGCTATCGGCAACTCCGCGAGATGGCGGATAGCCTGCGTGGCCCACTCGAACAACGCAGTATGCCCATGCTGGTACAGGGCGACGGCGTTCAGCGCAGCGAACTGCTGGCCCGGTTCAAGCACAACCACCGTAGTGTCCTGCTCGGGGCCGACAGCTTCTGGCAGGGCGTCGATGTGCGAGGCGAGGCGCTTCGCTTGGTCGCGATCTGTCGCCTGCCCTTCGCCGTGCCTGATCGGCCGATCATTGAGGCTCGAAACGAACGGATCAAGGCCCGCGGGGGCAGCCCCTTTGCCGAATACTCTTTGCCCGAGGCCGTCCTCAAGTTCAAGCAGGGCTTTGGCAGACTCATCCGGTCGAACCAGGACCGCGGCTCGGTGCTGGTCCTCGATAAGCGGATCGTGAGCAAGCCCTACGGCCGACGCTTTATCTCGGCCCTGCCGACGCTACCTATCAGCCACGATACTACCGCGGCGACCACACC
>JBMZAP010000230.1:0-2690 GCA_049611445.1 Phycisphaeraceae bacterium | reverse complement strand
AGCGCGAACCACACCGCCTGCAGCGTGATGATGTCTGTTACGGATTGTCGGACCAGGCCCGGCTCGCCATCCTCGGGCAGGGCCACGGCACTGCGTGCAAAGTCAGTCCAACGGGCCAGCAGCACCGCCCAGGTCAGTCGGTCGGGATGAAGGGGTTCGGGCTCGGACATCTCAATCGGTGCAAGGGATGCAGGGGATTGCCGTGACTGGTCGTATGATAGAGCCTGTTGCCCCTAAGACGAGTGAGTTTGCCATGCTGAAGAATACGATCCCCGGGCTGATGTTGCTGGCGATGTTGGCGGTGCCTTGGGTGCATGCGCAGGGACCTGCCGCACGAGCCGACGCCAATGCGCCGCAGCCCGAAAAAGAAGTTGACCCGGTTGCCGAGGCGATCAAAAAAGTCAACGAGGAAGACAACGGCATCACCATCAACGCGGAAAAGAAGCACGTCGATGTGACCGCGACCGTCTGCCTGCGTCGTGGGGATTTCCTTGAAATGTTTGCGTGTACGAAAGACACGCGTGAGCACGAGTCGATCCTCGTGATTGATTCGGCTCCTTCAACCATGCATCTGGGGCTGCTCTTGCTGGGGCTTGAGCCCGGCAAACCACTGTCCTATGACATGAAGGCCGATCCCCCCAAACTGGTTCCCGCGAAGGGGCCGGAGGTCGCGGTGTTTATCGTGATCAAGGCAGACGATGTCGAGCGGGAAGTGCCTGCGAATCGATGGGTGCAGGACACCAAGACCAAGGAGATGAAAAAAGATAACATCTGGCTGTTCGCGGGCTCGCAATTTGCCGAGTTTCAGGACGAGCAGGTCTACCTGGCGGACGTCAACGGCTCGGCGATTTCGCTGGTCAACTTCGGGGACGACCTGCTGACCCTGCCCAACAAGATGACCGACGCCAACGATAGCCACGGCAAGGTCTGGGCCCCACGTACCGATGCCATCCCGAAGGTCGGGACCAAGGTCACCATCCGCCTCAAGCCGAAGGCCGAAAAGCAGCAGCAGCCCCCCCCGCCGCCGCTGCCCTTGCCTGTCGAGGAGGCTAAGGACGCTGAATAAGCCGGGACCGATGTGGAAAATCACGAAAACCCTGACTATTTCCGGATTTAGGGTTTGACATCCGGCCCCGGGCGCGCGACAATCTCCCGGCTGAACATCCTTCTGTCAAAGGAATTGCAATGATCCGTACCGCCCTGCTCGCTTCGTGCCTGCTTGCCGTGACCGTGCTCACCGGCTGCAACAACACTGTTAAGTCGTCCGACCTTCGATCGAACTGGACCCCCGAGCTCAAGTCTGTCACGCTCAGCGAAGAAGAGCTTGCCAACTTCCGTTCGCGTCACCGCCACAACACCTGGCGACAGATCCACGACGACTGGGCAACGCTCTGGTTGCAAAACCGCAACATCCGCCTGACCGAGTACAACCTGCCCTGATTGGTAGGCCTGAAAAGAATATAGAAGCCGAGGTTTGATGGCCTCGGCTTTTTTATTGCGCGCTTTGACGCGATGCTTCTATTGATCCTCAGCCTTGCCGAACGGGTTCTCGTACCAGATGACGCCGAGGTTGTCGGCCTCTTCGCAGGTCAATACGTCGAGGTCGCCGTCGCCATCGAGGTCGATCAGTTCGAGCCGATCGAACTTCTTGCCTTCGAGGCCGGAGATGTCGTAAGCCGGCCAGTCTTTGGGATCCTTGTCAGGAAGTACTTTGATCCAAGCAACGCCGGGCTTGCCTTTGGTACCTTGGGTGTTGAAGGAAACAACAAGATCATAAGGCCCGTCTTGATCAATGGAACCAATTGCGACAGCCTTGCCTTGCTTAATGTCAAACGGATTTGGGACCCTTGTCGGCTGCCCAAAAGTTCGTTGACTACTGAGGTCATCGTATAACTGAATAAATCCATCGCGAGTCGCAACCGCAATCAGCGTATAAAGCTCATCTTTGGGATGAGGCACCGCATCAGCAAACATGTACTCTGCCTTATTTTGCTGGATGACTTGAGGCTCAAGGTCGTGGTCATGGATCCTGTAAATGCCTCGTGTTTTGCCTCGCCGATCGGTCACAAGCACAAAGTCGTATTCAAAAGCTTTATTTTGGTAGTGCCGGATCGACATAATCCAACTTGCCTCACTAAAACGCAGATAGGTCCACTCATCAAGATTGCGTGGATCTTCACCGGAAATAAGTGAGCCGACCGCAGCGGCTTTTCCTTTCGATCCCACATAGAGGACATGCGCACCGTCTGATCGCCTTGCCCCTTTGGGCAAACAATACATCCACTGCTGCTTGCCAACCGTCGCGGGGATCGCCTCGGTCACCCACGCATCTTCATCCAACAGCTTCGCTTTATCCTTCGGCCCCCAGTGGACGAACATCGTCTTGGTCTTGCCTTCGCAGCTCGACACAACATCCATCGCGCCGTCGCCGTCGAGGTCGATCATCACCGCGTCTTCGACGTTCTTCGCCGGGCCGACGGTCACCGCGGGCCACTTCTCTTTTGATTTCTCTGGCCCGGGGTTGAGGTAGAGCCGGACGATGCCGCCCTCTTCCCAGCCGGTGGCGATATCCATCAGGCCGTCGCCGTTCGCATCGGCGAGGCGTACGCCGTCGGCACCCTTCGAACTGTCATCGATCGTGTGCCGCTTCCATGGACCCTCGTGTTCTTGAGCAGAAGCGGTCAGCGCAA
>JBMZAP010000229.1:0-2697 GCA_049611445.1 Phycisphaeraceae bacterium | reverse complement strand
CGTGACGCGATCATCAAGCTACCCAAGGCCAGCAATGCAAGCGACCCCGGCTCGGGCACATTGACAAAACTATCAACCGTGTTCTGTGACCCGATGGACTGCACATGTAGCCCCAGCCGGGCATCGTGCTCATTCAGTGCATGGACGAAGTGGTCAAACGAGTATCGGCCGAGGAAGAGTTTGAGTGTGGCCGACTCGTTGATGCCGATGCCGTTCTCGATCGCCAGGTCATCTGCGCTGGCGGAGATATCGGCTTCGAACCCGTGGTCGCTTCCCATTGGCAGGTTTTCGGGGTTTGCGCCCGGGCCCCAGTTCTCCGGGCCATCGACAAACAGCATGTGGGCGCAGGGCTCGTAGTCGATGTAGACCGCGGTGATGACAAAGTTGGTGTCGCTGTCGCCGTTGTTTCGGATGGTCAGGTCGGCGGTGTAGTGGCCGATGTCCGTCAGTTCGACCTCGATCTGCGATGCGACGGTACTGCCCAGACCCGAATCGCCACTGATCGACACGATATTGATGATCGCCGCATAGGCGGTAGACGTCAGCCCGCACAACGCGAAGGCTGAGCATGCAAACAACGCATGGAACAACTTCATTTTCTCTCTCCGATTTCCCCGCAAATTGCGGCCGGCAGACTACACCAAGTAGTTAGCCAGAGAAACATACCCCACAATCGTTAGGTGGGCACATTTAATTTGAAATCGGGCTGATTGCAGCGATGTGCGAGGCGGGCAGCAAGTTCCCAGGCAACCCAAGCTACCCAGACTTACTTGTACTCTTTGCCCTTCGGCGGCTTGTCCACTTTCGCTGGCTCGGCTACGCCGACCTGGTACTGCTGCTTGAGGCCTTTCAGTTCGACCTTCAGCTTCTTGATCGTCTCTGCATATGCCGGGTCGTTGTAGACGCTCTTAACCTGCTGGGGGTCTTTGTCGAGGTCATAGAGCTCCCAGTAGCGGTGCTTCTCGTGGTAGAAGTGCATCAGGCTGAACCGGTCGGTTCGGATGCCTTCGTGCGGCGGGACCATGTGGGCGAAACGCTGGTACTCGTAGTAGTGGTAATACACCGAGTCACGCCAGGGTTCAGCGTCCTTGCGGGCGAGGTCCAGCAGCGATCGGCCCTGCATCGGTGTCTCGGGCTTGGTGCCTGCGATATCGAGGAAGGTCGGTGCGTAGTCAATGTTCTGTACCAGTTCCTCTACCCGTGTGCCCGGCTTGATCACGCCTGGCCAACGCACCACCAACGGCATCGCGAGTGACTCTTCGTACATCCACCGCTTGTCATACCAGCCGTGTTCGCCGAGGTAGAACCCCTGGTCGGAGCTGTAGATCACGATGGTGTTCTCTTTGAGTTCCGGGTTCTGATCGAGGTAGTCCAGGACCCGGCCGATGTTGCGGTCAACGCCAGCGATGCAGCGGAGATAGTTCTTGACGTAGCGCTGGTACTTCCAGCGGACGATCTCCTTGTCTGACATGTTGGGCTTGGCCTTGCGGAACGCCTCGTTCTCGGGCTCGAACCACTTGTCCCACTCGGCACGTTGTTTGTCGTTGAGTCGGCCGATCTTGCCCTCGTAGTACTTGTACAGGGCCTCATCCTTTTCCAGCGGGCAGTACAGGTCGTAGGCGTAGAACATGTGCCGATCGATCTCCATCTCCTGATTCGCCGCGGCGGGGCCTCGCCCCTTGTAATCATCAAAGAGCGTGTCAGGCTCGGGGATGTCGTGGTCACGGTAGAGCGACAGTTCTTCAGGTGCAGGCATCCATGTTCGGTGCGGCGCCTTGTGCTGGAGCATGAGCATGAAGGGCTTGTCCTTGTCACGCTTGTTCTCAAGCCAGTCCAAGCCGATGTCCGTGACCACGTTGGTGCAGTGGCCTTCGACGCGGATACGCCCATCGGGGGTGATCAGATCGGGGTTGTAGTACTCGCCCTGCCCGGGGAGGATCTGCCAGAAGTCAAAGCCCTTGGGTTTGTCCCAGAGGTGGTACTTGCCGATCATCGCGGTGTTGTAGCCGGCCTTCTGGAGCAGCTTGGGGAAGGTCTGCTGGGAGGAGTCGAACTTGGAGGTGTTGTCCTTGAAGCCGTTCGCGTGGGCGTGAAGCCCGGTGAGGATGGACGCGCGGGATGGGCCACAGATGGAGTTGCCACAAAAGCTGTTGCGCATGACCATGCCCTGGGCGGCAAGCTGGTCGATGGCCGGAGTCGGGTTGACACTTTTGAGCCAGCCGTTGTAGGCGCCGATGGCATTGGGAGAATGGTCATCGGAGAAAACAAACAGGATGTTAGGCTTTTCTGAATTTGCGAGCGAAAGACTGCAGAGACTCCAGAGGGCACCCATGGCGAGGGTCCATCGCTTGGGGATGTTCGTGTTGAAATGTTTCATGGAGTGACTTGGTTTATTTTTTGCCGTGATCACTGCGCTCCCTGCCGCCGAAGTACTTGTCCCTGATCCACTTCGGCTGCCAGACGTCAAGAAGACGGCGCTCATTCTGATAGGTGGGCTTCAAGGGAGCAGGCTTGGCCACGCTCAGCGGGGTATCGTCCCCCAGTTGCTCGCGCCATTTTCCCATCAAGGACTCAAGCTCTTTGATTTTAGCCTGATGTTCAGGGCTTTCGGCAAGGTTGTTCATTTCAAGGGGGTCCCCGGCAAGATGATAGAGCAGCCGGTGATTGACTATGGGGTAGATGTGCAGCTTCCACTCA
>JBMZAP010000228.1:0-2707 GCA_049611445.1 Phycisphaeraceae bacterium | reverse complement strand
CGGGAACTCGTGCAGAACCCGGCGGACGACCCGCCCACCATGCAGGTCGATGACACCTACGAGATCGAGCGCCGCGAAGACTTTGAGGATGCGGAAGGTTTCATCTGGTTCGAAATGAAACCGAAACGATGGTGGCAATTTTGGAGGCGTTGATTCACTATGAATGGCATGACTTCACCGATCAAACGCCTGCTCGTTCTGTTGCTGCTCTTGCCCTGCTCATTGGCGTCCGCCGAGACTCGGCCAAACGTGCTGTTCATCGCGATCGATGACCTGCGTCCGGAGTTGGGGTGCTACGGCTCAGACGTCGCGATCACGCCGCAACTCGACAAGCTGGCCGAGCGCTCGCTGCTCTTTGAGAAGGCGTACTGCAACATCCCGGTCTGCGGGGCCTCGCGAGCGAGCCTGTTCACCGGGCTCTACCCCATCGGTCTGAAACGCTTCGCCAAGTTCGACACGAAGATTGATGAGGATGCGCCCGGCGCGGTCACGCTGCCGCAGCTCTTCAAAGACGCCGGCTACAACACGATCTCCAACGGCAAAATCCTGCACCACGCCAGCGACACGCAGGACCGCAGCTGGTCCCAGCCCGCGTGGACGACCAAGGGCGGCGGCGCTCGCGGCTTGCTGCCCGAAACGCGCGAGAAGCTCAGCAAGCGAGGCCGAGGCTACATCCTCGAGGCCGCGGATGTCCACGACGACGCCTACCCCGACGGCCGAATCGCACGACGTACCATCGACGACCTCAAGCGACTGGCCAAGGAAGGCAAGCCCTTCTTCCTCGGCTGCGGCCTCAAGAAACCGCACCTGCCCTTCTACGCGCCGAAGAAATACTGGGACCTCTACGACCCGGACAAGATCCCGCTGGCCGACAACCGCTACACACCCAAGGACGCCCCGCCCGCGCTGCGCGGCAGCGGCGAGTACCGCGGCTACTACCTCGGCGAGCTCAAGCTCAACTCCGAACGCTGGCACCGCGAACTGAAGCACGGCTACCTCGCCTGCACCAGCTACGTCGATGCGCAGCTCGGCCGGGTCCTCGATGCGCTCGACGAACTCGGGCTCGCGGACAACACGATCGTCGTCGTCTGGGGCGACCACGGCTTCCACCTGGGCGAGCACAACTTCTGGGGCAAGCACAACACCCTCGACCACGCCACCCGCGTCCCGCTGATCATCCACGCCCCGACGAGCGTGCTGAAAAACAACGCGGCGGGCAAGGCCACAAAGGCACTCGTCGAGACAGTCGACCTCTTCCCAACGCTCTGCGATTTGGCGGGCCTGCAACCCCCTAAAGCGATCCAGGGCAAGAGCCTGAAGCCTTTGTTTGCCAAGCCCGAGGCCCCATTCCGTTCATCGGTGTACGTGCGCTACGGCCGAGCAGACGCGGTGCTGACCGAGCAATTCGCCTATACGCGTTTCGAAACACAGGCCGGCGGAGAGATGCTCTTTGATCACAGTGTCGATCCGGCAGAGAATAAAAACCTCGCAGATGCCGCGGGCTATGTGCCCAACGTCAGGCATCTCAGCGAACTACTTGATCGGCGGATGAAAGAAGCAGCAAAACAATAGCCGCGATGCGACACATCGCCGGACCTGCGACGCGTCGCGCCGCGGCCAGTTCGTTCATGCTTACCCAATCACACTCTGCACCGCACTCACGACCTGATCATGAAATCGCCCGTTCGTCGCGATGATGCCGCGGTTGTTCGCGAGTGTTCGACCCAGTGAAAAGTCCAGTGGCGTGCCGGTCACATCGGTCACGGTGCCGCCGGCTTCTTCGACGACGATCGAGCCGGCGCCGTGGTCCCAGATCTTTTCCTGGTAGTCGGCCCGCGTGGGCAGGCGGAGGTAGATGCTCGCGTCGCCGCGCGACACGGCCGCGTACTTGCATTGGCTGTCGATGCGATACGGGTCGGCGGTGATGCCGAGGATCGTCGCGATGTTCGCCGAGTCGCCCTGATTGGAGTGGCCCGACTCGACCGACTCGCAGAAGCGAGCCTCTGAAGCGGCGAGCACTTGGTCAACCATGACCGGCGTGCCTTCGGCACCCTCGCCGTCGATCGCCAATAGCTTGCTGCCCTCGCCGCGTACTGCGGTGAAGAGGCAACCCAGCGAACCATCGGTGTACTCGAGGTTCGGGCAGCCCAGCGCGCCGAGCACGACCTTGCCGTCTTCGATCAGGGCCAAGGCAATCGCGTATTGCTGGCCGCGGAGGAAACCCTTGGTGCCGTCGATGGGGTCGAGGGTCCAGTAGCGCTTGGCCGCGCCTTCCTTGGCCGGGTCGTAGCCGCCGCGGTCGATCCAGTTCAAGACGTCTTCTTCGCCGGCCTCGCCGACAACTTCCGCCGTATGCGACACGACCTGATTGCGCAGCGCGGTGTTTTCTTCGCCACGCAGGTCGTCCGCCCCCTCTTCGCCGACCACACGGTCGCCAGCAAACGCGTCGGCCAGGGCCTTGCAGACGACCGCCTGCGAAGCGAAGTCCGCGACCGTGACCGGGCTCTTGTCCTTCTTCTCCAGCGTCTCGGCGGTGACCAGCGCGGCCTGCACCTTGCGGCAGACCTTCGCCGCGTCTCGTACGGCCTGGACCGCTACCTTCAGTTCATTTTCGTATGGCATGATGCGGACTGTATCGGATGGATCGCGGGTGTGCTGAATGCCTTATCAGAGCACGAAGCGTAAGCGAGTGACCAGATCACTGTGA
>JBMZAP010000227.1:0-2797 GCA_049611445.1 Phycisphaeraceae bacterium | reverse complement strand
CGATGCCAACGGCAGGCAAAAACGCCTCACCAGTCCCGGCAAATCGCACCGCGATTCCAACCCCGTCCACATCAACGGCACCTCCTTCATCGCCTTCACACGAACCGACGTTGAAACTAACAAGACATCGGTTTTTGTCGTTGACCGCTTTGCCGAGGACCCTGTTGAAACCCTGCTCTTTGAAGCGAGTGGCGACACGTGCACGTCCGGCATGGAACTGGTCAAGTAGGCATCAGGATTTACTCAAGCCGCTAGTTTTCTTTCGCTTCATATGCATTCGCGTCGATCGTTTCCAGCCCCGTGATCTTCATAAAGAAGGTCTCGGTGACGCCTGCATTGTCATTGCCTTCCTTCTTTTCTCTTTCGTGTGTTAAGCCCAGATAGAGCACGCCGTCATCGGTGATGTCGATGCTCATTGGCCAGGGGTACCTCGGTCCAAGATCGATAAGGTCGATCTCAAACAAGAACTTCCCGCCGATGGTCCAGACATCGATATCCCGGCAGTTTGAGTCAACGATAAACACCATGTCCTTCCATCGGCAGACGTTTTGGAGCCAGCAGAGTTTGCTCTTGCCTTGCTTTGTTCCGAGCTTGACGACTTCCTTTCCCGATTTGTTCGTGACCACGAGGTGATGGAAGGGTTGTTGTTCGATCCTGCCGATGAGTCCGTCTCTCAGCGGTCGGCTCTTGAACCAGCCATAGTCGAATGTTTCGGCAGGCTGCCAGCCTTCGTCTTTCTTGTACGCCTCGACGCCGTCCTTGCCGAACGTTTTGTCGTGGCTGAGTTTGCCATCAGACTTGGAGGGAAGGGTGAGACGATGTACCTCCTTGTCGAACAGCACCGTCATCTTGCCATCCTCGATCGACAGGCTGTTGGGGCCCTTCGAGAATTGCTCGGCCAGGTAAGGCTTGTCCATCAGCAGGTAAGTGACCTTGAGTTTCGCCTTGCCGTCAAAGGGCCTGGCCTCGAATGAGAGGGGCTTGGAGTCTGCGATTTTTGCTTCAAGCGTCGGCTTTTCCTCGCCCATGACAGGCGGCGAAATGGACAGGCTCAGCAGGGCGAGTGCAACGAGGATTGATCGAAACATGGCGACTCCGGGGATAAGGCGGGATAGGCCAGAACCAGTCATCAATGTACTGGGCAGCAGATTCGGAGGCCAAAACGGGCCTGATGTCAGTGAATCTGGGCATACTGGGTGGCTCAGAGGCGTATACCGCCAAGCGGCTACCCAAAAAGATTAGCCAATTTGATGTTAGCCCCTTGTGCCTACCTTGTTAGGGTGGTAACCTTGGAAACGTGTGATTATCGGCCCTCTCGGAGCATCTCGTGTTGCTCCCGCCGTTCCGCAGTCGTGGCATATCGCCATTGTTTCACACTCGGATCAACAGCAAGGTTGAAAAGACATATCAAGGACAAGGCCAGGAGGTTCAGTAATGGGATCAGAAAAGAAATGGATGCTTGGACTCGCAGTTGCGGGTGTGGCAGTAACAGGTTCGCTCTCAGCGGAAGCCACCGAGTTCACACTGCAAGACGGGAATTCGAGTGCGCTATTTAATACAGCATCTGGCACTACCTCTGGCCAGCAGAATTGGTTGATCGATGGTACAGACCACCTCAACCTTCAGGCATTTTTCTACCGTGTTGGCGATACGGGCCCGGAAACAAACCTTGGTGGACTTCCTATCCTGCTCGAAGGTGCCTCTGATACAAATTTCAGTGGCACATCCGACACGCTTTTTGTTCGCTACAACGGCGGGGATTTCTTGGCCGAAGTGAAATGGTCACTTCAAGGCGGCTCCGCGGGCAGCGGGACTGCTGATGTTGCCGAGCAGATTAAGCTCACCAACGTTTCGAACGGATCGTTGGATATGCATTTTTTCCAGTACGTCGATTTTGACCTCGGCACAGATCCGAATGACGACACTTTGCGCATTGATAACGGCCGAACTGCCGTTCAATTCGATGGTCAGTTCTATGGTTCTGAAACCGTGGTCACCCCTGTGCCCACGCGCTACGTGGCTGACGCAGTAGGAAATGTCGTAACACTGCTTACTGACGGCGATGCGGATGACCTGCCCAACCTCAGTGGTCCAGTCGGCCCAGATGACGTCGCTTGGGCCTTCCAGTGGGACGTCACGATTGCCCCCGGTGACTCGTTCCTGATCAGCAAGGACAAGCAGATCGTTCCCGAGCCGACCAGCCTCGCGCTGCTGGGTCTTGGTGGCTTGCTGCTTGCCCGACGCAGACGATAAGTGGCAGGAGAAATGACGTAGAAGCCTTGGAGGAGAGTTGAAGGAGATTTAAAGGCTGCCTGCTAACCAGCCTGATGCCCCGCCGTGTGGCGGGGTTTTTCTTTGCGCCTAATAGATCGTGTCGTACCATGTCGGCCATGAAGAACATCCGCATCCTGCTGCCGATCATCTGCCTGTCTTTGCTTGCTTTCGCCGTGCATGCTGACAAGCCCAACATCCTGTTGATCATGGCGGACGACCAGGGGTGGGGCGACACCGCATACAACGGCCACCCGATCCTCAAGACACCCAACCTCGACGCCATGGCCGAAGCAGGTCTGCGCATGGACCGCTTCTACGCCGCTGCCCCCGTCTGCACGCCGACCCGCGCGAGCGTTATGACCGGCCGACACCCCAACCGCATGGGCGCCTTCAAATGGGGGCACACGTTGCGCCCGCAGGAGATCACGATCGCCGAAGCACTCAAGACCGCGGGCTACAAAACGGGTCACTTCGGCAAGTGGCACCTCGGGTCGGTCCGCAAGGGCTCGCCGGTCAACCCGGG
>JBMZAP010000226.1:0-2884 GCA_049611445.1 Phycisphaeraceae bacterium | reverse complement strand
TTACAACTGCACGTACTGCGCTTCGCTGACGGCTTCACGTGCTGCCGCGGGCTGGTGGATGTCGGTGGCGAAGGCGTCGCCCATCTCGGCGTGCAGCTTCAGCGGGTCGTAGACCACGCGTGGGCCGCCGCTTGCGGTGTGGATCAGGTCCAGCGCGATCTGGCCCTCGGCTCGTGAGAACTCCTTGGGAGCGATCGCCTGCTCGAAGCCCTGCAAACGGTTGTTCACGTTCTCGAACGTGCCGGCCTTCTCCGCCCAGGTGCAGCTGGGCAACACGACGTCGGCGTTCTGCATCGCGGCGCCGCCATGGTCCAGCGTGTCGAGCAGCACGGTAAAGCGCGTCTCGATCAGCTTGGCGATGCCGGGCGTGGCCCAGTCGGTCGGGTAGTTGGCGGTCATGACCAGCCCGCTGAACTCGCCGGCCTTGTCCATCAGTTCGTCGAAGCTCAGCACCTTGTCGGTAAAGGTCTCGAGCGCCCGCTTCACGCCTCGGGCGTTGGGGGCTTTCTCCGCGTAGACGGTGTACCCGCCGGGGAAGGTCTTGTCCTGGCCATCCACCGGCACGGGGCCGACCGCGAGCGTCGCGCTGGGGTCGAGTTCGACCACGGCCTTGGCCAGCAGGTACGCCTCTTCACACGCGAGCATCGGGCTGACCACGAGGGCCAGCGAGCCGCTGCCGTACTGATCGGTGACGTCCCGCAGCCCGGTGACCGCGGCCTTGAGCCCGTCGTTCCAGTTCACTTCCTGTCGTTGACCGAGTTGGCCTTCGCCCTTGAGCGACGGCGTGGTCAGGCGTTCGTCGGCATGCACAAACTTCCAGCCGTAGCGGATCTCATCACTGGTCCACCAGGTGTTGACGTCCATGTTCGTGCGGGGCTTGATGCGGCGCAGCTTGTCGTCGTTGTGCTCGAGCCAGAGGTTGTCGCCGCTGGCGGTGATGCCGTCGATGCTCGGGGTGCTGGACAGGTTCCAGACACGCATCGACATGAGGAAGTCTTTGTCCAAGAGCGCCCCGACCGGGCAGATGTCCACGACGTTGCCCGAGAGTTCGTTGTCCAGGGGCTTGCCGGGGAACACATCGATCTGCTCGCTGGAGCCTCGGCCGAAGATGCCGATCTCGTTCGTCCCCGTCACCTCGTCGGTGAAGCGCTGGCAGCGGGTGCACATGATGCAGCGGTCCGAGTAGAGCAGGACGTTGGGGCCCAGGTCTTTCTTGGGCTGCTTGATCTTGTTCTCTTCGAAGCGCGACTCGCCGTGGCCGTACTTGTAGCTGTAGTCCTGCAGCAGGCACTCGCCGGCCTGGTCACAGACCGGGCAGTCCAGCGGGTGGTTGATCAGCAGCAGCTCCATGACGGCCTTCTGGTTGCCGATCGCCTTGGGGCTCTGGGTGTAGACCTCCGAGCCTTCGACGGCCGGGGTCTGGCAGGTGGGCAGGAGCTTGGGGATCAGCTCGAGCTTGTTGTCGTTGCGCGGGTTGGGCTGAGCGACCTCGGCCAGGCAGATCCGGCAGGACGCGGCGATGGAAAGCCCATCGTGGTAGCAGTAATGCGGGATTTCGATGCCGTTGTCGAGCGCGACCTGCAGGATCGTCGGACGCTTCTCGCCGTCGTACTCGCAGGGCCGGCCATCAATGGTGATCTGGGGCATGGGGGACTTCCTGAATCGGTCAGGAGCAGTTTACCAAGGCTGCCCCCACCGAGCACGACGCGGAAGCGAGTGACACGCCGAACCTGCCTGCCCCCTCTCCCTGTGAGGGAGAGGGCTGGGGTGAGGGTGGCGCGTCATGCTGGAAGAGAAACCTCGAACCATGCCGCGGCCAAACCCTCCGATGATTGATGCCAACACTTGCATCACGCCCAACCCTCATCCCCCGCCTTCTGCCTTGAAGGGAGAAGGAGCCCAAAGCCGCGCACAATCCAAGGGGCTCAAGCTGAAGATGAGCCGCTTGTTCTCAAGCCACGAACAACATCGATGGATCAATTGCAACCACGCCAGTCGAAACGCATCGATCGCCCAGGCGTGGCAAGGCAACTGCAATCAGCAGGCCGTCGAAAAATGCATGGCCACCTTCAACTCAATACCCATAGGGGTTAGTTCACGATCGCTATTTTCTTTTTTTATAGGGAAAATCATTCACATCGCGGCCGACGCCGGGTACGCTTTCATTGATCAGTGCCAACACTTCTGGCCATCGAAGGAGGTTTCTCTTGATGAAGAATAAGACGTTCTGTTTATCCGCCGCTGCCCTACTGGCATCTGTTGGGATGCATGCCCACGCTGCCAACCTCGTGACCAACGGCGACTTCGCCACGAATGCAACCGCGTTCTCGGAGTTCCCGGGGTATGCGAACTTCGGCGTCAACCCGGCTGAGATCCCGGATTGGATCTACACCGGCAGTGTCCAGCGGGGTGTCAACGGCACACTGGCCGGGATGCACAACCCATTCGGCCCCAGCGACAAGTCCGCCGCATCGACGTGGGGCTTTGTTCAGCAGGCAGGCTCGATCGCCCAGTCCATCGTGCTGCAGGCCAACACCACCTACGACATCAGCTACCTCGCCGCCTCACGCAGCAACAATGCGAACGCAAGGGGTCAGGTCACGGTCTCGGACAACTCGACGACCTACTACGACTCGGGCGAACAGAATTGGGGCACTGCCGCATTCCAAGCCATCAGCAGCCAGTTCTCAACGGGTTCAACGATTGACGGCCATGTCGTGATCACCCTGATCAACACCAACACGCTTGGCGGCGACAACACCGTCAACTACAGCAACGTCGTGGTCGAGGTTGTTCCCGAGCCCGGCTCTCTCGCCCTGCTTGGCCTGGGCGGCCTGCTGATCGCTCGACGAAGACGCGCGTGAAACGCACAACTCAGTTTCTC
>JBMZAP010000225.1:0-2928 GCA_049611445.1 Phycisphaeraceae bacterium | reverse complement strand
CGCGGTTGTGGTAGCACTTGAACTTCTGGAACCGTCGCATCGGCAGGCTCGGCCCGCCGGGCGCGAAATCCCATGGATGCAGGTATAGCACCGCTGGCTTTCCCTCTGCTTCGTGCTGTGCGAAGCCGCGTTGGACCAGCCACCAGGGCAGGACACGGAAATATCCGCCGCCTGAAAACGCGATGCGCTTACGGGTGCCTGGCAGACGCATCACGCTCATGGGCAGTTCGTCGATCGTTCTGCCTGAAGGGGCTGTGATCTCGAGTGCATCTGAACGCTCGAGTGCATAGCCGCCGTGCGCCCGCTTGACCGGGAAGACGCTCGCGTCGTAGCGCAGCCCGCAATCGAGCATCACATCCCACGCCCACTCGCAGCCGGGGATCAGTGAGAACGACGGCGCTCGGAACCCGAGTACCTGCGATCCGCTGGTGTCCTCCAACACGCCGATTGAGCGTTTCAAGTCTTCGCGGAAGCTTGCTGGCGTGTGATCGTAGACCTCGCGATGCCAATAAGAGTGTGAGCCGATCTCGTGACCCGCCTCCGCGATCCGACGGACCATTGCCGGGTATCGCTCGGCCACCCACCCCAGCACGAAAAAGGTGGCTCGTACCCCGTGCTCTGCGAGCATGCACAGGATCTGATCTGTCAAAGGCTCAACGGTCCGCATCAACTTGTCCCACCGCGAGCGATCGGCCATCGATGCGACACCGACCAGGTGAAACCACTCCTCGATATCAAACGACATCGCGTGAAGTGTCCCCGGGCGTTCGATCGATGTACTTGATATTGGGACCATCTGTTTTCTTCATCGGAAGGCCTGGGACCGGCCCTAGCACCCTCGCCCGCCAGCGACTTACCGGACCTGATCGCTGCTCAAGACGCCGCCGCGCGATACCCTATCCCCCATATGCAGACCGCTACGCTCCTCATCGCCTGTGACGACAAGCCCGGACTCGTATCCAGCTTCTCGCAGTTCATCGCCGCGAACGGCGGCAATATCCTCGACGCCGACCAGCACACGGAACACGAGACCAACCAGTTCTTCATGCGTCTGGTCTTCGATACGGCTGGTTTCGCGCTGGATGAATCCGCATGCCGCTCCGCGCTCGATCGCCTGGCCAGCACGATCGACAATATGCGGTGGGATCTGCACATGGGTGGCGACCTGCCCAAGGTCGCTCTGTTCTGTTCCAGAACCGCCCACTGCGTCTACGACCTGCTGGTCCGCCATGCGATGGGGGAGTTGCCCGGCGAGATCGCGCTGGTGATCTCAAACCACGATGATCTTCACGAGGTTGCGGATCACTTTGGGATTCCATTTAAGCACGTACCCGTTGAGAAGGATAATAAGCAGGCTGCCGAGGACCAGCACGAAGCGCTGCTGGCCGAGTACGGCATCGATCTGGTCGTCCTTGCTCGCTACATGCAGATCGTTGGGCCTGGCTTCTGTGAACGCTGGGCAGGGCGATGCATCAATATTCACCACAGCTTCCTGCCTGCGTTTGTTGGCGCCAAGCCTTATCACCAGGCCTTCGAGCGAGGCGTCAAGATCATTGGCGCGACCGCGCACTATGTCACCGCCGACCTCGATCAGGGCCCGATCATCGAGCAGGATATTGCCCACGTCGGCCACCACGCGTCGGTCAAAGAACTGACTCGGCTTGGGCGTGACGTCGAGCGGCAGGTCCTGGCCCGTGCAGTCCGCTGGCACCTGGAGCGACGCATCATCATCCACAACAACCGTACGGTGGTGTTTGCATAGCGCTTGTTATTGATGCTGGAAAGCCCGCGCGAGCGTGCCGCGACGCAGTCCCAGCAGCGCACACATCATCAGGAGCACGGCGAATGACGTCGGCTCGGGGGCGGATGCTCCGGTCATCGTCTTTGGGTCCGGAAAAACAAAGTCGATAAAGCCAAGGGACGCTATCCAATCGGAGGTGTCCGTCAAGCTGGGGTTGAAGTTCCCGTTTTCAATTTCAAACGTGCCGCTGATGAATTGTCCGTCCTGATAGTCGGGTGTTGATGACACGCCACCCGTCAACGCAAGAATCGCGCGGTCTCCAATCGACGCATGACTGAATACAGCGGCACTGGCCTGAACAGCCACGGGCAGTGTCATCGCTAGGCCTGATGTCCAAGTACCGATTTTGTCTTCGTTCACCCAACTCGTATTGCCGGCCTGGCCAATGAATAAAGAGTTGAGTTCTTCGGCCTGCTCGACCCCGTCGTAGTACTCAATGGTCCCCTCGATACGGAACGAGAGCGATGTTGCAATGCTCGTATTATTTGGGTCAAAATCGCCAAACTCAATATTTGAGATCACAAGCGCCGCTTGGGCGCCCTGTGTGGCGAGCAGGCAGAACAATACGGCGACAGACCAGTATCCGATTCGGTTAAACATGATGTTATTCCCTGGAAGTTGGCCCCTGTGTTGAAGGGGCAGAAACAATGAAACGGCGAAGACGCAGTCGTCATCTGGTGAGGGTTCACCATAGTGAGTCGTCGGCATGGAATCTACCGCTACATCTGCAGGAAAAACAAAATACACAGATGGGGTGCGGACAGGTACTGAACAGAATGTTGAGATTGATGTCAGAGCGACATCGCGTTGACGAAAGTCATCAAAGACAGGGCGGTTCCAACTGGTTTTAAGTGATGCCTATGCCCTGGTCTTAAGCGATTGGATCAACTGCATGTATTGATCTGTCTCATCGCGCACCTGCTGAACGAAGGCGTTGTCTTCAACCGTGCCGGTGACCGCCTGTTGCTCTGCAGGGTCATCGAATGTGGTCTGGCGATACGGATTTTCGAAGTCTTTCGCTCGCGTTGCATAGACCTCGTCACGAATAAAGCACTGGATGTTGACGGACTCCTCCAGCGCCCGGTCCCACTGCTCGCCGCTGATGTCATTGCCCAGTAAGAAACGAA
>JBMZAP010000224.1:0-2958 GCA_049611445.1 Phycisphaeraceae bacterium | reverse complement strand
TGCGAAGCTCGTGGCAGTTGCAGAAGCGACCGGTAAAGAAGACAAGCGTTTCAAGTATCAACGCAAGCTCATGCCTGGCGGCGCGTGTGAAGCGACCGCCTTCCGTGCCTATGGCTATCTCAGTTCGTGTATCTGTTTGCCGCTGGGCAACTATCACAACATGGACGAATCTAAAAAGAAGATCGCTCCTGAGATCATTGCTGTAGATGACTTCCATATGCTGGTGCAACTCCTGGAAGCGGTGGGGCGTTTGCTTCCCACGACCCGCGCTCAACAGGACCTGGTCAAGCGGCTTGATGGCTTGTTTGATCGACGAAGCGACCTGCTGGACTGATCAAGATTCAATCTCGTTTTGACCCGCGCAAGACCCGCGGATTAGGGCGCATCCCTTGCGCGGGCGAGGCTTGCGCACCGCGAGACCTGCGGACCCGGCCAAACTTGCGCCCACATCACCCGTCACGTAAGTGTCTATAAATCAATAAATAAAGAAATTCATTTGGGCGGTGACCTTGGTTCTCCGCGCATGGCATCGGCCTTGCGTTTGGTTTGGCACGCGGTATCCCCCGCTTGACCAAACCATGCAACCACCGATTGACAAGCCGAACGACGATCAGAAGCAAACCATGCTGGACCTTGTCCGCGCCGAGGGCGAGGACGGGCTCGGTGCGGTCATGCTCCGCCTGGCACAGATGGCGGCCGCACAGCATCGTGCGAACAAACGACCCAAGCGCGTCAAGCCTTGGTCGGCTGAGCTTGAATCGATCGAGCTTTCTTTAGTTAAGGACACGCCAGGGCAGGGACGCCCGGCTCTGACCCGTAGTGCTCAGGACTCTGAGCCGGTGACCACGGAGGGTGACCGATGAACTACGGGCTGTACCTGTCCGCTTCGGGCGTCATGGTGAATTCACATCGCCAGGACGTCCTTGCCAACAACCTGGCGAACGTGAACACCGCAGGCTTCAAGCCCATGTTCACTGACATTCGCCAGCGACAGGCGGAGAGTATAGAGAACGGGCATACCGACTTCGGCTTGTCCAACGCGCTGCTCGATAAGCTCGGCGGCGGGATCTTTGGAAAAGATCAGCGCATGTCCTTTGCGACGGCAGCGCCGATCAAGACCGACCGTGATCTCGACGCGGCACTGACCACCGACAATGCCTTCTTTGTCGTGCAGCACACCGATCCGCGTACCGGCGAGCAGGGTATCCGCCTGACGCGTGCCGGCCAGTTTTCGACCAATATCGATGGCGAGCTGGTGACGCAGGCCGGTGACCGTGTGCTGAACCTCGACGGTGAACCGATCGAGGTTACCGGCCGACCGGTCATTACGAAGACCGGCGAGGTCAGCATGCTCGACACCAACGACGAAGTGGTCGCCCGCGACGCGTTGCAGGTGGTCCAAGCCGACCTGAGCACGCTGAAGCCTTCGGGTAAGAATTTGTTTGAGATGACTGATGGGGACAGCCGCGAGATCATCGAGCAGCCCATCCTCTTGCCCGGCCACTACGAATCATCCGGTACCAACGCAATCACCACGATGATGGATATCGTCTCGGCGACGAAGGCCGCCACGGGCAACGCCAAGATGATCCAGTACCACGACCAGATGCTCAACGCGTCAATCAATACGTTCGCGCGACTCGCTTAATAGACCGCTACCCAAGGGTGAATCAAGACTATGGCTGTTAACGCACTGCACTCTGCCGCAACCGGGATGAACGCGCTCTCGACCGAGCTCGATGTCATCTCCAACAACCTTGCCAACGTGAATACCAATGCATTCAAGGCTTCGCGCGTCAATTTCGAAGACCTCTTCTATCTGCAGAAGCGACAGCCCGGCCTGGAGAGCGGGCAGGAAACCACACCGACCGCCGGTCTACAAGTAGGCCTGGGTACACGGATCAGCAATACGCATTACGACTTCGCTCAGGGCTCGCTCCAACCCAGCGCCGGCGATTTTGATATGGCGATCACCGGCGACGGGTTCTTCCAGGTTGACATCCTCGAAGAGTATGGTGGCGGCAAGGGTTATACCCGTGCAGGCAACTTCGCCGTCAACCGCGATAACGAACTGGTGCTTGGCAACTCGGACGGGCCTCGACTGTCTACCGGGATCACCGTGCCCGACGATGCGGTCGGCTTTGATATCTCTTCCGACGGCATCATCACCGCTACTTTCTCTGATGGTTCAACCGCGGAAGCGGGTCAGTTGGAATTGCATGGCTTCGTGAACAAGGCGGGGCTCAAGTCCATCGGCGGCAACATCTATGTCGAGACCGAGATCTCCGGCCCCGCGACTTCGGGCATCCCCGGCGAGGGTGCCATGGGAACGATCAAGCACAAGTTCATAGAAACCTCCAACGTCAGCCCGGTCAACGAGCTTGTTCAACTGATCAAGACCCAGCGGGCGTTTGAGATGAACAGCCAGACCATCCAGGCGGCTGACGAACTGCTGCAGACCGTTGGCAACCTCAGAAGGTTCTAAGCACTGACTGACTAAACGTGGCGGCGGGTGGAGCCCGCCGCCTAAGGAAACCAAGGCATAACCAGGCAAGGAGGCCTGCCATGCGACGAGATGAACCCGCGACGATGATGCACCTGATCCGACCAATGTTGCTGCTCATGCTCACGGCCGCGCTGCTGATGATTGCAGAGCACGTCAAGAGTGACACGCTTCGTGTACACGATGTCGCGGGGTCGGATGGGCCCGAGATCCTCCTGTCGCACGTCGCAGAGTTAGATGGTGACTACGCCAATCAGTTTGCAGACGTTGTTGTCGGACGCTTCGAGGCTGACGAGTCGCGCATTGATATCACGACCTCTACGATTCTTGAAGCAATCCGCGAAGAAGGCGCGAAGCTTGGCCTGCTGGATCTGATGGGGTTTACCCGTGTGGCGGTCCACCGTACTTTCAAACAGATCGAAATCAAGCAGGAGCCTGATGAACCTCATCCACCA
>JBMZAP010000223.1:0-2969 GCA_049611445.1 Phycisphaeraceae bacterium | reverse complement strand
GGACGCTTCGCGTCTCCCGCTACACCGTTCTGACTCAGTTCAATGTGGTTACGCCGCGCCGCCGTCATCGGTGAACGGGCGGACATCGATCGGGCTGTCGAACTTGATGCCGATCTCGTAGGCTTCGACGTCCGGGTCGTAGAACTCGATCTCTTTGCACCAGGCCACGACGGCAGACAGGATCCGCCCCGGGCCGGACTCGGACTGCAACGCGATCGTACAGCGGGTCGAGGGCCGCAGCGGGTGACCATGAACAAAACGCAAACCGCCCGAGGAGATGTCCTGACTGCGGACGACAAATGTGCCCGCCGTGCCGCTGAGCCGAAGCAGACAACGGCACTCAAAGGTCTTGCGTGGGTGAAGCCGACGACTGCTGCCCTCTTGGGGCGCTGCTTCCAACGCAGGCTGCCCACGCTGAACGCGCTCAAGGATCGCCAGCCACTGCTGGTCCGAGACCCACAGGCGTGTGGTGTCGGTCTGCTGTGATGCGGGGGCCAGGTCTTCGTCGTATCGGTAGATCACGCGGTTGCCTCTCGCTGCGGTTTTGCACGCTGCGCATCGACAGATATCGGCCCTTGTTTTAGTGCGTATGGCTTACGAATGACTTCTCTGCTGCGTTTGCGATGGCATAACCGTTACATTCGCAACAGCTGGCCATTACTCATCGCGATCCCGGCCGGGTCGTATATACTGACCCGACATGGGATTAGGAGTTGAAACCCGGAAACGACTCGCCGCAGCCCTGCTCGCCTCGGCCTGCGTTGCCCTGCCCGCTCTTGCACAAGACTCCCCTATCCGCGACGAAGACCGCGCGACCTTTGACACGCTCTATGGCGAGAAGCTGAGCACTGTGGAACGTACCCGAGCGACGGGGGACGACAAGACCCTCGCCAACGAGATGCTCAACTTTGCGCTCGGTTTGCCTAAATCGGATGTCGGCGCATCCTGCCTGATCTACGAGAAAGTGATCGTGCTCGCCTCGAATGCGGCAGAGCTTGACCTGATGCACCGGGCCTATGACCTGCTGCTCGAACGCTGGGCCGAGCAGGATATTGTTTCGCCTGAAAAGCTCATGCAACTCGCCAGTCGGGGTTATCGCGGGGTCGAGCGCCGCGATCGCGAAGTACAGGGCGAACACTACATCAACCTGCTGCTCATCATCGCGCGGACCTACGAAGCCGACAGCGACCCGGACCAGGCGATCGGCGTCTGCCGGCTGGCTTCAACCGTTGCCAAGTCCATCAACTCGAACCAGTTCGAAGCGATACAGGACAAGCTCGAGCGGCTCGCCTCGGCCAACGACATGGCCAAGCGCATCAAGATGCTTGAACTGTCGGTACAGAAGAACCCGCAGAACAGTCCTGCTGCACGCGAGCTCGTCAAACTGCTGGTCACGCAGCACAACGACCCCGTTGCTGCCGCGACATATGTCGAATCGACCAGCGATGCAGAACTGATCGACCTGGTCAAGCGTTGTGCACTGGGGATCGAGGTCGCTAACCCCGCGACCGCGATGCGGGTGGCCGACTGGTACCTCATTCTGGCCGAGGACGAGGAAGACGAGCAGGCGATGACACTGCTCAATGAATCGCGCAAGTGGTATGAAAAGTTTTTCATGCTGTACGAGCGCGATGATGCGCTGGCCCGTCGGGTCGCTGAGATGGATAACGTGGCCCTGCTCAGGATCGAACGCCTGATCGAGGCCAACCCCGAGCTCATCGGCAAGAACAAGGACGGCTGGGAACCGCTCACCGCCCCACCAACGGACCCCAAGCAGTTTGTCATCGGTGAACCTGACCGCTTCGAGGTCAATGACGGCGAAATCACCATCAATGATGGCGATCTGGTCATCCCTTTCAAGAAGGGTAAAGCCTACGAAATCCGGCTTACGCTGACAGTCCAGAATGGTCGCCGCAATGAGCAGCCGGCGTTCTCGCTATTCCTGCCCGTCAATGATGAACATTTTGTCCTCACCCGTTATTACGCGAGCGGCGAGACGCTCGCACGGGTCGATCATGTTGAAGAGGAACGCCTGATGCGGAACGTGCCCGATCGGTCCGGCAAGCGTATTCAACTGGTCTTTCAGGTCGCAGAACTCAACGAACAGATTGCCTTTGCGATGCTCTACAACGGCAAGACCGCGCTCAAATGGCAAGGCGAACTTGAGGAAATCGAAGCGATTGACGAAGAGCAACGCGAACGAATCCCCGAAGACATTGGCCCATTCATATTTCTGCGATGCTTCAAGAATCTCACCCTGCATGACATCGAATACAAAGAGCGCGGATAGCAGGCAATTTATCTGCGCCGGATACTCTCATAACCCCAGGCCCACCAATGAGCAGGCACCGCGAGCGATGAGGGCTCTGGGATGATCGAGGCGGCGAGGTCGTCCATGACCTCTGCATCGTTGTATGGCTCGACCCGACCGAGGAATCCACCCTGCGTAATCAAAGTCGATTAGCCGACGCGCTCGGGCTTGGGATCGCGTGACATCAGCTTACTGATCGCTTCGAGCGGGTCGAGGTTCTCAAACAGGACCTTGTAGATCTGCTCGCAGATGGGCATCTCGACACGGTACTTGGTGGCCAGACGCATAACGGCCTTGGCGGTGGGAACACCTTCGACGATGCCTGGGATCTCTTCGAGAACGGCTTCGAGCTTTTTGCCTCGGCCGAGCATCTCGCCGCAGGTGCGGTTTCGGCCGGTGGGGCTGAAGCAAGTGGTGGCCAGGTCGCCGACGCCGGTCAGGCCGAAGAAGGTCTGGGTGTTGGCACCCATGGCGGTGCCGAGGCGGGTGATCTCGGCCAGTCCTCTAGAGAGGAGTGCGGACTTGGCGTTGTTGCCGGCCTGGAGGCCGTCGAGGATGCCGGCGGCGAGCGCGATGCAGTTCTTCATCGCCCCCGCCATTTCGACGCCAAGCAGGTCCGGGGTGGTGTAAACCCGGAACCAGTGGGTCGTAAAGGTCG
>JBMZAP010000222.1:0-3226 GCA_049611445.1 Phycisphaeraceae bacterium | reverse complement strand
GTCGGGCTGAAATCGAAGGCATGATTGCCGACGTTTTTGCAGACGCTGAAAGCCGGGCTACCCTGCTTCAGGAAGGCGCACTCGCCGGCATCGACGAGAAGGGCAAGGTTTTCCTTCAGTCCGCCGACGGCGGGTTCAGCATGAACATCAACGGACAGATCCAGTTCCGTTACATCTTCAACAACGTTGAAGACCGTGTTGACGAGTCGGTCTCTGGTTTCCAGATCCGTCGCACCAAGCTCGGTGTCAAGGGCAAGGTTGCCGACGGCTGGGGCTACGCACTGAAGTTCCAAGTCGACCGTAACAGCGGTAATGTCGCAATTGACGAAGCGAAGATTACCAAGAAGCTGAGCGACGAGTTATCGTTTAGCGCCGGTAACATGAAGCTTCCTTTTGCTCGCCAGGAACTGATCAGTTCGAGCCGACAGGTTTCGGTTGACCGCGGTCTTGCGACCGAATTTTTCACCCTCGGCCGTTCGGACAGCCTCCACTTGAAATACGCGTCTGGTGACATCGCCGTGACCACTGCCTTTTCGGACGGCGCCAACGCTGGCTACACCGACTGGAACGCCGACGCAGCGAATGACTTCGCTGTCACCGGCCGTGTCGACTGGATGGCCATTGGCGACGACTGGGGTGCGATGAAGCACGAGTTCGGTGGTGTTGATGAAGACGCGCTCTTCATCGGTGCCGCGGCTCACTACGAAGTAGCCGACGGCTCGGCAGTGATCGAAAACGGTCTGGCATGGACCGTTGACGCACTTTACAAGACCGGCGCTCTGGGCCTGTCCGCCGCAATCTTCGGTAACTCGACCGAAAACGTCGCAGCAGGCACCGACACCGACCAGTTCGGCTTCTACGCACAGGCTAGCTTAGACCTGGGCAACGACTGGGACATCTTCGGTCGCTATGATTTCATCGATGACGACGATAACGCCGGTGCTGGCACCGACGAACTTCAAGCCGTCACCTTCGGCTTCAACCGCCACTTCAACAAGAACGTCAAGTTCACCGGTGACGTGGTTTATATCTTCTCCGGCGACAACCCGCTGGCCGACGGTAACACCTCGACCGACGGTGAAGACAGCGACGGCATCGGCCTCGTTGGTGCAGTCGACGGCGACGACCAGATCGCGTTGCGTCTGCAGCTGCAGCTCCTGTTCTAAAAACGCCCCACTGGTCCTGGGACCATCCTAACCAAAGCGACGCACGGCTTGGAACGTGCGTCGCTTTGTTTTATTGATATGACATATGCTTGACCAGCTATGTCGCCAGACCATAACTTCCCAGCTCTTGCCATCCCGCGATGTCAGACCAGTCATTGTTGCGGGGCATGACGCACGCGATTCGATCGAATGCAATGGTGTCGGGAACTAAACCTTGAATATCCTTCGCTAACTCTGCTCGATCAATTTGCCCATAGTCTGAATTGTACATCAGGCTCAGATGAGGACAGGGCTTCGGGGTCCGCGCTGACTGGAGAAGCGCCCGCGCGGATTGGGCAATGGCCTCAAACTTCTGATCATGGATCGCAATGTAGAAATACTGAAACGTCCTATCAATATGTCCAATACCCGCTGTGGCCAGGGCAAGGCTCTTGAACTCCACTGCGACCGCTTGTGCGATCGAGCACAGCTCCGTGCTAGCCCGCGACCATTGCCCAGAGCATAAGGTGACATGAGGGATGAAACTGGGCGTTTGGTAACGGTTGGCAAGCTCATGAATCAGTGATTGAAGTTGGCTTGCTTGCTCATCACGCGGCATGAGCCAGAATGCGTATGACTTCGGAGTGTCGATTTGCATCGTTAGCCATTGGGTTCTGTAGTGAACACACAGCGCCCACTGGACCAGGTTTGTGAAACGCGCGGATAGTCCCCGGCGTCATCAACGATAAGCAGGTCAGCTCGTCGGCCCGGGCTCAATTGCCCACGGTCATGCAGACCGGCGGCCTCCGCTGGGTTACTAGTTGCCATGGCGACCGCCTCATGGAGTGGTAAGTCCAGGTCCTTGCTGATCCGCCAGACCGCAGGGAGCATCGTGCTCGGTACGTAATCGCTGCAGAGGCAGTCGGCATAACCATTGCCTATCGCATCGATCGCACGCATGCCCGAAGACTGGCTGCCTCCGCGGAAGACATTGGGTGAGCCAACCAGAGCGTGATGGCCCAGGTCGGCAATGGCCTGTCCTGCTTCGTCGTTGATCGGAAACTCGCAGAGTTGAACTCCGAGGGCGTCCATCATCTGTACACGGTGTGCCGAGTCGTCATCGTGGCTGGCCAGAGCCACGCCATGGTTCTTCGCCGCTTCAATCAAGCGCGAAGACCGATCCCAGGCACCATCGGCGGCGGAGATCTTCTCCTGGATCACCGTGCCGAGCGCTTGCTGGTCATACGCGTACCGCTTGGCAAGGTAGTCGTGGTACGCCTCCATCGTCTGAAACTGTCCTTGGCCCGGCGTGTGATCCATCAGAGACAACAAGGACAAGACATCTTCAGCAAGCAATCCTTCAAGCAGCTCGATCGCATCGTCATTGGTGATCTCATACCGCGCATGCACGCGGTTATCGATGCAGGCCTGATCGGTTGACGCGTAGTGATGGATCGATCGCGCTAATTCTGCCGCGAGCCGATCATTGCGCAGGCCGAGTTCTCGCCCCGAAAAAGAGAGGGAATGATAGACCGTTGTCAGCCCGAGGCTCGCGCTGCGCAGGTCGATCTGCTGGATCGCAAACGGCATCGGCAGCATCACGCCCGGTCGGGGCTCCGCCTCGGACTCGATCGCGTCCGAATGCAGGTCGATCATGCCGGGCATCACAATTCGCCCTTTTGCATCGACGCGGCGGCCAACACGCGAGGACTCGCTTGGGCAGATCTCCGTAATACGCGACCCCTCAATGACCAGAGAGCCGTCTTGCACGGTGTTCTCGGGCAAGACCAGGCGGGCGTTCTCAATCAGTATGCGTTGACTCATGATGGTGATTCAATCCGTCTCATTGGTGATCAAAGCCGGTGCGGCGGGTGAATCCCAGACCACCCCGCCTTCGATGGTGACGGTGTGGTCGGCCAAAGTCTCGACGATCCGCTTGTTGTGGAATACTGCGATCATGGCGATCTTTTCATGCTTCAATGATGCGATGACCTCAACCATCTGGTCGGTGGACCTCGGATCCAGGCTCGCGGTCGGCTCATCCAACAGAAGCAAGCGAGGCTTGACCACGAGTTCGCGGG
>JBMZAP010000221.1:0-3308 GCA_049611445.1 Phycisphaeraceae bacterium | reverse complement strand
GTGAAGGGCAGCCTGATGTTCAGCTCATTGGGGTAATCGCCCTTGGCTAACAGGCAGAAGCTCGCGAAACGGGAGGTGTGTTTAATCGTCGTGCACAGGCCAGGCCAGAAGCCACGCCCCGCGACGACTTCGCCGTCATTGGCCCGGCTGTTGTGGTTGGAACCGATCGTCGCGCCTGCGGCGAGGTTGCTTTGGCCCATCACCAGGGCGGCAACGAGAAACGAGTTGTTATGGTGCTGCTCGTGTGCGGGGAAGACAAGGTTGTTCAAGAGCTCGCAGCAGGAGACCGTCGAGTTGTCGCCGAGCACGGAGTGGATCAGGCGGGCGCCGTACTTCAGCGCGGAGTTGTCGCCCATGACGAACCGCACGGCCTTACAGCCATAAAAGATTCGGCAGCCGAATCCGATGATGCCGTTGACCAGTTCGACCCCCTCGCCGATCTGCGTGCGCTCGTCGAAGTCGGAGTGGATGGTCAGGTTCTTGAGTTTGTTGGCGCCCTTGATGTAGGCGGCGTTTCCAATCTTGCAGTCTTTGATGATCCTGCAGGACTTGATGACCGACTGTGCACCGATCGTGCCGTAGTACCCGCGGTGTGCATCGAACTGTTGTTGCGTGATCTGCTTGAGCTTGTCGAGCAGGGCGGTATCGCCTCGATACTTGGCCCAGAGGTAAGCATCAGCTGGGATGAGTCCATCGAAGGGCAGGACGCTGCGCCCGCCCGCCTCGTTCATCAGGTCCATCCAGATGCGGACCGATTCGTCTTCGCGGTGCTTGATGATGCCGTTGCCGAACTTCGCGTAGCTCGAGGTGTGCATCTCGTCGATGGATTGGAGAATGCACTGGTCGCCCACAATGGTGTGACTCATGTAGCGGACGGCGTGGACCGCGGCGTTGTCCCCGATGTCGCAGCTGATGATCCGCGAGTTAGTCAGGCCCGCAGGCACATGCAGGTCATGGTGCGTGAGCACGACTTTTTCGAGCTTGCCGATGCGGACAAGCCCAGCGAAGTCGCAGTTGATAATGGCCTTGGCGCGGAAGGGGTCGGCGACCAGAACGGTGTCCCAGTTCTCCGCGTTGTTGCCGTTCTTGACCAGGACCTCGAGTTCGTCAGCACGTAGCCTGCGATACCGCTCGGGGTTGTGGCCAAGCTGCTGGTTGCGCAGGTAATACTCGTCGCAGCCTTCGGGCAGATCCTCTGGGTCAAGGAAGCGGTGCGAGAAATCGTCAGCAGGCGTAAGGGTGATCGGGCCCATAGGGATATTGTCGGTGATTTAACGCGATTGCAGGCAGTGAATTTGACCCCGGTATAGATCCAGAGCCTGCTATCAGCACCGTTGCTGTATCAGCACTATCTTATGCGTTCCGCGTATACGATCACCGATGGAGATTGAAATTGGCGAACGCAAAATCCGAAGTTGTTCTCATTACTGGTGTTGCAGGCTTGGTTGGCTCTCATCTGGCTGAAGTCTTGCTCGCCCAAGGCCGGCAGGTCATCGGCATCGACAACTTCAACGATTATTACAGTGTCAGTCAGAAGCGCAGCAATGTGTCTGGCTTCAAAAGTCATGAGGGCTTTACGCTCTATGAGGTCGATATTCGTGATGCCGAGACCATGATGCGTATATTTTCGGACCACAAGCCCCATGCCGTGGTCCACCTCGCTGCGATGGCGAACGTTCGCTATTCCATCGGACGAGCCCCGCTATACAACGAGGTCAATATCACGGGCAGTATCAATCTGCTCGAGGCGGCCAAGGAACATGGCACTGACAACTTCGTTTTTGCCTCAACATCCAGTGCCTATGGTCACACCAAGCAGTTGCCTTTTACAGAGACCGACCCTAGTAACCTGCCGCTTTCTGCATACCCGGCTTCTAAGAAAGCGATCGAGCTGATGGGCTACACCTATCACAATCTCCATCAACTCAATTTCACTGCATTACGTTTTTTCAGTGTCTATGGGCCACGTGCTCGACCGGACATGATGCCCTTCATGGTGACGGACCGCATCTCGCGTGGCGAGACGATCACTCTCTTTAATGCAGGCCAAATGAAGCGCGACTGGACGTATGTTGAAGATATCGTCGATGGTGTGGTCCGTGCGGTCGATAAGCCGCTTGGCTACGAGATCGTCAATCTGGGGCGTGGTGAACCTGTCCTCATGGCCGAATTCGTCACGATTCTTGAAGACCTTATTGGTCTAAAAGCGATTCTGGAATGTCCTGCTGCTCCACCCAGTGAGCCCGAGATCACATTCGCGAACATCGACAAAGCCCGGGCCATGCTTGGCTATGACCCGCAGACATCGGTTCGCGATGGCTTGGGTCGGCTAGTCAATTGGTACCAAGAGCAATATCCCGTATAGCTTGCGGCGACGTGCTAAGTGTGTCGCTAGATCTTTTTGCGAAGAAGCCAGCCCAGCTCTTCGGACTTTGTCAGTTTCGCGATCACGAAGTACACCGCGATTCCAAGCGCGACCATGCCTGCAAGCAGGCCTGCAGACGCTGTCCAACTCATTGCGAGCGGGTCTTCGATGAAGAAACTGGTCGCAAACAGCGCACCCGCCATGACCGTGGTCGCGATCATCGAGCGTGTCCAACTGGCGATCACGGTGTGGTCGACGGGTTTGGCAACGCGCTTGCGAAGCAGCAGCAGGAGCAGAACGACTTGCCCTGCCGCACTGATCGCGGTGGACCAGGCCAGTCCCGCGGCACCAAGCGACCAGATCAGTGACAGGTTCAGGGTCAGGTTGAGCATCACCATCGCGGCACTGACTTTCAACGGCGTCGTCGCGTCCTTGAGGGCGTAGAACGCGCGTGTCAACGTATGCGTCATTGAGTAGGCCCAGACACTGGACGCATAGCCTGCGAGGATAAACGATACGCGTAAGGAGTCTTTGGAGGTGAAGCTCCCGTGCTCGAAGACGGTCCGCGCCAGCGGCACACGTACAAGGATGAGGCCCGCGCTGGCGGGCAGGGCGATGAAGACAGTCAGCCGAAGCCCGTGCCGAACGATCTTAGCGAATTCATCCAGTGCCTCGTCTTGGTAGGCGCCGGGTTGTTTTTCGTTCTCAAGTTCTCCACGGTTGGTCCCCATGAATTTTGAGGCTGCAGCCGAGAGTGCCGGAAAGATCGCTGTGGCGATCGCGATGCCGAAGACACCCAGCGGGAACTGATAGAGACGCTGCGACCAGTTCAGTGCCGCGACGTCGCCATTTCGCAGGGGGGCCTCGAACGTCTGACCGAGCAAGGAGATGGGCTCATCGATCGCTTGGCCAGTTTGGTCCACGCCCGGGGCAAAAAAGAACG
>JBMZAP010000220.1:0-3313 GCA_049611445.1 Phycisphaeraceae bacterium | reverse complement strand
GCGATGGGCTCGATCCCCTCGCCGCGTCAGCTCAAGGAGTTCCTTGACCAGTACGTGATCGGCCAGAAGACGGCGAAGCGTGCACTGTCCGTCGCAGTGCACAACCACTACAAGCGACTCAGTGCCGCTGAGAAAGACACACCCATCGAGCTGGACAAATCCAATGTCCTGCTCATTGGTCCCACCGGCTCGGGTAAGACGCTGCTTGCCAAGACTCTCGCACGTACGCTCAACGTCCCCTTCGCTATTGGCGACGCAACAACGCTGACCGAAGCGGGCTACGTGGGCGAAGACGTTGAGAACCTGCTGCTCAAACTGTTGCAAGCCGCAGACTATGACCTGGAAGCAGCCCAGCGTGGCATCATCTACATCGACGAGATCGACAAGATCGGCAAGACCTCGCAGAACGTCTCAATCACCCGCGACGTGTCGGGCGAAGGCGTGCAGCAGGCCCTGCTCAAACTGCTCGAAGGAACCACCGCGAACGTGCCCCCACAAGGCGGCCGCAAGCACCCCGAACAGCAGTACATCCAGATCGACACCAGCAACATCCTCTTCATCTGTGCCGGCTCGTTCGTCGGCCTTGAAGACATCATCCGCCAGCGTCTTGGCCAGAAAGCCATCGGCTTCAGTGCCGAGCAGACCAGCGGCAGGAAGATCAAGGACGACGAGGCTGTGCTCCAGCACGTCACCCAGGACGATGTGCTGCACTTTGGCATGATCCCCGAACTCATCGGCCGTCTGCCGGTCATCACCCCGCTGGACCGCCTGACGCCTGAGACGCTGGTCCGCATCCTGACCGAGCCGAAGAACGCCGTCGTGCGTCAGTACCAGCACTTCTTCCAGATGGAAGAGGCTGAACTGGAGTTCACCGAAGAGGCACTCTACGTCCTCGCCGAGCGGGCCATTGCACGCGACACGGGTGCCCGTGCCCTGCGGTCGGTGATGGAAGATCTCATGCTCGACCTGATGTATGACCTGCCGGACGAGAACAATAAGGGCGTGAAGTACGTAATTGACGAGTCGGCGGTGAAGAACCCTCGGCCGCTCAAGGAACTGGGCCAGCAGACCCAGAATCAAAAGGAGTCGGCCTAGGGCCGTCTTCAAACGCCGATCACACTGGGCCAACCAGCTCAGTTCGGCGGACCTGTGACCCTCACAACCCGCCCTTTGGCGGGTTTTTTCTTGCCCTGCCTGGAAATCAACCCGCCGTCCGCCGCGTCCTACAATAAGCTTTACGCAGTTCATGAAACGATCCAAAGAGGTGCCTCCCTTGATCCGAAACGGCAAGCTCCCCATCGCCCTGAAATCAGTCGCCGCAGCTGCCCTGGCTCTCGCCGCCTGCACACAGGTCCCACCCGTCAAGGCTCAGCCCACAGCCGCAGAGCTCGCTCTGTCAGACCAGATTGCCGACCTTGCTGAGCGTGGCAAGTTCGCTGAGCTTGCTCATGTCGTCGATACCCTGCCCAAGAGCCCTCAGGCCGAGTCACTTGACCAGACCATCGACCTCTACCTCGAGCACCTCAAGGCACGCAAGGCCACCAAGCTCGAAGCCCACAACGAAGCCCTGGAAGAAGCCTTCAAGCTGATTGAGGACAGCAAGCCCGAGGAAGCGATGATCAAGGTCATCGAGGCGCACTCACTGGCTGAGGACCCGGACAAGCTGCTGGCAGAACAACGTGTTGCCGAGTTAATCAAGACCGTTGTTGAGATGGCAGACAAAGCTCACGCCGACGACGACTTTATCGAGTCGCTGAGCCTGTACCGGCTGCTCGACCTGCTTTACGAAAATACACGCGAGTACAAGAAGCAGTACGAAGACGCCGCGACGCACGTCCGTGTGCTGCAACTCTATAACCCGCAACTGCTCCGCGACCTTTACAAGGAACGTGCAGAGCGTCTCGGCAACGAAGACGAGCTCGAACTCTTCGAAGAGGCGGAGAACCAGGAAGTCGAAGACTGGACCATCAAGCTGGACGGCATCACCACCTCCATGCTCGGCCAGGTCTTCGCCCACGCCGCAACACGACACATCGACAAGGACGGCTATGTCGCCTTGGTCCGAGGTGCCGCCACAGGCATGGGCATCATGATCCAGACTGATGGCATCGAGAAGACCTTCCCCGGCCTGGCTGATGATCGCAAGATCAAAGCGATGCAGGATAAGCTCGACGAAGTCATTGCCGACCTGGATCGCCCCGGCCGGAACCTCAACCGCGCCAATGCCATGTCGATCGTCGCAGACATCATGCAGACCAACCTGGAGACGACCAACCTCCCCGAGAGCGTCATCGTCTACGAACTCACCCAGGGTGCGACGACTGAACTCGACCAGTTCACGGCCCCGATCTGGCCTGAAGAACTCAAGCAATTTGCACGCACCATGTCCGGCAAGTTCGTCGGCATCGGCGTCCAGATCCAGAAAATCGATGGCAAACTGACGGTCGTCACGCCGCTCGAAGGCACCCCCGCGATGAAGGCCGGCCTCAAGGCAAACGACATCATCGCTAAGGTCGAGGGTGTCCCGACGGGTACTTGGACTGTTGATAAGGCCGTGCGTGAGATTACAGGCCCCGAAGACACCAAGGTGACCCTCACCATGCTCCGCGAAGGAGTGGACCCCTTCGATGTCACCATCACCCGCAAGCCGATCAACATCGAATCGATCAAAGGCTTTGCCCACCGCGACACCGGCGGATGGGACTATTGGGTCGATCAGGAAGCTGGTATCGGTTACATCCGGATGACGCAATTCCTGCGTCAGACCGCAGACGATATGGATAAAGCCGTCGATCAACTTCAGAAAGAAGGCGACCTCAAGGCCATCATCCTCGACCTGCGCTTCAACCCCGGTGGCCTGCTGTCCACCGCGATCGGCGTCGTGGATCGGTTCATTGACTCCGGCCGGATCGTCTCGACTGTCAACGCCGAGGGCATCGTCACCACCAGCCAGTCGGCCAGCCGACGCAACACCTACGACGACGACATCGAACTGGTCATCCTCATCAACCAAGGCTCGGCCAGCGCCTCGGAGATCGTCTCCGGCGCACTGAAAGACTACGAACGCGCAACCATCCTTGGCGAGAACACCTACGGCAAGGGATCCGTTCAGGACATCTTCCCCATCGGCCGAGGCGAAGCTCTCTTTAAGTGCACGACGCAGTACTACCAACTGCCCAAGGGCGCCATCATCCACCGCAAAGATGACTCGGTGACATGGGGTATCCAGCCTGACCTCGAAGTGAAGATGACCAACAAGGAAGTCGCCGACTGGCTCGAAGCCCGACGCGACGCGGACATCATCATCGCTGAA
>JBMZAP010000219.1:0-3366 GCA_049611445.1 Phycisphaeraceae bacterium | reverse complement strand
CCCGGCTACTGGCGTGGGGCAACGACATACCGAACCGACGACAAACGCGTCATTGCAAAGAAAAACAAAAACGGAGCGTGGACGAATATTGAACTCTACGATCTGTCCAAAAAGAACGGCGCCTTCATTGACCTCGCCAAGGACAATCAAGACGAAGCAAAGAAGCTCCTCGCCAATCTCCACGGCAAGAGCGGAGACTGAACGTTCAGCATGCCCGACGCCAACCGCCTCTATACCGACCTCGCGTACCTCTGGCCGCACCTCAGCCCGCCGGAGCACTATGAAGCAGAGACCGCGGATCTGCGCGAGCTCATCAATGATGCGCTCGGCGAGCCACCCGCCGGCAAGCGATGGTCCCTGCTCGAACTCGGGGCCGGCGGCGGACACGCGATCGTCCACCTCAAAGACCACTACGACTGCACCGCCTCCGACCTCTCGCCTCAGATGCTTGAGCAGTGCAGGACGCTGAACCCCGAGGTGCCCACCGTCGAAGGCGACATGCGCACGCTTCGGCTTGATAAGCAATTCGACGCGGTACTGATCTGCGACGCGATCGATTACATGACCACGCGCGAAGACGCCGTCGCCGCGCTACAGACCATCGCCGCGCACCTCCGCCCCGGCGGGGTCGTGCTCTTCGCGCCGACCTACACGAGCGAAACCTTCAACGATGGCGAGGTCGCCGACGACGGCACGACCATCCCAGGTATCGCCGGCGATGAGCAACTGACCTACTTCTCTTTCGTCCACGATCCGGATCCATCTGACACATCTTTCGAGATGATCCTGCTGTACCTGCTCCGCGACGCCGAAACCCGCCAGGTCCAGACCATCGAAGACCGCCACACCTGCGGCCTATTCTCGATTCAGGACTGGCAGGACATGGCCGCCCAGGCCGGGCTGACCGTCGAAGCGCTTGCTCAGGAACAGGACCCCGCCGGCACGGCCAGCGCCTGGTCCGTCGTCTTCTGCGGGACCGCTTCTTGCTGAGATAGCAAAACGACTTTTTCAATAGCGTCCACGCGTTGTCATGTCATGAATGGGAATTTGGTTATCTGACCAATCTGCCCGGTAATCATGCGCTTTTGAGCATGCCTGACCTGCGCTTGGAAAGGCAATTAATCTGCTTTGATTCGGGTTGTCCGAGGGATGAATTCAGCCGAAACATCCACTGGTAGATGATGGGGCACACAGCATCTGCAAGACCGGGTTGATTCATTGACAGCTGACTCCAAAAAGAGAAGTCATCGGGCCGACGCGATCTGGATCGCGTCGCTTATCTCGCTGGTCTTCGTTTTTGCCACGGCCATCGCCATCACCTGGTGGTCCACTTCCAAGCCGGATGCATCACCGGCAGAAAGTAACCATGCCCATCATGAAATGGGTCACGGCGCGGACACCCTATCCCACAACGACTTTTTCACCAACGGCGGGCTCTACATGCCCCGCACGCACTGCCTCATGAACGAGGCGGGCAACCCCGACTGGCCATGGATCATCGCGCTCATCACTCTGAGCCTGATCATCATCGCCGCCTACGTCCGCATCTACCTGTTCTGGTGCAAGTCCTACTTTTCAGAAGAACCCCAGGACCGCAACCCACGCCTGATGGACCTGGCACAAATGTTCCTTTGGTGTGCCGTCACCGGCTACGCGGCATCCGTGCTGGTGTTCTTCTGGCCCGCGTATCGGCTGGTCGCGGTCTGCATGCTGTTTCTCGCCTTCTGGGCCTGGCGTTTCTGCCTGAATATCTCGGACTTCCGCACCGCCTTCACCGCGGGCCGTTACCGACGTCTCGTCAACCAAGACCCGCTGACCGGTCTACTCAACCGCGCGGCGGTCTATAAAAAACTGAACCACTGCCTCACCCCAACCGATGACCAGGCCGCCGAAGTCACCGTGCTCTTTCTTGATTTTGACCGGTTCAAACTGGTCAACGATTCCATGGGTCACGAGGCCGGCGACGAACTGCTCAAACAGATCGCCAAGCGACTGACCAAAGCCGTCCAATTCCAGGCCTTCGATGAAGGCATCAACTACCACATCGCTCGAATCGGAGGCGACGAGTTCGTCATCGTCGTCGAGGGCTGCAGCGACCGCGATCGTATCGAGGCCCTGACCGCTCGCCTGCACAATGATTTGACCTGCGTCTATACCATCGACAGCCGCAAGGTTAATTCATCCGCCAGCATCGGTATCGCCAGCACCGAACGCACCTATACGTCTGCAGACACGATGCTCCGCGATGCCGACCTGGCCATGTATGAAGCCAAGAATGCCGGCCGAGCTTGCACCGCCTGGTTCGACAAGGCCATGCACGACGCCGCCAACGAAGCCGTTGAACTCGAGAACGATCTGCAGCGTGCCATCGAACGCGACGAACTGTTCCTGACCTACCAGCCGCTGCTCGACCTTGAAGAAGGACGCGTGACCGGCTTTGAATCCCTCATCCGCTGGCGACATCCCGAGCGCGGCCTCATCCGACCGGATCAGTTCATCCCCTTGGCCGAGGACTCCCTGCTCATCCGCCCCATCGGCCGATGGGTCATCCGCGAAGCCCTGCAACAGGTCAAGGCCTGGCGGCAACAGTTCCCCGAACTGGCGGACTGCGTGATGAATGTCAACCTCTCGCGCATCCAGTTCGCCGATGTCGAACTGACCGAGTACATCCTCGACACACTCAACGAGTTGGGCCTGCCCAACAGCGCCCTGTGCCTCGAGATCACCGAGAGCACCATCATGCAGGACAGCTCCAACGCGATGAAGCTGCTCCAGCGTTTCCGCGAGTTAGGCATCAAGCTGGCCATGGACGACTTCGGCACCGGGTATTCATCGCTGAGCCACCTGCACGAGTTCCCACTCGACGCGATCAAGATCGACCGGGCCTTCATCGCCAATCTCAGCAACAACCGTGACTATGCCGCCGTGGTCCACGCGATCACCGCTCTGGCAGACAATCTGGGCTTCACCGTCGTCGCCGAGGGCATCGAGACCCGCGAACAACTCGCCCAGCTTCAGGCCCTCTCCTGCCACAAGGGTCAGGGCTACCTCATTCATAAGCCCGCCGAGGCATCCGTCATCGCCGCCTGGCTCTCGGATCGTCAGGAGAAGGCCCAGAGCGCCTGATCCCGCCGAATCCTGCAATCCTGGTCCAGCATCTACCAGTAGCGGACGTATCTGCCTTACCCCCTCTCCCTATCAGGGAGAGGGTTGGGGTGAGGGTGGGGCGCAATATTCGCAGTGAATCTCAGGGCAAGTACCGCGGTCGATTTGACGCCCCACCCTCATCCCCCGCCTTCTCCCTGAGAGGGAGAAGGAGCCCGAGCCGCTACACCGCGCGCTGATCTGCCTTAAAATAAGCGGCTT
>JBMZAP010000218.1:0-3483 GCA_049611445.1 Phycisphaeraceae bacterium | reverse complement strand
ACCGGTACACCCGATAATGACGACGCTCTGGCCTCTCCCTTTACTGTCACCGTCACCGCCACGGATCCTGATATGGCCTCGGTTTCCGATACTTTCACCCTGACCATCACCAATACCTCCGATCAGCGACAGTCGCTGAATGTCTTTGCTGGCCTTGCCGGCCACGCTCGACGTGAGATGATCATCCCCGGCATCGCGCCCGGTGAATTTGTCTCAAGGCGTATCCGCTTCAAAGATGTCGGTGAGCAGATTGGCAAGTTCCCGTTGAGATGCGGCGTTCGTGAATCCAACGGCCCGGCTGTTCTCAACAAGACCATCGAACTGCTTCCACCACGCAAGGCCAAGGACCCACCCGCAGGTATCGCTGAAGTCCCCGCTGAGTAAAGTTGGATTTGATTTCAGATTGCGCGTTGGCATGTGCTCTAATCGATGCTACCCTTTTTAGGTATTCCGACTTGGAGAAAATACGATGCCCGCTCCCCGCTTGATAGCCGCAACCTTGGCCTTGACGACCGCCGCTTCGGCCGCTGCTACCATCACCGATCTCTCCGCATGGGACTTTTATCGCGATCCCGATCCGGGCCCGGGTGCCTTGCAGGATGCAATGACGGGGTCGGCTGCGGTTAATCTCGCCCAACTCAATTTTCTCAACGATGTCGATATACCCGCCGCGTATGACATCGGATACAGCTCTGTTGATGCGAACACCGTCGATAGCGCTGTCGCTGGTTACTACTTCGATGCATCGCAGGACTTCAGCGTTTCGCTGGAGTTCGCTGTTACGCTGACGAGCCCGGATGGTGTCATCGGCTTGGGCTTGGGGGTGGGCGAGGATCGTGCTGGAGTCAATTCCGCCGGCATCGGCTTTGGCTTGGTGACGGCCTTCAATTCAACCGCCGCCGCATTTCAGGGGGCAGCAACCAACAACGATGTTGCCGTCCGTCGTGACCTCGACGCTGTTGTCACCCCATTTGTCTCGGGCTCGACCTATTCTGGCACGCTCACGGTTGGATATGACGCATCCACCGGCGATATCAGTGTCGGTGCCTCCGGTGACGGTTCCTCCAGCAGCACGTCCTTCTCCAGGGCCAGTGACCTCACCAGTTGGGCCGGGGATGATCTGCTTGTCTCATTCTTTTTGCGGAGCGACAGTATCTCCAGTCCGATCCCGGTCGGCCCGTGGTCTGGGGAGTCTGCCGAGGCCGACTTCTTGAACTTCACTGTTGTTCAAGGCTCTGCAAGTGTGGTCCCCGAGCCTTCATCGATTGCGCTTCTCGGCGTGGGTGGCCTCGCGATGATTCGTCGGCGACGATCGTAAGTCGGTACGCAGTACACGTAAGTAAAACCCCGAGGGCACGCTTTGCGGGTTTTTTCATGCGCGCGGTAACATATCGTCATGCTTAATCACCTCCGCTTGTTGCCGCTTTGTTTTGTCATTCTGTGCTTTGCTACAGTCGCTTATGCTGACGAGGAACCGACGCGTGACCATGTTCTGCTCATTACGATCGATGACCTGAACGACTGGATCGGCTGCCTCACCGATCAGGACGCGCCCGGTAAGGACGGCCACCTCACCGGCGAAGGCCACCCGCAGGCATCAACACCCAACATGGACCGCCTCGCCGAACGCGGCGTTCTCTTCACCAACGCCCACTGCCAGGCGCCCATTTGCCGTCCCTCGCGCACCAGCTTCATGTCGGGGCTCCGGCCAACGACGTCGGGCGTCTACGCCAATAAGTCTGCGTATGACGCCAAGGGCAAAGTCACCCCGGGCAAAGAACTGCCCTGGATGACCAAGCGATTTGAAAACGCGGGCTACGACGTCTTTGTGACCGGCAAGATCCTGCATGGCAGCAACAATAAGGTGCTGGGCGGGATACCGAGTTTCAAAACCAGCCAGGGTCCATATCCCAAGAAAAAAATGGGCGTCCCCGCGGAGATTACCAAAGCCGGCGTCTGGGACCTGGGGGCCTGGCCCGAAGAAGAAAAGTACACCGACTGGCGCATCGCGCAGTGGACCATTGGCAACATCAATAAGCCCGTCAAGCCCGACAGCAAGCCACGTTTCATGGCCCTGGGCTTCTACAACCCGCACGTGCCTCTGTTCGCCCCGCCCAAATGGTTCGATGCCGCGCCGAGTACGAAGGATGTCCTCCTTCACGCCAAACAGCCCGGCGACATGGACGACCTCTCTGCGATCGCCAAACGCATCGGCTCGCGCGTTAGCTTCAAGCAGTGTGCCGAGTGGGCGCTGAACGACGAAGACAACATGCGCCTGCTGACCCAGGCCTACCTCGCCTGCACCAGCGCCATGGACGGCGCAATGGGCGATATCATCGACGCGCTGGACAAGAGCGACATGGCCGACAATACCTGGATCGTTGTGCTCTCCGATCACGGCTGGCATCTGGGCGAAAAGAACCATGTCGCCAAGCAGACCTTGTGGACCCGTTCGACCCGCGTGCCAATGATCATTGTCCCGCCCAAGCGTATGAAAGATACGCCGCGCGGCGTTCGCTGCGACCGCCCGGCCGAACTACTTGACGTCTATCCAACACTCGTCGATGCGGTCGGGCTCAAGCCGATTGGAGCAGACAAACATCTGGACGGCCTGAGCCTGTTACCCTGGATCGCTGAGCCCGCTGCGGAGAAAGATCGCCCGGCCATTACCACGATCTATGCACACAACCACAGCATCGTCGATACGCGATATCGCTACACCCGCTATGCGGACGGTAATCAAGAACTGTATGACCGTTCGTCCGACCCGCACGAGTTCGACAACCTGATCAAGCAGGTCGATACTGACGACGCACTGAAGGCTGTCGTCAAGCGATTGTCGCAATGGATCCCCAAAGACGAGGCCGGCAAGCCGGATCTCGTAGACGACCGCGTCAAGAATGAATAGAGGCTACTATTCGTCTGGCCTGTTATCGCCTGCGGCGAGCGAGCAGGGCGCCGCCTAATACGAGCATCGCTAGAGAGGTTGGCTCCGGCACGGTCGATATGGCCCAGTTGTAGGCGTCAGTGGTCAGGACTGTCGAGAAGTTCAGTTGGCCGTATTCGCCCAAGATCCCATCTCCATCATCGGTAATACCCGAGTGCACGCCGATGAGGACCGGCCCATCACCGATGTCAACCCACAGCCCGCCGCCCGAATCTCTGTTGGCCAAGCCCATCTCAAGAGACGTGCCTGCGTCATTGTCGGGCCCAAAAGTACTTGGGCTGTCAAAGTCCGACACCGCGATGTTACTGATCGTCCCGCTGCCAAAGTCATAGCCTGTGCTGTCGATGATATTGGTGCCAGCCAGGATATCGCGCGAGCCCGAGGCTGCGGCACCGACATCGCCGGTCCCGGTCTCGCCGCCGCCGCCATACACCGCTGTAAGATTAGTGATGTCTGTGAGCAGGTCGACGTAGGACACGCTTGTCGCGGTTGGGTCGTGCAGGGTCGCTGCTGTTACAGAATTGATGGACGCATCA
>JBMZAP010000217.1:0-3485 GCA_049611445.1 Phycisphaeraceae bacterium | reverse complement strand
GGAACTGGGGGCGGCCTGGCCAGCGCCGCGGTCCAAGCCGTTGGCCTCGGTCGGGACAACTGTATCGTCGAAGGAGAAGTTGACCGCCTTGCCATTCCAACCCGAGACATACAGCCTCAGCCGATAGGTCTCGCCCGGCGTCAACCCGCTGACGGTCAGGACGCCCGGGCTGCCAGCGAATTTAAAGTGGTCCAGCAGGTCGTTGATGCCGGTATTCGCATCGCCGCCGTTGTTGCCATTGCTGCTAGTAAACGTGTTCGGCGTGTCGGCAAGCGAGTAGTTCGCAAGGGTGTTGTCGAAGAGGACGCCGTTGATATTCGCGGTGTCCGCATCCTTGCCGATGTCGACCAGGTGGGTGTACGTGATCGACGTGCTGATACCGGTCGCCGCGTCGCTTCCGTCGGCGAAGTTATTAACCGTCAAAACGCCGGCTTGTGCCGAGGCGGCACAGAGGCAAGTGGTGGCAGCTATCAGTAGGTTCTTGGTGTTCATTAGCGTTCACTCCTAATTCAATCTCTGCAGCAATATGCAACGGACTCAAGCACGCCGACGACGTGCGATGAGCAGGCCGCCCATGCCCAGCAGTGCCAGCGATGAGGGCTCTGGGACAATTTGCACGAAGACGCTGTCCACGTTGTTGAAGTTGTTCAGATCGACGCGTACCTGATAGGTGCCTGCAGCGAGATTAGCGATGGTTGCCTCGCCCTTGGTCCAGTCAGTGGACGGCGTTGCTTGGCCGAAGAGATTGACTTCCGCCAGCGTCGAAAGCAGTGTGGTGCCGGTCGCGTCGTAGATACCGACGGTCGACGGCGAGTTGTCCAGATTGGTCTCGCGATTGCTGAACCAGGCACCGAAGCTCAGTGTGGAGGTCTCGGTGATCGTGAAGCTCTGAAAGATTTCACCATCGGAGGTTAGGTCGAGGTACTGCTCGCCGTCCTGCGCTGAGTCAGGCCCGCCGCCGTAGGAGCCACCGCCGGGGCCATCGACACGGACGACGTTCCAATTGTTCGCGGTCGTCGACCAGCCTGTCGGGACTTGTCCGATGTTGTTGCCGTTGATGTTTACCGCGAGGGGGTCCTCAAATGAGCCGTTGCTGATGAGGTTGGAGTCGACATTGACCTCAAACGCATAGGCCCGGGTAAGCGTGGAATGCGAGAAGCTGTTTACGGCGTCGCCCGGGCCGGTCGGTGCCGTGAAGCCGTTGCCGTCGTGAGACGTGGTGCCGACACTCTGGTTCAGCAGCGGGACGGCGCTGCCCTGGTTCCTGGTGAAGATACCCGCGTAGACATCGGTCGCCGAGGCGAGGGTGAACGTCTGGGCCCCGCGCGCGTAGTTTGCGGCAGTCTGGATGCCGTTGGATGTCGGATCGAAGTCCGACCCGACCCAAAGGGTGGTGAAGTTGCCAGCGGTACCGGTGAGCAGCATCGGGGCGACGGTGCCCGCGCCGCCTAAGCCCGCGGTGTGATTGCCGACATTGAGTTGAAAATCAAGGACACTGTAGGTGCCTGCGGCGAGATTGATGAAGTCGTTGCCTGCGGGGCTGGTCAACGCGACATTCAACCGCTCCTGATTGGCGGTGTCTGCGACGTGCGGGCCCGACAAGTCCGCGCCTGGACCGATCTGAACCGGTGCTGCCTGAGCAGAGGAGATCAGCATCCCCGCCAGCAGTGCGGCTGTAGATGTTTTGGCTCGAAGCATGGTTCCTCCAGATACAGATGGGAAAGACATTGGCGATGATTACCTATGGCGCGCATGCGCCAGAGCGATTGCATGCAAAAAAATTAACCGAGCAAGACCTCTCGGGCTATAGCTAGAGAGGTGTAATTTGCAAAGTTTGACACTAAATCACCATTTATGGCAGGATGGCAACATTCTCGGATTGGCAAAAAAACAGCCCCCATCTTGCGACGGGGGCTGCATGATTAAGCTTGACTATGTCAGTCTTACTTGACTTCGACGTCGGCGCCAGCTTCCTTGAGTGCTTCGGCGATCTTGTCGGCTTCTTCCTTGTCGACGCCTTCCTTGATGTTGGCAGGAGCGCCTTCGACCATTTCCTTGGCTTCTTTCAGGCCCAGGCCGGTTGCTTCGCGGACGGCCTTGATGACCTGGATCTTCTTGCCGCCGTCGCCCTTGAGGACAACGTCGAACGAGGTCTTCTCTTCGGCAGCGTCATCGCCACCGCCGCCGCCACCACCGGCGACCATGACAGCGCCGCCAGCTGCGGGCTCGATGCCGTACTCGGCCTTGAGGTAGTCAGCCAGGTCAACGGCGTCCTTGAGGGTCAGGCCAACGATGGACTCGGCCAGGCCCTTGATTTCTGCGGAAACTTCAACGGTTGCGGTTGCTTCTTCGGACATAATTCACATTCCTATCTTTACAAGTCGATTCGCAAGAGGTCGGGACACGGCGTCCGTCTTTAACCCATCGGGCCAGTCACGAAGCGGGGGTTGTCAAATCGTACTTCTTACTTTCCAATGGTTTCGCCGGCTTCCAGCTTTTCCTGGATGGTCTTGAGGATGCCTGCGATGTTGCCTGCCGGTGCCTTGACGGCGCCGACGAGGTTGCGTGCCGGGGAGAGCAGCAAGGTAACGACCTTGGCCTGTGCTTCTTCCTTGGTCGGGTACTTGCTCAGTGCCTCGATCTGGTCGGGGCCGAACTTGATGCCGTCCAGCAGGGCGCCGCGGAACTCGAGGGTCTCGAGCTTCTTGGCCCAGTCGATCAGTTCACGAGCGACGTTGACGACGCTGGTGTCTTCCGAGGTCGGGTAGACCACGGCGCTGGGCCCGTCGAGCAGTTCGGTCAGGCCTTCGAGGTCGGTGCCTTCGAAGGCACGCTTGGCCTGGCTGTTCTTTACGACGGTGATCTTGATCTGCTTTTCAGCAAGACCCGCGCGGAAAGAGTTGTTGTCGTTCGCTTCCATGCCGCGGACGTCCACGAGGACGGCTCCGGTGAGGCCTTCGAAGCGGCGCTTGTAGTCTTCGGTGATGAGGTTTTTAACGGGCTTACTCATGGTGGGCCCAGCCTTTCGTTTGGCGTGTTTGTTTCAGTCGTTCAGGGACGCGGGTCAGACTTGGACGGCGACGGGTGGCGTCATCGTGCCGGAGATCGTGACCTTCTTGATATACGTCCCCTTGGCGGACGCGGGCTTGATCTTGATGATGTGGTCGATCATCGTCTGGGCGTTTTCCACGAGCTGCTGCGGGTCGAAGCTGTGCTTGCCGATGGGCACGTGGATGTTGCCGCCCTGGTCTTTGGTGCGGTACTCGACCTTGCCTGCAGCAAAGTCCTTGACGGCCTGTGCGACGTTAGGGGTCACAGTGCCGGCCTTGGGCGAGGGCATCAGGCCCTTGGGGCCCAACTGCTTGCCGAGCTTAGCCACGACACGCATCATTGCGGGCTCAGCGACGGCGACATCAAAGTCGAGCCAGCCGTCTTCGATCTTCTTGACGAGTTCGTCGCTGCCCGCTTCAACCGCGCCAGCGGCT
>JBMZAP010000216.1:0-3492 GCA_049611445.1 Phycisphaeraceae bacterium | reverse complement strand
GGGTTCAGCGCGAGGGCCTCGGCTGGTGTGATCTTGTCGTTGCGGACGACCTTGACCGGCAGGGCCTCGGGGTCGTTGCCGTTGGCCACCATCAACTCGCCGATCCGCTGGACGAGGTTGTAGGTGAAGCTGTCGTAGTTGTCGATGAGCAGGATCATGGGCTTGGTCAGGGGCTGTAATCGTCGGGGAGCAGGCCCATCACTATACTCGTTGCGGGCCTCGAGCCCATATCGCTGCTCAAGCTCTGGAGATTCTGATGCCCCGAACGCTGCCCCTGATTGCCTGCCTGCTGTCTTCTTTCTGGTTTTGCCTGCCCGCTGCCGCGGCAGATCGGCCGAATGTGCTGCTGATTACCGCCGACGATTTGAACTGGGATTCGCTCGGCTGTTTTGGCAGCGAATTGGAAGGTGTCTCACCCAATCTCGATGCGCTGGCCAAACAGGGCACACGGTTTGATCACGCCTATGTGACGATTGCGATCTGCCAGCCGGGCCGGGCCGCGATCATGACCGCCCGCTATCCGCATCGCAATGGGGCGTTGGGCTTCGACAAGATCAAGCCCGGAGTCCCGACGCTGCCAGAGACATTGAAAGCATCCGGCTACTACACCGCAGTGATCGGCAAGGCGACACACACCGTTCCGAGCCGACATGAGACCGCTTTCGATGAAATCTACGCGATGGGCGATCTGGGCTTTGGCCGATCGCATCAGCGGTATCGCGAGACGACGGCCGGAAGCATCGCAGCTGCCAAACAGCAGAGCAAGCCGTTCTTCCTTAACGTCAACCTCCACGACCCGCACCGTCCGTTCGCCAATGCACCTCAGGAGAACCGCGAGAAACGGAAGAAGAAGTGGGAGGGTGTTCCGCTCGTCGCGAATCCTTACAAGCCAGACGAAGTCCCGCTGCCCGGGTTCCTCCCGGACCTGCCTGAGATCCGTCTGGAGATCGCCGAGTATTTCACCTCCGTTCGACGCATGGACGAGATCATCGGCGAGGTGTTGAAGGTGCTGGATGAATCAGGGCAGGCGGACAACACCATCGTTCTGTTTCTCTCTGACCATGGCATCGCGGTGCCATTCGCGAAGACGAACTGTTGGCAACACAGCAACAAGACGCCCTTGATTGTGCGTTGGCCTGGCAAAACCAAGCCCGGCGAAGTGATCCGTAAAACCATGGTCAGTTCGATCGATCTGGCGCCGACGCTGTTGGACATCATCGGGCTCGAAAATCTTGAAGGTGCGGATGGTCAGTCGTTCCGTGGGCTGATCGACCCGGGCGTCTCCAGCGAAGGCGTTGGGCGAGATCAAGTCTTTGTGCACATCAACACGTTGTCGTCACGAAAAGAATTCGCGATGCGCGGGGTCATCGGGCCAAAGTATGGCTACGTCTGGAACGGCTGGTCGGATGGCGAGACGCAGTTTCGAAATGAATCTATGTCAGGTCGAACATTCAAGGCGATGAACAATGGAGCTGAATCTGACCCAGCCGTTGCGGCCCGGGTCAAGCACTATCTCTACCGGAGTTCGGAAGAACTCTACGACTATGTCTCTGACCCAGATGCGTTGGCTAACAGGATCTCCGAGCCAAGTCAGCAAAAGCTGGTTAGTCAGAAGCGAGACCTGCTCTTTGGGCACATGAAACGGACAAACGATCCGAAGTTCGAGGCCTACAAGGCATACCTCAAGACCGTGGACGGGCCGGATCGGAAATAGAGGCGGCGCTTACCACATCACTTGTTGCTTTCGGTGCACCTGTGATCAACCCACCACGATATTAATCAACCGCCCCTTGATCACGATCACCTTGCGGATCGTCTTGCCATCGATGTGCTCGGCGACGTTCTCGTCTTCCTTTGCCGCAGCCTCGATCGTGTCCTGATCCGCGTCGGCGGGGACATTGATCTTCGCGCGGAGCTTGCCGTTGACCTGGACAGGCATCTCGATCGTGTCTTCGACCAGCTTGGCTTCGTCCCAGGTTGGCCAATCGGCATCGGCGATGTACTTTTCGTGTCCGAGCTTGGACCAGATTTCCTCAGCGATGTGCGGGGCAATCGGGCCAAGCAATTGGACCAGGGTTTCCACGGCGACACGCGGCGGGGCATCGAGCTTGACCAACTCGTTGTTGAGTTCAATCATCGCGGCGATGGCGACATTAAATGCCATGGCATCCATCGACTCGGTCGCGCGCTTGACGGTGGCGTGGACCTTCCGGTCGATCGCTTCGCTGGGGGCGTCGTCAGTGATCCGCAGTTCGCCGGTCTCTTCGTTGAAGACCACACGCCACAGGCGGTTGAGAAAGCGGTGGACACCAACGATGTCCGCGGTCTTCCAGACCTTGCTCTGCTCAAGCGGGCCCATGTACATCTCATAGAGTCGGAGCGTATCGCAGCCGTATTGATCGCAGATCTCTTCCGGGCCGATCGCATTCTTGAGGGACTTACCCATTTTGCCGAACTCTTCGGTGACCGGTTGGCCTTCGTAGAAGAACGACTGGCCTTTTTGACCTTCGACCTCGGCGGCGGGCTTGCCCTCGGCATTTACCACTTCAGATGCCTCCACCGGGAACTCACGCTCGTCGCGATAGCAGTAGGCCTGGATATAGCCTTGTGCGAAGTATCGACCAAACGGCTCGGGCGTCGTTGCAACGCCGATGTCGTAAAGGAACTTGTGCCAGAAGCGGGCATAAAGCAGGTGCAGCACCGCGTGCTCGGCTCCGCCTACATAGAGGTCGGTGCCGTTGTCGCCCATCCAATAGTGTTCTGCGTCTTTACCGACCAGCGCATCATCATTCTTGTTGTCGAGATAGCGCAGGTAGTACCAGCATGACCCGGCCCAGTTGGGCATGGTGTTCAGTTCGCGCGTGTATTGGACGCCGTCAATCGTAACGGTCTTCCAGTCATCGCCCGAGCGGCCCAGGGGTGGCTGCGGTGGGGCGTCGGGGTCGTCACTGCCGGATGGTTTGAAGTCTTCCATCTCAGGCAGGTTGACGGGCAGATCGGCTTCATCGACGGTTCGGATCTCGCCGTTGGGCCCGTGCAGGATGGGGAAAGGTTCACCCCAATAGCGTTGCCTGCTGAACAACCAGTCACGGAGCTTGACGTTTTCTTTCTCTTTACCCAAGCCCTTGGTTTGGAGGTAGTGGGTGATCTTGGCCTTGCTGTACTCTGCGGGCAGGCCGTTGAGCGAGATGTCGTCGTTTTCAGAGTTCACAGTGAGGGCGCCGTCGGTCGCCGTGAAGGCGGTGCCCGAAGCGCTGCCGAGTTGTTTGGACCGCGCGGTTTCGATGAGTTTGTTTATGCCGTCGGCCATGAGCGGCTCGAGCGCATCCTGCCAGATCATGGCAATAGAGCCTCGGCCCTTGACCTGTTCGGGGGCATCCTCGGTGCCTTTACCCTGGCGCCAGAAGTTCACAACGCCCCAGACCTTGTCGTAGTCAGTCTCATCCTGATTGACACTCATCGCGACGAAGTCGATCAGGGCGGTACGCAGTT
>JBMZAP010000215.1:0-3751 GCA_049611445.1 Phycisphaeraceae bacterium | reverse complement strand
AGCTCTCAGCGCCTGCTGGCTCGGCGTCGGGCTCGTTGCCTTCGGAATTGCCTTCGTAGCCGCCGCCGTCACCTTCACCCTGGGGCTTGTCACCCTTGGGGCCTCGGCCCTTGCCGCCGCGACCGCGACGCTTGCCGCCATCACGACCGCCGCGATCACCACCGCCTTCGGGACGTTCCTTACCAGCAAACGGGTCTTCGATGCCTTCTTCCTTGTAGGCCTGCTTACGGCTGAGCTTCACTCGGCCGGTGTCATCCACAAGGATGACCTTGACGCGGACTTCTTCGCCGACTTTGAGGATGTCGGTGACCTTGTCGACGTAGCCTTCGGTCAGTTCGGAGATGTGGCACAGGCCGTCCTGCCCGGGGATGACTTCGATAAAGGCACCAAAGTCCTTGATCGAGGTGACCTTGCCGGTGTAGATCTTGTCAGGCTGCACTTCGGCACCGATCTGCTCGACCTGTTCCAAAGCCTTTTCTGCCTTGCCAGCGCCAACAGCACTGATGAAGATCGTGCCGTCTTCCTCGATCTCGATCTTCGCGCCGGTGGACTCTTCCAAGGCACGGATCATCTTGCCGCCCGGGCCGATCAGCTTGCCAATCTTGTCCGGGTTGATCTTGGTGGTGAGCATGCGCGGGGCGTACTCGGACAGTTCCTTGCGAGGCTCGGGGATCGCCGCTTCGATCTTCTCGATGATCTCGATGCGGTTCTTCTTGGCGAGTTCAAACGCGTTAGCAACCTGCTCGAGCGACAGGCCGCGGATCTTCATGTCGATCTGCACCGCGGTGATGCCTTCGCGGGTACCGGTGACCTTGAAGTCCATGTCGCCGTAGTGGTCTTCCTCACCCTGGATATCGGTGAGGTAGACATCTTCCTGGCCGGGCTCATCTGCCTGGATCAGGCCGATGGAGATACCCGCGACAGGTGCGATGATCGGAACGCCGGCATCCATGAGAGCCAGCGTGCCGCCGGTGGCCGAGGCCATGGACGACGAACCGTTGGACTCCATAATGTCCGAGACAAGGCGGACGGTGTAGGGGAAGTCTTCAACAGCAGGAAGCACAGGCAGCAAAGCCTTTTCAGCCAGCTTGCCGTGGCCGATCTCGCGTCGGCCCGGGCCGGTGATGCGCTTCGCTTCGCCCACCGAGAACGGCGGGAAGTTGTAGTGCAGGTAGAACTTCTCGGAGTACTCCGCACCAAGGCCGTCGACGATCTGCTCGTCTTTACCGGTACCGAGGACAGCGGTCACGATCGACTGCGTCTCACCACGGGTGAAGAGGCCCGAGCCGTGCACGCGGGGCAGGATGCCGACTTCGCACTCGATGTTGCGGAGCTCGTCAGCCGCTCGGCCGTCGGTACGCTTGCCACTGCGGATGATCTCGCGAGTGATGACTTCTTCCAGGTCGTGGATCGCAACCTTGGCGAGCTTGAGTCGATCGCGGTAGGCATTGATCTGGAACGGGGTCGCGTCTTCGCCGGGCTCGGGGAAGTTCTCTTCGAGGAACGCCTTCTTGCAGTCGGCGACCGCGGCATAACGCTCGAGCTTGGTGCCATCGGAGGTCTTGGCGGCCTTGAGCGGACCAGCGAGCTTGGAATCAACGGTGTCAACGATGTCTTCGGGAACGACGACAGGACCGCCAACCTTTTCCTTGCCGCACTTGGCCTGCAGGTCCTTGATCAGCTGGGTGATCGCCTTGACAGACTCGTAGCCAAACGCGACGGCTTCGTTGATTTCCTTCTCAGGGATCTCGTACGAGCCGACTTCAATCATGTTGATGCCGTCTTCGTGGCCGCAGAGCAGCATGTCCAGATCGGAGTATGCGTCCTGAGCGGCGGTCGGCATGATGACCAGTTCGCCATCCACACGGCCGACACGGACGTTACCGACCGGGCCCTGGAACGGAGCGGAGCTAATCGACAGGGCTGCAGAAGCGGCGATGCCAGCGAGGACATCGGGCTCGTTCTGACCGTCGTAGGCCATGACCCAGCACTGGATCTGGACTTCGTCGATAAAGCCCTTGGGGAACAGCGGCCGGATCGGCCGGTCGATGTTCCGCATGGTGAGGATTTCTTTTTGGTTCGGAGCGCCTTCGCGCTTGCGGAAGCCGCCGGGGAACTTACCTGCCGCGCTGATCTTCTCGCGGTAGTCAACGGTCAGGGGGAAGAAGTCCAGACCCGGACGCGGGTCGGAGCGGACGGCGGTGCCGAGCACGACGGTCTCGCCGTACTGGACAAAGACGGCGCCGTCGGCCTGCTTGGCGATCTTGCCGGTTTCAATGGACAGCGTGCGTCCGCCGAGCTCAAGCTCGACACGGTGTACTTCGTAAGACATAACAATGTTTCCTTGTAGCGATGGCGCGGTTGTCATGGTTTACGGTGCACGGCCATCGCAGCGTCAAATGCACCGGGGGTTGACCGACGGTTTTCGAGGTCAACAGAAGACAGGTGGCTGAGACGAGTCAAAGATTGAGTCGTCAGGGCTATCTGTCGTCCGCCGCCCGCCCGCTACCTCGCGGGCCCGTCGGTCGGTTCTAAAAAACTGTCAGCCGTTAGCTTTCAGTCTTCTGCTTGTCGGCCGATCCGGTGGATCGGCTGCAAACCAAGAGACGAAAGGCTAACGGCTAACAGCCAAAAGCTTGAATTACTTACGCAGACCCAGCTTCGAGATCAACTCGAGGTAGGTCGCACGCTTGTTCTCACGCAGGTATCGCAGCAAGCGGTTACGCTTCGAGACCATCTTCAGCAGGCCACGACGCGACGCGTGGTCGGCCTTGTGCTGCTTGAGGTGGACGGTCAGTTCCTTAATACGTTCGGTCAGGACAGCGACCTGGACCTCGGGGCTGCCGGTGTCCTTGTCGTCGCGGCGGTAGGAGCCGATGACTTCCTGTTTTTTCTCTGCGGTAATGCTCATGGTGTGTTTCCTATCCCGTCTCTGCCAAGCGTCGCGGAACCGTCCACGGGCCGAGCAGGCGTTCGTTTCATCTCGATCATTCGAGCCGCATAGTGTATCAGGCCGGGCGAATCACAGCAAAACAGGACTTAAGTCCTGTCAAATCATGACTTAAGCGATGCATGGACTGCCCAAATGCACAACTGAATCATCCGAACGCATCAACCCGCGGGCACGATCGGTCGTAGCATAAAGCAATGCCGACACGACAATTAGCCCAATTTCTTGCCGCCCTCTTGTTGCTGTTTACCGGCCAAGCCATGGCCGAGCCCATTGACTGGGGCCAGATCGATCCGGCCGAGCACACGTTCGACAACTGGTATCTCGACACCGCTGAGGGCCAGCCAATCGGCTACTGGCATAGCTCGATGACGATCAAGGGTGACACGATCGTGAGCCAGTATCACGAGCACAGTGTCGAATCTCATGGCGGGGAGCTCTCGACCTACACCCACAAAATCGTGTGGACTGAATCGACCGACTTCAAGCCGATCAGCGTCGTCGTCACCACCGCGGCAGGCAGTGACGAGGTCACCAAGACCTACCGCTTCGTCAAGGACGGTATCGAACTGACCAGCGAGCAGAACGGGCGAAAGATCCAACGCAACCTCCCGCCGATCAAGGGCGACTACCTCACCTCTGCACAGCAATCCATCGCTACAGACCTGGGGTTTGAAAGTGGTGACGAAACGTTTTCTTTCGACACGCTGGATATCAGCGTCGGCCTGAATCCCTATGTGACGAAGTACACGAAGCAAAAGAGCGATGCCGCATCGGTCAAGCTTGAGGACGGCAGCGTCG
>JBMZAP010000214.1:0-3894 GCA_049611445.1 Phycisphaeraceae bacterium | reverse complement strand
ATCACTTCAGGCCAGTAGACCTGATCCGGGATCTTTTCGAAGAAGTACAGCTGCGGGTCCCACATCCGCCAGCCGATCTGCTCGTCGTAGCCGGAGATCAGGGGCAGGCTGATTGCGGGGAAAGCGTAGAAAGCAATGGCCATGAGCCCGGCAAAGGTGCCGAGGAACACAAGCACGCCCGCACCGATCGTGAAGTCCCGTTTCTTGTTGATCCATGCCAGCACGATCGCTGCGACGAGCGAGACGAGCCCGGCCAGCACCACCGTGCCGATCAGCGTCGCCAGCTTCATTGCCAGCGCGTCCTGCAGGTTGTTGAGGTTGGTCACGGTGAACCACGCGAGCCAGACACCGAGCCCCGAGCCGATGAGGCCGATCGCCAGGCCGTAGGTCAGGAACAGGCCGAGCACACCGGTCGCCGGTGCCCCGATCGCTCGTAGCACACCGATGTCGCGCGTCTTCTCCAAGACGATCATGTAGAACGTCGTGGCCACCATGATGATCGCGACGATCGAGATAATGATGAAAAGAAAGGTGACCATGCCCTTCTCATTCTTAACCGCGCCCAAGAGGGTGCCGTGCACGTTCTCCCAGGTCAGCACACTGATATAGCTCTGGAAGTACTCACTCTGAAAGTCATCGACCACTTTTTCGCAAGCCGCTTGGAGCTGCACCGCATCCACACCATCCGCTGCTTTCACATACAGGTCTGTGCAGCGGGCCGGCTGGATGACGACCTCGCCACCTTCGCCGGTCAGTTCATCAAAGTCCGTGTACTCCTCGAACCGCTGCATCTTCAGCGAACGCTGCAGCCAGTCGAACGGCACAAAGATGACGTTGCGGTCGATCTCGTAGTAGCCGGTCTTAAACTCGTTCACTGCCGGGATGCGCAGCTGGACCGCATCGATCGGCTCACCATTGGGCGCGAAGACCGGCAGGGCCAGCTTGATCGGGTTCAGCTTGTTGGGCACGGTGATCGGTGCATTGGCAATGCTGCGGTGAAACGCGTACGAGCCATCTTCCAGACGGTACTGGTACGGGTTGACCGCGATGCCGACAACCGCCGCCGGACCGTCTGCGGCCATCTCGAAAGCCGTAAAACCTTCGGGCGTTCTCAACGCTTTGCCCGCGGCCTTCAGGTCGTAGACCGCCTTCATTTCCTGTGCTAACTCGGGCGACATCTCGTATGGGACGTCATCGATCAGGTCGCTTGCGCTCCACATCAACGTCTCGTTGTAGGGCACGACCTGGTTGTATTGCTGCGGGATCATCCCGATGACCTGCACCGGGGCTGTCGAATCCCCAATCGTGACCGTCGCGGGGTATTCAATGGCCGGCGTCACCAGCTCCACCTCAGGCAGCTTCTCGAGCTGAACCATCAGCTTCTCGTAGTCCCCGAAACCCGTCAGCGAAGACTTGATCACGACGTCAGGCGTCAGTTGCTTGGCCGTGGTCTGCATCAGGTCCAAGAAGCCTCCCATCACCGACGCAACAATGATCACCATCGCCGTGCAGATCGTCACCGCCAAGGCCGCAAACAACGGCGCAAGCTTGCGGCGGAGGTACTTCGAGATGAGCAGGAGCTTGTACATGCTTCGAGTTTTTGAACCGCAAAGGCGCCAAGGCGCAAAGGAAGGCGGGTCAATCTGATCGGATGATACGTTTGATGCCGTCTTTGAGCACAGGCGTGTTGAAATTGATGAGTAGTGCGAGCTGATGGCCGGTTGCTTTGAGGTAGGCCAAGGCTTGAGCCTCATGTATTTCTGAAAGCCTGTCCACCGTTTTTAGTTCAAGAACCAGATCATTGCCAACCAAGATGTCGATACGCCCTTCACCAATCGACTCCCCCTTGTAATCCAGATGAATCGGCGCCTCAACCGTGTGTTGAATTCCCCGAATTCTCAATTCAATCGCCAATGCTCGTTGGTAACTCCGTTCAAGAAAACCTGGCCCAAGAACACGGTGCACCTCAATCGCCGCACCAATCACATCATGCGATAGACGATTCAACTCTTCGCTTAATTCCTGCATCAAGGCCTCCCAGAATACTGCCTTCCTTTGCGCCTTCGCGCCTTTGCGGTTCAATCCTTCCCTTGCGGACGCATCAGCGGGAAGAGGATCACGTCGCGAATACTCTGAGCACCCGTCAGCATCATGATCAGGCGATCGATCCCCAGGCCGATGCCGCCGGCCGGGGGCATGCCGACGCGCAGGGCTTCGAGGAAGTCCTCGTCGATCTGCTGCTGCTCTTCTTCGTCGCCGACCTGTTCGCGGAAGTGGTGCTCCTGGATGTCCGGGTCGTTAAGCTCGGTGTAGCCGGGGCTGATCTCGACGCCATTGATGGCCAGCTCGTAGACGTCCGCAAAGTAATCGTCGTCCTTGCACCGTTTGGCGAGCGGGATGATGACGCCGGGCACGCGGGTGACGAAGCAGGGATCAATCAGCGTCGGCTCGATGAGTTTTTCAAAGACTTCCGTCAGTTGCTCGGCTGGCTCACCTTCAAACGAAAGGTCCTTGCCGGGGTTCTGATCACGGAGCTTGTCGATCTCTTCCTGTGTTGCAGGCTTCTTCTCAAACTTCCAGCCCGTGCGTTCCTCGACGAGATCGACCATCGACACGCGACGCCAAGGCCGGGTCAGGTCAATCGTGCGCGTGACATTGCCTTCCTCATCTTTGTGCTCGATCTTCAGCGTGCCAATGATGTTCTCCGCGACGGTGCAGACCATGTCTTCGACCATGTCGGCCATCGTCTGCCAGTTGCCGTAGGCGTCGTAGGCCTCGAGCATGGTGAACTCGGGGTTGTGGCGGGGGCTGATACCTTCGTTGCGGAAGTTGCGGTTGATCTCGAAGACCTTCCGCATGCCGCCGACGAGAAGTCGCTTGAGATACAACTCGGGCGCGATCCGCATGGTCAGGGGCAGGTCCAGCGCGTTGTGGTGGGTCTTGAACGGCCGAGCCGCGGCCCCGCCGTGCAGGGCCTGGAGCATCGGCGTCTCGACTTCCATGTAGCCCTTGTCACGTAGGTAATCACGCATGGCGTCGATGATCTGAATCCGCTTCTTCATCACGTCCATGACCTGCGGGTTGGTGTGCAGATCGACGTAGCGCTTGCGGTAGCGGGTCTCATCATCGGTCAGGCCATGGAACTTCCCGGGCGGCAGCGCGAGAGATTTGGTCTGGAAGCAAAAACCCGGACCGAGCGGGTCGGCCTCGTCAGCGGCCTCATCCTTGTACGCCCAAACCGTGAGTTCGCCGGTGTTTGTTTTACCCAGCGCACCGCGGACGGCGACGATGTCGGACAGGTCCGTTGCCTTGGCGATCCCAAACGCGGGTTGGCCCACGGCCTTCTTGCTGATCGCGACCTGTACGTCGGCGGTGTCATCCCGCAGCGACATGAAGATCAGGTTGCCCATCACCCGGTGCTGCATCACCCGGCCCGCGACCGAAACCACCGCACGGTCGTCCGGGACGGCTGGCCACTGATCTTCCGGCGTCCCGGCCTTCTTGGCTTCACGCACGGCAGCGTCAGCGGCACGGTGCGCTTCATCCGCCGCCTCGTCATACGCAGCGCGTGCTTCGGCGAGGCTGATCAGCCCATCGATCCGCTGGCCGTATGGGTCAAGCCCAAACTCGTCGCGCAGACGGTCAAGCTTGCGGCGACGGTCCGCGAGCAGCTTCTTGCGGCCGGACTCCGTCGCTTCGGGTGCCTGTTCTTCGGTTACTTCGGGGTCTTGCTTGGTCATGGTACTGTAGGTGTTGTTGGCCTTAACCCCCCTCCCTGGAGGGAGGGGTTGGGGGAGGGTGCCGAACCGTATCAGATCAACGCGATTGTTTCAGCGTGAAACGACTCGCCACCCTCTCCCGGCCTCTCCCGGCCTCTCCCTCAAGGGATAGGGG
>JBMZAP010000213.1:0-4069 GCA_049611445.1 Phycisphaeraceae bacterium | reverse complement strand
TGGGGGGATCTGGGGTGCTACGGCAACGACTTTATCGATACGCCACGCATCGACCGTATGGCGAAGGAAGGCTTGCGCTTTACAGATTTCTATGCGTCCGGTGCGGTCTGTTCGCCGACACGATGTGCACTGCAGTCCGGTCAGAACCAGGCGCGGATCGGCATCACCGCACACATCCCGGGACACTGGCGGCCGTTTGAGCGTGTGATCACGCCGCAGACAACGATGGCCCTGCCCTTGGACACGGTGACGGTCGCCGAGTCGTTGCAGGCCGCGGGTTACCGCACCGGCTACGTCGGCAAGTGGCACTTGGGCCGTGGCGACAAGTTCGGCCCGGACAAGCAGGGCTACGAATTTGCAGCCGAGATCAACGGGGCACACCTCCCGGGGATGTTCCGTGCAACCAACAAATCTCTCCCCAAGCCAGGGGCTAACCAATTCCGTACGGACTACGAGGCGCAGCTCTGCGAAATATTCATCCGCGAGCAGAAGGACAAGCCGTTTTTCCTGATGCTCTCGCCGTATCAGGTGCACATCCCGCTGGCGAGTAAGTCTGAACTGGTTGAGAAGTATCGTAAGCGTGCGGAAGAGCAAAAGCGCGAGCTGCCGCACCCGGTCTATGCGGCAATGGTCGAAGAGGTAGACGCACAGGTTGGTCGGGTCATCGATGCGATCGAGGCGGCAGGACTCACCGAGAAAACGATGGTGATTGTCACCTCCGACAACGGCGGTCTCTACCGGCGCTACGACTACCGCGAACACGCGGACGACAATGTTTCGAGCCTGGCGCCGCTGCGTAACGAAAAGGGTTCGCTCTATGAGGGCGGCATCCGCATCCCGATGATCGTGAAGTACCCCGGCGTCACCAAGCCCGGATCGACCACCAACACACCCGCAATCACACACGACCTGTACCCGACCTTTGTCGCGGCCGCGGGGGGCAAGCTGCCGGACAATCAAACCATCGACGGCAAAGACCTCCTGCCGCTACTCACGAACCCCGCATCCAAACAACACCACACAGCCCTGTACTGGCACTACCCGCACTACCACCACGACCGCCCAGCCAGCGCGATCCGTGAAGGGGACTGGAAGCTGATCGAGTACCTCGACGGTACCGGAGACGTCGGGCTCTACCACCTTGCAGAAGACCTGGGCGAAGCGAACAACCTGGCCGACCAGCGCAAAGGCAAAGTGGCTGACCTGAAAGCAAAGCTCAATAGCTGGCGTGTCGATGTCGGCGCCCGCCTGCCGATTGCCAATCCGTCGTATGACGCAGAACGTGCCGACGAGTGGTGGAGCCGACGATCAGGCAAACCAGTGAACAGCGATGGGCGCAAGCGCTTCCCGCAGACGGAAAAGGACCGTTGATCTGATGCGAAACTTCACCTATCTCTTGGTGTTCTTGTTGACCAGTAGCGTCTTTGCTCTACCGTCGAGTCAGCCCAACATTATCCTTATCTTGGCCGACGACCTGGGCTACGGCGAACTCGGCAGCTACGGCGGGCCGGTAAAGACACCCAACATGGACCGGTTGGCTGAGCAAGGGGTGCGCTGCACCGATGGGTATGCCGCGTTCCCCGTCTGCTCGCCGAGCCGTGCGGCAATCCTGACCGGTCGTTACCCCGCGCGATTTGGACCGACCTATGAGGATTACTTCGGCGGCGGCTCGCCAGAGCTCGATCCGGTTGAGCACCCGACCATCGGGCAGCTCATGAAAGATGCGGGCTACCGAACAGGTTGCTTCGGCAAGTGGAATGTCTCCAACCTCAATCGTACGCCGGCCAACAACTTCGGCTTTGATCGATGGGTCGGCCTGCACCTGAACCACGACTTCTACACGCACAAGCTCGTCGCCAACGGCGAACTCGATATGTACGAAGACGGTAAGCCTTTGAATCGCTCTGGCATCTGGTCGGACACGCTTTTTGCAAACGAGGCGATCAAATTCATCGCGGAGAAAAGCAATAAGCCCTTCTTTGTCTTTCTGCCGTTTCAGGCCCCGCACGACCCGATTCAGGACCCGGACAGGCCCCTCGCGCCGCGGTTAGATAAGAAGAAGCCGGAACACCGGCCGACGCTCGTCAAGATGATCGAACGGCTGGACATGGAGATCGGCCGCGTACTTCAGGCCTTGGAAGACAAGGGAGTCGCGGACAACACACTTGTCATCGTGACCAGCGACAACGGCGGGGCAAAATTCATCGGCCGGAATCTACCACTCAGCGGCCAGAAGCAGTCGCTGTTGGAAGGTGGCATCCGTGTGCCATTGATCTTCCACTGGCCGGCTCGGCTGCCCAAGGGCAAGACCTTCACGACGCCTGTTACCGCGATGGATCTGACGGCAACCATTGCTGCGGCGGGCGGCGCCAGGCCGGCGAGAGACAAGCCGTTCGATGGGGTCGATGTTGTCCCCGCACTCATCGGCGAGGCGCAGCTACGGGCCGATCGACCGCTCTTTTTTCGCAGGCGAAATGTCGTCACGTGGAAAGGCATCAACCTCATCCGCCAGTCCGCCGTCCGTGTCGGCGATTGGAAGCTGCTGCGTACTTACAACATGCGTGATAATGCCAAGTACAAGACCACGCTCTACAACCTCAAGACGGATCTCGAGGAGCAGGACGACCTGTCTGTTTCAAATCCGGAAAAGGCAAAGGCACTCAGTGATCTGCTGGACCAGTGGGAAAAGGAGATGAGTGAGACAGCCGCACTATTCCCACCAGCTTCGTCTCCGAAGAAATAGCTTGTTTGTTACGGATGCATAAAAAGGAAACGACACATGATGCGTTCTTCTCATGGTTCATCTTGGTTTGTTCTGCTTCTCGCAGGATTGGTGGCTCTGTCGCTCCCCGCGTTGGCGCAGGGCACAGACCCCGGCTATGAGCAGATCAAGCTCTACACCGGCAAGGCCCCCGGCGAGCCAACGCTGAAAGAGGGCGAGCAGGTCAAGGAGATGCGCTACAGTCGTGGCTTTCACTTCGACATCCACGAGCCGATGGTCGATGTGTACCACGCCAAGGAACAGGGCCGCACGAAGGTGGCCGTGGTGGTCTGCCCGGGCGGTGGTTACGGCGCGGTTGCCACCGGGATCGAAGGCGTACCCGCGGCCAAGTGGCTGCAAGACAATGGCATCACCGCGGTGCTCCTGCGTTATCGTCTTAAGCCCTATCGGCACCCGGTACCGATGATGGATGTCCAGCGGGCGATACAACTCACCAGAGCTAACGCCAAGAAGTGGGACCTCGACCCTGAGCGTATCGGCGTGATGGGCTTCAGCGCCGGAGGGCATCTCGCTTCGACCGCGACGGTGTTCCACAAGGGCGCAGACTCAAAATCAAAGGATCCCGTCGAGCGTGTCAGCAGTCGGCCGGACTTCTCTGTCCTGATCTACCCCGTGATTGCGATGGGGGCGCCGCCCGCGCACAAGGGTTCGACGACGAACCTGCTGGGCCCCGACCCCGGCGAAGAACTGCTCGAGTTGATGAGTACCCACAAGCAGGTGGGCCAGCAGACGCCGCCAACGCTTCTGGTGCACTCCAAGGATGACAACGAGGTGCCATTCAAAAACAGCGTACTGTTTTACGAGGCGCTGCAGAAGCATGGCATCAGGCAGAGCAAGCTGCTGGGTTATGAGAAGGGCCGACACGCGTATGCGATGGGCCGCCGCGGGACCGACTCGGCGGCCTGGCCTGGCGAATGCCTCGAGTGGCTCGCAGACATCGGCGTGATCGAAGCGAAGCAGGGCGAAGAATAAACGGATCAAGGGGCCGATGCGCCAGCCCCGGCTCACTGCCGCCATATGGCCTGAGCGCCGTCGAAGGGGCGGCGTAGTTGAGTCAGTGGGGCGTCACCGCCACCGCCCGGGTATGTAAGCTCTCTGCGATTCGACCCCCGGGCGTTGCCCGGCGGCTACAGGGCCTTGCTCCGTTTGTTTCTCCTTCAAGCGTTATCGCGTTTTGAGAAAGGCGTGGTACCATTCAATGGGTGGGTAGAGCAGGTTTTCTTGCCTGTCCGTCGGCAAAGCCGAATCATCCGAGCACGAAGCGTAAGCGAGTGACATCAACCACTC
>JBMZAP010000212.1:0-4291 GCA_049611445.1 Phycisphaeraceae bacterium | reverse complement strand
AATTCGATTAATGTAAATCCCGATCGTTTGACACCATTCATGCAGGCGACCTCGCAGGCAGAAAGCCGGTTTACAGATAAGGCTGCAGTCTTTGTGCGGGGCGGTCCGCTTGCTGCAGCTTTAGGCAAAATGAGTATAGTCAAGCTTTGCTTCAAAGTCGAGTTATAATACTTTAATAGCTGAAATAGATTGTGCCCGATCGCGTCTTTCATCGGCCGCGTTGCAACACAACAGGAGTTGATATGGCCTGCAAGCTCAAAAAATGGGACCAGTGGATGATAAGTCGTGCAATATCACTGTCGTGCTTGATTCTTCTTTTAGTCTCGCCTTCTTTTATTGCTTCCGCGGAGCAGGGCAAGCCATGGTGGGAAGGTTACGACTCGAGTTCCGAGCCTTTAAATGTTGAGGTTGTTAAGCAGTGGGAAACCGACAAGGGCGTGTTCCAGCTTGTGCGCTACGACATCGGCGCGTTCAAAGGAACAAATAAGGCCGTCAAGCCGATTATGTCGGCGTTCTATGGCTACCCCAAGGGGGCATCGGCTAATACTAAGGTCCCGGGCATCGTTCAGATCCACGGCGGGGGTCAGCGTGCCCACCTGCCGCGTGTCGAGGATTGGGTCGAGTTGGGCTTTGCCAGTATCAGCATCAACTGGGGTGGGCGGGTTCTTGAAGGTTGCGACGAGTCAACACCCAATACGGATTGGAAGGGGCTTGCTGCGGGTTTCATCCGCCCGGGTATTACTGAGCAGGCGTTAACGCATCACAACGGCGTGTACCCGACCCCGCATACTCTTCATAAAGAGCATCACCCACTCAACAGCAGTTGGAACCTGGTCACGGTCGCGGCCTGGCGGGCGCTGACGTTTCTGGAGCAGCGGCCCGAGGTTCATGCGGACCAACTCGGCGTCGAAGGGCACTCGATGGGGGGCAGGCTCACTGTGCTGACCGCGGTCGATCCGCGTGTGAAAGCTGCGTCGCCATCGGTCGGCGGAACGGGATTTCTCTACGACGATATGTGGGGTCTGCCCGGCAGTGCGCGCCACATGCGGCCTGGAGAAAATCGAGAAAGGTATCGTGAATTTGTATCGCCTTCGTCGCGTTGGCCACATATCAAGGCGAAGACGTTGTTCCTGCAGGCAACTAACGACTTCAACGCCCCAATGGAGTGGGCGATCAAGGGCATGAAGCTGCTGCCCGAAGAAACCGAGCGAATCACGGCACTTGCGCCGCACTTCAATCACCGTTTCACCAACGAGACCGATAGCGCCCGCTTCATGTGGATGGTTGCCCACCTGCAAGGCGAGATGAATTTTCCAAGGCAGTCGCAGGCAGAATTGATTCTGACTGAGGGTGCGGTGCCCTTGTTCCGAGTGGTGCCGGATACGTCCTCAGGACTGGAGATTGCGGATGTTCAGGTGTACTACGGCTACGCCCGTGATCCACGCATTCGATTCTGGCGTAGTGCGGCAACGAGCAAAGAGGGCGGTGCCTACATCGCGCACTGCCACTTGTTCGACACGAACGAGCCGCTCTTCGCGTTCGCGAACATCACGTACAAGCTGGGGCGTACGCTCCCCATGCGTCACGGCGTGCCGCCGACGGACAGGATTACGGTGAGTTCGACTTACAAAATTGCCTATCCGGAAGATCTGCAGAAGGCCGACTCCCTTGTCACTGAAAAGCCTGAACGCTTGATCGATGACTTCAAGCAGGGCTGGCGCGATTGGTATCGGCTGAACTATGACAATCCGCATCACTGGTTTTACGCGACGCGGAAAGTTGTCGACCCGTCATGGGTCGGCCCCAAGGGTGGCAAGCTCGCATTTACTGCGGTGACCGACAAGCCAGGTAATAAGCTTGCCGTCGGCATCATTGTCAATGCCTGGCAGGGCTATACCGGTCGGCGTCAGCAGACGTTCCATGCGATTGTCGATCTGCCCAACGCCGGAATCAACGACGTTGCACTCTCGGCGAGTGATTTCAAAAATGACGAAGGTCAGCCGATGCCCGACTGGCACGAGTCGACCGAATTGTTCTTTACGCCGGTCGCGAAGATCAAGGGGCCATATGCAAGCAAGGAACTCTGGGAGGGCAGCCCAATGGTTCTTAAAGATCTCCGCTGGATAGAGGGGACTTATGGCAAGCGCCCCTATCCTCATGATTACAAGGCTAATCGCACTGGCAATGATGGGTTCAATGACGCGTTTAATCAGGCGGTCAAGGACTCAGTTGAACGTGAGGAGCTGGACGAGGCGGTAGCCAAGGACGGCAAGGTCTATCTGACTAAGGAGATGTCCAGTCGGAACAACAGTTTTTGGCGCGTGATGAACAATCGCGCAGTCACGGATGTTCCAATTTCTATTGGGGGCAAGCAGTACGAGAAGGGGCTGGGCGTGCACGCCGACTCGGAGATCGTATTCCCGATTAATGGCAAGTACAAGACTTTTCACGTTGTGCCAGGGCCTGATGACGCCCACCGTGGCAAGCTGCAGATGATCATCAGGGTCGATGGTAAGACCGCCTATGATTCTGGCGTCATCCATAGCCAAGATGGGGTTGAGCGAAAGCCGATAGAGATTGATATATCGAAAGCCAAAGAACTCATTTTGATTGTGACGGCCGCAGACGGCGACAAGGGCGGCGACCACGCCGACTGGGCCGACGCGTACCTGGTGCCACTGGAATGACTCGACTTAATATGCCGGTTCTGTTGCTTGGATTGATCGTTTTGTTTGGCGGCGGAACTGTGCAGCCACAGGTTGTGCTCGATACGCCGCGATTTGCCTTGCACTTCGATGCGGATGGAACACCATCGCAGTTCATAGAAAAGCAGACGGGTAGGAACCTCCACGCGGACCACCGTCGCGGGCAGGGGTTTGTTGCAACGCTGCAGGACGAGGCGGGCAAGAAGCAGGATGTCCTGCTGCGCGTCACCGATGCCGGCGGGGGGATGCTTCTCCTGAGCCACGACTTGGTGAAGGTTCGTGCTGTGGTCAAAGCCACGGAGCGCTATCTGGCGATTCGGATCAAATCACTCGAGCCGGCCAAGGGTCAGGAGGTGACCGCGTTCGCGTTCAAGCTTCTCACACACGGCGGTGTGAATGTTGTGCCGCTCGACTATATGACGCAGCGGTTCAGGCATGGCACTTATGTCGGTGCCACGATGCCTTACCTCTGGGCGAAATCGCAAGGGGACCCGCTTGGGGCATTCGCGTTGTCTGCGCCGACCGATGAGGCCGACGACGATGAGACGCTCCTGCACCTCTGGGTGAACGAAGGCCTGCCGCATCCCAAGGTCGAGGGTGAGTGGACGATCGATCGTGCCAGGCAGTGGCTCAAGGACTGGCAGGCAACGTTTGAAGATCAGAGCACGATGATCCTGGGCGGCTCGTCGCTTGAGGAACTCTACCGCCTGGCTGACAAGGCCAAGGCAATCGGCATGAAGCGTGTCTACCTGCACACCGACGCTTGGCGTGGCGAGTATTGGCCGAGGCATAACTCGTTTCTTCATGTCAACCGCGACATCTTCCCGTCGGGTGAAGAGGATTTTCGTCAGTTCACGACCTACTGCAAGAAGCTTGGCTTGGGCGTGGCGATCCATGTGGTGAGTTGCTCGATCGCGCCGGGGGATCCGGATTACATGAAGCCTGTGCCCGATGCCCGGCTGGCAACGTGGACACGTGGCGCTTTAGTTGATGCAGTGGATGCGAAGGCCACGACCCTCCGATTCTGGCCCGCGCCCGGTCAGATTTTTCCGAAGCAGGATGACTCGCGCGAAACGGATCGGCGGGGTCTCACCTACTCTTACATCAATACGCGTCTGATCCAGGTCGGCAACGAGTTGATCGAGGTCGGCAAGTTCTCGCAGACCGATGGGGACGTCTGGCTGCTCGAGCACTGTCGTCGCGGCTTTTATGACACGACCGCAGCCCATCACGACAAGAACGCGCTGGTGCGAGGGCTCAATCGGGCGTATGGCCAGGTCTTTGTTCCCGATCCGTCCGGCGATCTGCTGGACGAAGTCGTCCAGCGATACGCGGACTTCTGCAACCGTAATGGCATCACACACATGGAGTGTGACGGGCTGGAGATCCACCGCTCGTCGCCATGGGGGCCGAGTAAGTTTGCCTGGAAGCTCTATGAGCAACTCGACCATCCAACCTCAAGCAATACGTCCAACGGCCGGCCGCTGGAGTATCACATTGAGTACTGGTTCAACAGCTCGCGTGAGGTGATGGAAAACCATCCGCGCGGCGGTGTTGCAGGGGGTGAAGGTGTGCCGCTTTACCTG
>JBMZAP010000211.1:0-4521 GCA_049611445.1 Phycisphaeraceae bacterium | reverse complement strand
AGTGCAAATATCGGGTGGGAGTCGCTACTCACAGATCAATACGGAGAAGGTCCCGAAGTATTTGATCGTTTCATTGAGTTGTTGCAAGAGTTTCGTGATCGCACCCCGCGCCTTGTCGCAAGACTCAATGGTATTAACAAGACCTATCAGCGGTCAGTTGGAGATGGGCCGACCGAAACCAGACACTACCCAGAGTCAATTGATCTTATTGCTTTCACCGATGATCTAGGTTTCTTTGCCTGCGAATTTACCGGTAAAAGCAGTGGTGACTTGCGGTTTTACAGCAAGGTTAGCTACCTTGCCGGGCGATTAGGAGCAGACACGGAGTTAACAGAAATCTTTGATAAAGATTGGGCTAAGCAAAATCTAGTCTGAGTTAATCTTCAAACAAGTGGTGGTAGGCCGAGGCGGAGTAGAACTTGAAGTTCACCTCGCGCAGGTACTCGAACGGTCCGGCGTCCCTGACCTTCTGTACCAGCAACTCAATCTGCTTCTGGCTCTTATACGCTGCGATGGCGTCGAGCTTGGCGGCGAACTGTTCATCCGAGCACTTGAGCTGCAGGTTGGGCGGCTCGGGGAAGTCGCAGTAGATCGCCATTTCGTAGACCTCGGGAACTTGCGTTGGCGGGCCGAGTTCGGGCCAGATGTCGCCGTTGGCGTGGAAGATACAGATCTGCATCTCGTTGTAGACGACCTGGTGGTCGGGGTGATAGTCCATCGGCGAGGGCATGAACAACCGCGTGGGCCGAATCTCTCGAAGCTTGTGCACAAACGCGTTCTGCAGCCCCGTGAACCCCGCGACCTGCGGGTCGCCCTCGGTAGCGGGGCGTCGGCCGAGGTATTGACCGAGGTTGCAGTCCGGAAAGCCCAGCAGGTGGATGCGACTCTCGTCGGTCAGGCTCAGTGCCTTGCAGGACTCGACGAGTTCCGCCGCCCGGGTCTGAGCGATCGTCTGCTTCTCTTCAGGTGAGCAGTAGCCCATGCGTCCATCCGTCGCCGCGAGCAGGTGTACCTCCACGCCTGCCTCGCATGCTGCCTTCATCCACAGCCCGCTGCCGATCGCGATGTCATCATCGTGCGGGCAGGCGAAGAGCCATGTTTCCTTGGAGACGTCCGCGCTGCCGGTGATGCCCTCAAGCGTGTCGTAGCGGTGGACTTTGTGGGTTGATTTACGGGCGTATTGGAAAGTCATGGCTTGATGTTTTGCAAGGGTGTCCGGGCATCAGCCGCCCATGGTCCATGTCACGAGCTGGGTGAAGAACTGTGCATAGTACCGGCCCACCTCGACGGGCTCTGCACCCGGGCCGTGGCATGCAACGCGGCCAGCTCCGGAAGGTGTTTCGTTGTCGGTGCCCCAGTCGACCAGCGGGCCGACCCAGTGTGGTGCGGCATCGGTGGCCAGGCAGGCCGTGCGTGCGGGGCCTGCCTCGGACACGACGAGCATCGGATCGATCACACTGCTGCGAACGGAGAAGCTTTCGCCATCACGCTGCACCTGCTGTCGAACGACTTCGAGCAGCGTCGTTGAGCCGGGCTTGGGCGTGAAGCGGTTGTACCCGCCGATGGTTGGCGGGCGCTCATCCCATGGCAGGTTGGTGACGATGGGGTGATCGGCTGTTGGTCGCAAAAACGCGGGCTGGTCGTGGTTGATCCGGTCGTCTGTGCTGGACATGACCACGGGCAGCACATTGGCGGCGGGCTTGTCGTCCCAGTCCCCGCCCATGCCGTGGTAGCTCTCCCAGCCGCCGAGCATGAGCAGGCCCGCGCCCTCGCGGTGGCAATCGACGATCTGGTCGTGGCCCTCGGGCTCAAGTGATGAGGCCAGGTAGTCGCTGAGGATGATCAGTCGGCGTGGGCCGGCGCGGAGCTGATCCAGAGCCGAGGCATCACTGGCCACATAATCAAACGACAGCCCGGCATGGGCCAGGACCCCGGCAAGATAGCTGGCAGCGCCGTCCAAACGGGTGTCACCGAGATACAGGATGGGGGCAGGGTCAGGCATGCGCGGCATCTTAACAACTCAACGACGGTTGCCGGTATCATGCCCCGCTTGGCAAGAAGGAGGGGCACCCCTAACCCAAACAAAAGACCCCTATGCTCAAAGGTAATGCAATTGTCGGACAATCCGGCGGACCGACTTCCGTCATCAACGCTTCCATGATCGGTGTCGTCGATGCCGCGAAGAAGGCCAAGGCTATCGACCGCGTCTTCGGCATGCGCTTCGCCATCGAGGGCGTGCTCAACAACCACCTGCTCGATCTCAGCGCTGAGTCGGACGAAACACTCAAGGCCGTGCGCTACACGCCCTCGTCCGCGCTGGGCTCGTCGCGCTTGAAGCTGCAGGATGAGCACTTTGCTCCGATCCTCAAGCAGTTGAAAAAGTACGGCATCCGCTACTTCTTCATGATCGGCGGCAACGACACGATGGACACGATCCACCGTGTCGTCGAGTACGCCAACGCGCAGGGCTACGAGATGCGTGGCGTCGGGGTTTCCAAGACCGTCGACAACGACCTCTATGGCACCGACCACACGCCCGGCTTCCCATCGGCGGCGCGATACGTTGCGCTGTCGATCCAACAGGGCGGCATCCTGAACCGTGATATGCAGAAGGTTGACCAGTTCAGCGTCTTCCAGACCGTAGGCCGAAGCGCCGGTTGGTTGCCCGCTGCTGCGGCGGCCGCGCGTCGTGCCAAGGGCGACCCGCCGCACATCATCCTGATGCCCGAGCGTGCGTTCAATAAGACCGCGTTCTTGAAGAAGGTGAAAGAGACCCACGCGAAGTACGGCTACGTCTCGATCGTCTGCGGCGAAGGCGTGACCTACAAGGACGGCACCCCCGTTTCGGCTTCCGGCACAAAGGACAAGTTTGGCAATACCGAGTTTGGCGCGATGGGCGGCTCCAGCGCCGCGATGGCGCTGCACCGCATGATCAGCGACAAGTTCGGCTGGCGCGGCGAGTTCCAGATTGTTGAGTCGCTGATGATGGCAGCGCAGGACCGTGGCGTGAAGCTTGACTATGCCGAGGCCTACAACTGCGGTAAGAAGGCCGTCCAACTGGCCACCAAGGGCGAGTCCGGCGTCATGGTCACGATCCAACGCGCGAACAAGAAGGGCGAGCCCTACAAGGCCGCCTACGGCACCGCGCCGCTGGCCAAGGTCGCCAACTTCGAGCACCAGATGCCCGACAAGTACATCAGCAAGGACGGCATGGACGTCACCAAGGCTTTCATTGACTACATCACGCCGCTGGTCGGCGAGCTGCCGACGCTGGGGCACCTGTCCACCAGGAAGGCCAAGCCGTAATCAAGCCAGTCGCGCTTCGCACCTCTACAAACAACTCAACCACACGACACCCATGAATAACAACGCCCCCTATGCCGACTTTGGTCTTTGCAAAGACATGCTCGATACGCCCGGGATCGTCGAGGCTTTTAAGCCCGAGGCGATCAACAATGTCGCAGCCCTCGCGCTGAAACTCACGGGCAAGCTGCACCTGACCGGCGAAGGCTCTTCGCGCCTCTTCCCTGCCAAGCACGCGATCAAGGTCGCCCGTCAGCGCGGCTACGATTTGCAGCTACACACCGATGCGGGTTTCCAGAGCCAGTCTTACAAGCTCGACAACTGGGCCGTGATCGGCGCGAGTAACTCCGGCCGAACCGCCGAGGTGATTCAGCTCTTTAAGAAGCTCAAGGAGGGTGGTCACGACAAGTTGTTTTCGCTGACCGCTTTTGCGGACAGCAAGCTCGAGTCCTTTTCCAAAGCCGGCTATGTGCTCGGTTGTGGCGAAGAGGGTGCCGTTGCCGCGACCAAGAGCGTGATCGAGCAGGCTCTTGTCGTGCAGACGATCGTTGAAGCCGCGGCCGGCGACACAGGTTTAGCGGGCCGCCTTGCCGACCTTTCCAGCGCCATGCAATCCGCGCTCGCCGCCGAGATCCCTGCCGAGATCACCAAGCAGATCACCGACAGCCCGGTCATTTACTGGGCAGGCCCGAATGATGGTGTCGCCGAGGAGTTGACGCTCAAGACCAACGAGATCACACGCAAGCCCAGCGACTTCCTTGAAGGGACCTACGCGGCCCACGGCATTGAAGAAGTGATGAACGCCGGCGATGTCGTCCTCTGGATCGACCCGATCGAAGACCAGGAAGCCAAGTTCCAGGAAGTCCTCGTCGATGGTGTCGGCGTCAACATCATCGCGATCAGCACGCGCGACACCCGCTTCCCGACGATCAAGATCCAGGATTGCGGCGATCTCACCGGCTATGTCTATATGGCTGCCGGCTGGAACCTGTTGGTTGAAGCTGGCCTCGCTCTGGGTGTCAACGTCGACAAGCCCGAGCGTGCCCGCAAGGTCGGCAACGAGTTTGCGGGTTGATGGACTTCATCAGAGCATGAAGCGTCAGCGAGTGGCACGGGTCTTCTGTGACATTGATCGCTCGACGGCGCTTCGTGCTCTGTTAAAATCATTTCGTACTCAGCAGAAAGGCCAAAGATGACACGCACCGTGACGACGACCCT
>JBMZAP010000210.1:0-4554 GCA_049611445.1 Phycisphaeraceae bacterium | reverse complement strand
CACCCCGCGGGCAGAGAGATCCTGACCGGCGGCACCTATGAGATCATCCTCCTCGTCCTCGCAACGATCGTCTGGGCACCCCTGGTCGAAGAGATGGTCTTTCGTGCAGCGTTTTACCGCCACATGCGGAAAATCCCCGGCTGGGCCACCTGGCTTGCCGCCACGATCGTCACCTCGTTTATCTTCGCCGCGATCCACCCGCAGGGCGTTGTGAGTGTCCCGCTTCTCATGTCGATCGCCATCGTCCTTGCGGGACTCAGGCAGTGGCGTGGCTCACTGGTCGCCCCGATCACCGCGCATGCGATGCACAACGGCACGATTATCACGATGGCCATCACGCTGCTCTATCTGTAATCGAACCGGCATTAATCAGCGTCCCGCTTGCCCGTTTCGCGGAAGCTGGCCCGCTTCTTTGCGTACTCTTCAGGACTATGCGGCAGGTCAGGCTCTTCGACCCCATCCAACGCCTGCTTGTGCAGCGACTTCAAAAACGGCACACACCACCCGCAACCTGTGCCCGCTGACAAGCATTCGCTGATCAGGCTCGCGACGGGCGGCTTCTCACGCTTGCAGTAATTCACCACCTTACGCTGGCTGACGTGGAAACAAAGACAAACATGGTCATCCGGGTTCATAGCTACAATCCTAGCATGGCCGAGTCTGCCTATGACAACCTGCTCGATGAACTTGAGAAACTGCCCGGCATTGGCCGGCGATCAGCCGAGCGTATCGCCTTTCACCTACTCCGCCAGCCTGCGGACAGTTCAGTTGCACTGTCCCAAGCCCTGACCCGCTTCCGCACGAACCTGAAGGTCTGCAGCACCTGTGGTCACGTGACCGAGTCGGACCCCTGCCCGATCTGTGACGATCCCAATCGCGATACCGGAACAGTGCTGGTCGTTGAGCAACCCAGCGACGTCGTGGCCATCGAGCAGGCCGGAGCATACAAGGGGCGCTACCACGTGCTCATGGGGCGGCTGTCGCCCATGGAAGCAATCGGGGCAGGAGAACTCAATATCGATGGCCTGCTCGACCGTGTGAAAAGCGCATCCGACAACAGCCCCATCGCGGAGGTCATCCTCGGCACCAATCCCACGCTGGAAGGCGATGGCACGGCCCTCTATCTAGCAGAGGCACTTAACAAGCTAGGCGTCAAGGTCACCCGCCTGGCACGCGGCATGCCGGTGGGCTCCAGCCTGCAGACCGTCTCGAAGGCCGTGCTCAGCGATGCCATTCAGGCCCGCACAAAATCCGGTGGATAACCTCCTGTCGCGTCCGCGGTGGTATCATCTTTGCGATAATGCAAATCCCGGGCCAAGGCACTGATGCCTGAACGCCCCGTCTGCAGTGAGCACGGATGCCATGAGATTCGACACCGGACAACAGATGCGCATGGACCAGCGGATGAAGCTGGACCCGCGCATGATCCAGTCGATGGAGATTCTTCAGATGCCGACCCCGGCGTTGGAAGAGCGCATCGAGCAGGAACTCGCGTCCAACCCCACCCTCGAGATTGCACAGGCCGGCGAAGACGCCGACACCCTTCAGGCCGAGCGCGACCAGGCCGAGCGTGACGACCACGAAGGCGAGCGCGAACTCGTCGTCGACGAAGGTGCGGCCAATCACGCGGAAGCCGCAGACGACTTCGAGCGGCTCTCCAACCTCTCCGAACAATACGGCGAATCCTGGGAATCCAACACCTTCGAGTCCGGCTCAGACTTCGCCAGACGACAGATCTCCAGTTCCGCTGGTGAACGCGATGGCAAGCTTGATGCCATGGCCAACACCGCTGCCCGCGGCGCATCGCTTTACGATCAGCTCATCGACCAGTGGCACCTTGCCGAGATCCCTGAAGACCTGGTGCCCCTTGGCGAGTACCTCATCGGGTTCATTGATGCCGATGGCTACCTCCGAACGCCCGTGGAGGACCTCCTCCCCGACGCCCCCGCACAGACCACCCCCGAACTCATCGCCGCAACGACCAGCCTCCTGCAGCAGACCCTCGACCCACCTGGCCTGGGCGCACGCGACTTCCGCGAATGCCTTCTCCTGCAGATCGATGCCAAACTCGACGAGGACCCCGAAGCGGATCTGGAACTACCCCGCCAACTCATCGACCACCACCTCAAGGACATCGAGGCCAACCGCTACCCGAAGATCGCCAAGGCCACCGATCACACGATCGAGGAACTCCAGCAAGCCGTCCTCAAACTCCGCCAGTTCCATCCGCATCCCGGCCGACTGCTCGCCTCGGATGAGGTCCGGACGATCACGCCCGATGCGACCATTGAATTTGATGATGAGTCCGACAGCTACATCGCTACGCTGACCCACGGCCGACTCCCTGCACTGACGATCTCCCGCGACTATCAGGACCTGGCCAAGGACAAAGAGGCCGACAAAAAGACGCGCGACTTTGTCGCTAAAAACCTCTCCAGCGCCCGCTGGCTGATTGATGCGATCAACCAGCGCAACAACACCCTGCTCCGGGTCATCGGCGTGGTTGTTCAGGCCCAGCGTGATTTCTTCGACCAGGGGCCGCAAGCACTCAAGCCTCTGCCGATGACCACCGTCGCAGACCAACTCGGCATCCACGTTGCCACCGTCAGCAGAGCGGTCAGCGAAAAATATCTGCAGACCCCGCGCGGCATTCTGCCATTACGCATGTTCTTCTCGGGCGGAACGGAGTCATCCGACGGCGAGTCCATGGCTTGGGGTGCCGTGCAGGCCAAACTCAAGGAAGTCATCGACGAGGAAGATAAGAAAAATCCGATGACCGACGACCAACTCGTCGAAGCGATGAAAGAGCAAGGCATCGATATTGCCCGCCGAACCGTTGCCAAGTACCGCAAGGTGATGAACATCGCGCCAGCACGTCAGCGACGAGAGTTTTGACCAGTCAAGCGATCAACTCAACGCCGTCGGCGTAACAAAGCCAATCCCCCCATACCAAGCAAGAGTATCGACCCGGGCTCAGGGACCGATGGTTCTGAAACCGACGCACTGGATAGATTGGCCATTGCGCCCGTGAAGGCACCGACGATTACGCCAAGGTCTGCGTTATCGATGTCGCCATCACCGTCCATATCACCATCTGCAAAGGTCATCGAGGTGCTGCCTCCCGCACCGGTAAAGTTTCCGACGGCCGTACCGATATCCGCGTTGTCAACATCACCATCCCCGTCCAAGTCGCCCGGAATCGGGCTGCCATCAATAAACGCTTGAATCTGCTGATCGTAGTTACCAAGGTACGCAAAGCCATTCACATCGACAGCGGGGTTACCCACCTGCGCGACAAACCAGTTGGTGCCCACAAGCCTGAGGTCATAATTACTGTCGCCCTCGTTGAAATCGACGAACAACGGCCCTCCGGAGTCCCCTCCCTGAAGAAACGCCTCATAGGTCACGTCCTGTGATTCGCTCTCGACGTCCGCAGCAATCGCACTGTCGATTGTGCCGGCCGCATCAACACTGGAAAACCAACGATCAAGTACGTTTCGACCTACCGCAACATCCTGAAGGCCACTGAAATTCGGCGACTGTCCAAACACAAAGGCATTCTCCCCCTGGTAGACCGACCGATTGAACTGCCGACTACTGCCGATATTCTCAGTCGCGAAGTCATAGCTCGCATATCCCAACGGCACGGGATTGTCGAGTTTGCCAATCCAGATATCCGAATTATCGATGCGCTGAGCTGTTGCAACGGAACGTGTGACCGAGGCACCTGTTGGATCATTGGTCGCAAAGAAGGTAATGCTGCTGTTCGACCCGGGACGGAAGTGGTTGGCCGAAACGAAGACATTCCGGCTGACCAGCGTCGCCCATCGGCCATCACTGGATCGCCCAACGCCTGAGAGGTCGTAATTGGCCATGATGAACGACGGGTCGTTGGCAAAGCGGTCGTTCAAGGCCGACGTCGAATCGTCAATCGTGATCCCTGCAGCAGATTGCGCAAGGACCAGGCACAGACATGCGATCCAACTCTGTTTGAACACACTCACGCCAGGATCTCCTCGCATCAGACTTTGCCACTCGGTGCGATGGCCGCCGTAGAAATCGATTCACGTGCCACTACGACGGCTTATATTGTAGACCTCGAGCCGTAAATATCCATCATTTTTGTTCATTTACAAACCCTGCGCCCCTGTGCTGGTATAAAAATCGCCATGCAAAAGACCCATTGGATCATGTTGCTGCTCGGCGTGTGCGACGCCCCTCCCCCGCGTGGTGACGCGGCGGCTGCCTCACTCTGCCGGGTCGCAGCCTCACGATGATTCGGGTGCCACTGACAAGGCCCGCCTTGTCAGTGCGACCAGCGCGACGAATCAAACAACACTGACAAGCTCCGCAGACGCCACTTGTCAGTGCCACCCGCGGCTACATCCCCACTTCAATGCAAGACCCCGCCGAGGTATGCGGAAAGCGGCACGAAAGCAGCCGCCGGGCCACGCCCGGGGGGGCAAGCCCTCGAAAATGACTCCCCTTGATCTACCTCACCACAGCTCGCTCGTCGGATCGACCGGATACCCCGTCCCACGCGACTCCCAGTTT
>JBMZAP010000209.1:0-4555 GCA_049611445.1 Phycisphaeraceae bacterium | reverse complement strand
GTTGCCGTTGACCGTAACGCTGATCGTCGCCGTCGGATCATCGACCGTACCGGTGAGCTCCGGCGTGTTGTCGTTGGTGACCAGCGCGTCGATCGTACCGGGCACCTTGCCCGGTTCGGCAATGACAGCGGCGTCGAAAGTCACCCCTTCCAGCCCCAACTCGACCGGGGTCCTGAGGGTAACTTGATAGTCTTCGCCGACATTGAAAGCAAAGTCTGCGGTGAGTGGCTTCAATCCGCCGTTCTCCTGAATCGGGAAACGCATCGCGATGGGGACTTCCGCGGTATCGCCAGGCGCGATTGAAATGTGTTTACGCTGGGGCTGGATCGTCCAGCCTTCCGGGCCCGTAAACGTAAAGTGGCCGTTGAGCGTGCGTGGCCAGGGGTTATGGATTTTCAGGACGCGACGGTGAGCCACCTGCAGCGACTGGACAAAGGGATCATCGAGCACGAAGCCTGCCCGGAACAACGCGAGCCGCGGGTCGATGCCACGGATAATGGTCGGCGTCTGGCCAACTGTGATGGTCTGCCTACCATCGACGGCATCCAGAGGTGCCGTGTTGCCGAAGGGATCAACCGTCGTGGGCGCCTCGCCAAGGTACAAGGTGACCTGCGCAGGTTCGGCCTCGGCGGTTTCGTTCCACACCGCGAGCATGCCGCCCTGCTCCCCGTCAAGGATCATGGCCTTGAGACCGGGCCCAAGTGGCATCCGACCGATGACACGCTGGCCTTCCAATTGACGCGTCAGGTTGATCCACGCCCCAAGTACGGGGTCAGGCGTTAGCGCGGTATGGCGGTCGTAAGCCTCGGTCCAAGGCTTGTTGATCCCGATCGCTGCGGCGTTGTGCTCCCATGCATGCAGCACACGAAGCATGAGGTCGGCGACGCGACGCTCGTGCACCATATCGATCGCATCAGCCAACTCGATGTCCAGGCGAACACGCCCAGGCGGCGTCGGCCAATCGGACATCGTTTCCGCCAAGCGCTCGGGCAAGACTCCCTGAGGCCAGGCAACCGCATACGTATCGAACGTACTCAACTCTCCATCGCGATTCGGTTGATCCAGCCGCCATGGTGCAATCAAACTGGGGCTGGGGGCCAACAGCCGAATACCGACGCGTGCAGCCTCCAGGTCGGTCTTAAGGTCACGCGCCAGAAAAGCCTGCGGAAGCGATGAACTGCCAACCTGCCATTGATTCAGGCGTTGGCCAAGGGGAGAGAGGAACGGTTTCGCATAATCATGCCAGCGATTAATCGGCTTGGTCAGCAGGTTCAGCGGATCGTCCAATTCGGTGTCGGCCGAGGCCGCGAGTTCGACCGGGATGGGCCAGAAACTAATCACGGTTTTGCCTCGACGGACAAGCAACTCGCGTGCAATCGACTCAAGCATACGCGCACGCTCAGCGGTTGACTGCGGCGTACCGCGACGCTCCCAGCCACTGGCCACAAGAGACGTCAAGCCGCCCTGCTCCATTAACTCCGCGATCAATGGCAGGTGTTCTGTTGGAACATCCTCCGCGATCAATGTAAACCGCGCACGATCGTCACCCACGTTCAGTTGCCCCGGGGGCAACCAGAGAAACCCTGCAAGGGTCCGGGCCACCTGAGTACGCTTCTGGTTGCTGTCGTTTACTTCGTAGATCTCAAGGTCCGCCCAGTACCAGCCGTACCGACGGCCAAGGTTGGGTGTCCAGGACCAACTCTCCTCCTCCACAGCGTCTTCATCGGTGTCAACGACCTCCATCCGATGGTTGTAAACCGTGGTGTAGGAGTACAAGCGTGTGCCCGTAAGGTCACGGACGCGAGCGCGGAGGACCGGCTTCTCGGGGGCCTTGATGATATGCGTGCGACTACCGGTCGTCAGATTGACGCTGGGTAATTCCCAAACAGCCACATCGTCGAACCAGGCACCGCCGTGGATGTCCGCCGGCACGATCTGGTTCTGGCCGATCGGGTCGGCCTGGTCTCTGCTGGGCTGAAGGACATGCAACTCGATACCGACACTCGCGGCGCTGGGGTAGTCGCCAACGAGTTTGATAGAGGCCTCGGTCCATTGGCCGTTGGTCGAAATCGGACCGGATCGCTTCATGCTTTCGACGATGATGTTGCCATCACGATCGACGAAATAGGCCCGAACCTCGGCCCAAGCATGTTCGAGCTTGTCGGTGTAGACATTCGCCGTCACGCGGTAATCGCTCTCGGGCTTGACGTTGATCGCCCCCTGCTGGACAAAAGCACCCGTGTTTCCGCCGGTCATGGATAGACGCAGGCTGAAGTCGCCGGACTTCTTGATCACGTTGTCGAAGGCGACCTCGGCAAAGTTCGGATAGCCCAAGCGACTCTCCAGCGACTGGTTCAGCGGGCTATCGTGGAAGCCGGCCGGCTCACCAATTGCCCGTCGGCCAATGATGTACCAGTTACGAGGCAGCAGGTTTTCGCGGTAGCCGATCTTGCGGCCGCGGTCATCGACGTCTTCGAAGTCATAGAGCTTCTTAAGCCGGTGCGAGGTCTCCGCGACCTGGGCATGGCCGGGCATCGCAACGATACAGCCCAGAGCGGCGAACAGCAGGGACAGCAATAGCGAGAATGACCGTGTCACAGGAGTGTTATCGGTCAGCAACCGCGTGTTCAGCGAATACAAACCGCGTTCAGCGGGCGGGAGGTATTACAGAGCAGCGAGTCGCTGAGCCCGGTCTTGCGCGATTAACGCCTCGACCATCTCCTGCAGGTCACCGGCCATGACGCGCTGCAGGTTGTAGGACTCGCTCAAACGGTGATCCACGACCATGTTGTCCTTCCAGCGGTAGGTGCGAACGCGCTCGCTGCGGCCCCCGGTACCGATCATCGCACTGCGGCTCTCGGCACGCTCGGCGTCAGCCTCGGCCTTCTTCTGCTCATACAAACGAGCACGGAGCAGCTGCCACGCCTTGTCCCGGTTCTGCTGCTGGGACTTGGACTCCTGCATACGCACCTCGATGCCTGTCGGCTTGTGGATCAGGTGTACGGCCGTGGCGACCTTGTTGACGTTCTGGCCACCGGGCCCCTGCGCAGTGGTCACATGGACATCGACCTCGCTCGGGTCGATGTTCAACTCCACGTCCTCTGGTTCGGGCAGGACTGCAACGGTGCATGTGCTCGTGTGCACACGGCCCTGCGTCTCCGTCGCCGGCACACGCTTGACGCAGTGCACGCCACCTTCATACCCCAGTCCCTGCCAGACGCCCTCACCACTGACCGACGCCATCACCTGACGCAGACCGCCCTGCTCGCCAGCGGAAGCCTCCATCATCTCGACCTTCCAGCCCTTGGTCTTCGCAAACGCCTCGTACATCGCCAGGACCTCGCCGGCAAAAAGTGCCGCCTCCGCACCGCCGGTGCCCGCCCGCACTTCAAGGATGACCGAGCCAACCGCGGCGTCGTCGGCCGTAACCAGTTCACTGGCGATCGCTTCAAGCAGCTGTTCGCTCGTCTCGCTGATCTCGGTGATCTGCTCCTTGGCAAACGCAACCATCTCGGCGTCAGACCCGTCAGCAATGATGGCGTTCGCCTCGTCTAGATCAGCCTGCTGGGCTTGGTACTGCTGATATCGCTCAACGATGCCCGACAGTGCAGCACGCTTGACGCTGATGCGTGTCGCGGCCTTGTGATCAGCGATGACCTGCGGGTCGTTGAGTTGTTCACCCAGCGATTCGTACTGCGTGGCCAACTCATCAAGCTTGGCGATCAGATTGGGATTCGGGTCGGCCATACTTATCCGGAAACTTTCTCGACGCCCTTACGCATCTCAGTAAGCCATGCTTCATGTGCCGCACGCATCTGCTTGACGCGCTCCGGGGCTTGATCCGCAAGATTGTTCTGCTCGCCGAGGTCGTCCTTGAGGTTATACAGCTCCGGTTTGCTGTTGCCGTTCATCACGAGCTTCCAGTCGCCTTGACGAATTGCCTGCTTGCTGCCGTGCACCCAGTGCAGGACCCGATCTTCGACTGGGCCTTCAACGTTTTTGCCTCGCCCATCGATCAGAAGATTTTCAGGCAGCCTGGCGTTTGCAAATTTTGAAAACGCTGCAAATAAATCCATCCCGATCAACAAATCATCGTTCTCTTGACCACCCTCAAGACGAATAGGCCACTGCATCACCATCGGTACCCGATGCCCGCCCTCATAGACCGTGCCCTTGCTGCCGCGTAGTTCGCCCGCCGAGCCGCCATGGCGTGGTGAGTGGCCGTTGTCGGAGCAGAAGATGACGAGTGTGTTCTCGGCCAGCCCATGTTTCCCGAGTTCCGCGACGACCCGACCGATCCCCGCGTCCATCGACTCGATCATCGCCTTGTAAGTCGCCTCTTTGTCCTCAGGCATTTCTCGAATCTTCTTGCCGACCTCACGGAAACCCTTGTCGTTCGGGCCCTGCAGTGGGTAGTGAGGCGCACCATGGGCGAGGTACAGGAAGAAGGGCTTGTCCTTGTTTTGCTTGACGTGCTTACCGATCCAATCGACTGCGCGGTCGTTAATCAGGTCGGTCACATAGCCATCGACGTGCTTAAGCTCGTCGCCGATGT
>JBMZAP010000208.1:0-4561 GCA_049611445.1 Phycisphaeraceae bacterium | reverse complement strand
ATCCGCAACAATGCCCGACAGAACATCACGGGCATCCTCTTCCATACCGAGGGTAAATTTGTCCAGTTTCTTGAAGGCGACCACAACGAGATTCACCAATTGTATGCGACGATCTGCACGGACCATCGGCACAAGAATGTCCGATTGCTCTACCAGCGGCCTTCGAACCAGCGGGTCTTCGAGGATTGGCACATGGCGATGCTCGACCTTCAACTGCACAGCGAGGTGGAGCGCATTAATCTCCAGGAACTGGTCTACCAAGCCGCCCACCCCAGGCACCTGCCCGGTGGGGAGCCTTCAGACCTTCCCATCCTCTACCGATTCCGTGCGCTGTTGCAGGAAGCCTGAGTCTGTGAGACTTACTCCGGCATGACAGGCTTGAGCACGTTACCTTCCTTGTCGACCGGGTAGAGCGCGCCCTCTTCATCCAACTGCTTGACCATCGCATTAACCAGTCGCTTGACCTTGTTCGTCTCTGTGTCGGCGAGGTTGTTTTTCTCGTACGGGTCGTCCTTGAGGTTGAAGAGTTCGTATCGCGTCTTGGCCGGGTTCTTCTGAGGGTAGTAGTGATAGATCAGCTTCCATTCGCCAACGCGGAGCACGGTGTAGTAGCTGCTTCGGTGGCCGTGCGGGAAGTGCATGAGGAAGCGTTCCTGCCGATCCGGGTTGGGCTTGCTGGAGGCAAGCTGTTTGGCCAGGTTGTGGCCGTCGAGTTCATGTCCCTTGGGCAGCGTTCCGCCGGCGATCTCAACGATCGTTGGGTACAGATCCATCACTGTTCCGAGTTGTTCATTGATCACGCCTTTTGCGATGGGCAGCTGTTTCTGCCACTTATTTTGCGCGTCGGGCTTGGCCCATGCGGCGATGAAGGGGGTCCGCATGCCGCCCTCGTAGTGTGTGCCCTTCTTGGCGCGCAGCGGGAACGAACTGTTGTGCTGGTGCGTTGGGCCAAGGGGCGCGTCCCCGCCATTGTCGCCGATGAAAATGATGAGCGTATCCTCAGCGATGCCCTTGGCTTCCAGGTGATCCATCAGCTGGCCCAGCGCGGTGTCCATGCTTTCAACCAGTGTCGCGTAGGCCTTAGCGCCCTTGGGCTTGCCCGAGTCGGCATAGTTGGGTGCGTACTTCGGGTTGGACTGGAACGGTGCGTGCAACGCGTACGGCGCGAAGTGCAGGAAGAAGGGCTTACCGTCTTTGATCGAGTTATCGATCACGGCCTTGCCTTCGATGGTCAGCGCGTCGGTCAGGAAGGTGTCTGTGCCGTGGTACTTCTCGAGGTCGGGTACGGCACGTTTCTTGTTGCCCTTGATGTGTCCGTAGCCGTCCTTGCCGTAGTAACTGCCGGGCTGACCCCAGGAGCAGCCGGCAATATTAATGTCGTAGCCGATCTTCTCGGGGTGCTCGGTTGGCTCACCGCTCGGTCCGAAGTGTGCCTTACCGATGTAGATGGTTCGGTAGCCGCTGGTTTTCAGGACGCTGGGCAGCGTGATGGATGGATCGTCAACACCGGTCCAGTTCCAGTCGGGTGGGCCGAACTCGCCGCGGTTGTTGCCTTCAGAGCGGATCCACTGCGTGACCTGGTGCCTGGCACTGTTCTGCCCGGTGATGATCGAGGTGCGCGTGGGGGAGCAGACGCTCATGGCGTAGAAGTTGTTCAGACGTGTGCCCTGCTTGGCGAGACGCTGCATGCTCGGCGTGCGGTAGTAATCGTTGAGCGGGTACTTCTTGGGCTTGCCTGCCGCGTCGGTCATGAACGGCACCGAGGTGTCCATCGGCCCCATGTCATCGACGAGGAACAGCACGATATTGGGCTTGTCCGCGGCAAGGCTGTCGGAGGAAATACCCAGACCAGCGATGACCAGCAGTACGATTGATAAGCGTTTGATGAGCGAGAAGTGATCTTTCATGGCAAGCCTTTCGTAAAGTCCCTCAATCGACCAGCAGTCTTAGACGACGCCTGATCCACGGGATACCATACATTGGATCAATCAATCGCTGCCATACCTACTAAGGAGACTCTTATGCGTGCACTTCTTCTGACCCTGATCGCGACTCTAGCCTTCGGATCGATTGGCTGCGCGACGGCGCCCGAGACCAAGGCGGAGCGCAAGGACCTCGTCGCCGAGTCGCTGCGGACACTCAACACGATGAAGCGCACCAAGCCCGGGCACTACAAGGTCTACATGGACACCTCCGTCGGTGCGGCGGTCTTCCCGTCCATCGGCAAAGGCGGCTACTTCCTCGGCGGAGCCTACGGCCAGGGCGTCGTGTACGAAAAAGCGGTCCACATCGGCTACTGCAAGATCACCCAGGCGACCATTGGCTTCCAACTCGGCGGGCAGGCCTACTCTCAGATCATTTTCTTTGAGAACAAGGCTGCGCTGCAGCGTTTCATGCGCGGCGAGTTGGCCGGCACGGCGCAGGCCTCCGCCGTCGCGGTGAAGGCTGACGCCTCCGCCACGGCTGACTACGAGAACGGCGTTGCGGTGTTCTCGATGGATAGCGCGGGGTTGATGTACGAAGCGGCCGTCGGCGGGCAGAAGTTCGAGTACCTGCCCAAGGATGCGCTGGACTGAGTGGCTTCAATGACAACTTCCAGGAAACTGAAATCGCCCCATCGCAAGATGGGGTTTTTTATATCCCCCGGCCACGATAACCCCATTGCGCCATATTCAAAAAGTTTGCCCACGCGGGTGTGACAAAACACGCCGGCGCGCGATATTCAATGGAACTCGTCTAATTGTTATGTCTAAGCAAAACCCCGCTGAATTTACCGAGCGCTGGATGAAGTCGCGACACATGGTCGCCGCTTTCATCCGCAGCCTCGTGCGTGACGAGCACCACGCCGAGGACGTCCTGCAGAAAGTCGCCATCAACGCCGCGACGAAGTTTGAGCAGTACGACCGCGACCGCGAGTTCGCCCACTGGCTCATCGGTATCGCCAAGCGGCAGGTCGCCCAGCACTTCCGCGAGTTCCAGCGAGACCGGCACACGTTTGATCAGACACTGATTGATCAGCTGGTCGATGCGTATGCCGACGTTGCCGATGAACTATCCGATCAGGCGGTGGCGTTGAAGGTCTGTATCCAGAAGCTCAACGAGCGTGGCCGGGACATCATCGACCTGCGCTACCAGCAGAACCTCAAGCCGGCGCAGATCGCCGACCGCGTCGGCACCTCGCCCACCGCGATCACGTCGCTGCTGCACCGCATCCGCAAGTCACTTGAGGACTGCGTCGGCAAACAGCTCGCCAAGATGGGGGGCCGATGATGGACAAGAGCGACGCCCTCATCGACGCTTACCTCGATCACACGATCGACGATGAGCAGTTTGAATCGCTCTGCGACTGGTTGCGTGAAGACGCCGCGCACCGCAAGACATTTGCCCGCAAGCTCGCGATGCACTCGGCGATTACCGAATGGTGCGTCGAGCGCAGCGGTGGCCTGCTCGCCGATGAACTGCAAACTGCTGAAGAAGCCACCGCAAGACAGGAGCGCACCTGGATCGACGAGCTGGCCGACCTCACTGACCCCGCAGAACAGTCGGCCCCCGCTGACAAGCCGCTGACCTCACGCGAACTGATCGCCCTGATCGGCTTTGCGTTCGGCGAGGCGCTGACGACAAAAGCCGCCTACAAGGCCTTCGCCATCGCCGCGGCCGTCCTCCTCGCCGTGACGCTGTTTTTCGTGTTCACCGGCGGCGACGAAACTCCGACCCACGCCCCGTTCGCATCAGACAACACGCCCAACGACCCCAGCGAGCCGGGCCGTGACGGCCCGGATGCGCCCAACCCCGTCGCCACCCTCACCGCCGAGCATGACGCGGTCTGGTCTCTAAACCCGGGCGAAAGTCTTCGCCCGGGCTCCGCGCTAGCCTCCGACCAGCGGCTAACGCTCACCGCCGGTCTCGCCGAGATCACCACCGCCCGCGGCGCGATCGCCATCCTTGAAGCCCCCGCCACGATCCAGCTCATCAACGACAACGCTCTCCGCCTCCACGCTGGCAAACTCGTCGGCATCTGCGAGACCGACGCCTCTAAGGGCTTTCTCGTCCGCACCCCGCACATGGACATCACCGACCTCGGCACACGTTTCGCCGTCAATGCGTCAAGCGATGAACAAACCGAGGTCCACGTCATCGACGGTGAAGTCGAGGTCGCCCGACCTTCATTGGCCGGCGGCGCCGTGATCCGCGAAAACATCGTGGCCGGCGACGCGGTGCTTGCCTCTTCATCCAGCGATGAACTAACCCGCATCCAGACAAACGACCTGCGGTTCGCCACGCTCCTGGCGTTTGATGCTGACCTGAGTGAACGCCGCGGGCTTGTCGCCCACTGGCGGTTCGATGACCCGCAGCGCCTGGGCCTGAACGCGCACCGGGATGTCGAGGACCTGCAAGCGAAAGGCGATGCGACCCATACACCGCAAGGCCGGTTCGGCGGCGGGCTGCTGCTCGACGACGATGGCGATGCGCTTATCGCCGCGACGTTCCCCGATGGCATCCCGGCGGGTGGCGCGGCACACACCGTCGCCCTGTGGATCAAGCCGACGGCGACCGGCAA
>JBMZAP010000207.1:0-4583 GCA_049611445.1 Phycisphaeraceae bacterium | reverse complement strand
TCGGCTGAAACTCGGCGCCAAGCTTGGCAATCTGCCCGGCGCAAAGATTATCCGAAACCTGGATACATGGGTCACCGCCTACCGTCGTCACCTCGGCACGTTGGCGGCCGCGATCGGCCTTAGTGTGGTCATCCATATCTGTCTGGCCAGTGCCATGTCACTGGCTGGTTTTGCGATGGGTGTCGACCAGCCAATGCTTTATCTGTTGGGCGTCATCCCCATCGTGCTGATGCTGTGGTCCCTGCCGGTGTCTGGCCCGCTGGGGCTGGGGCCGCTGGATTATGTCGCGGTACAACTTGTCGTCGCCAACAGCGCAACCACGGATCAGCAGGCAGTGATGATGTTCGTCGCGTTTCGCCTGTACCTCGTTGCGGTAGGCTTGGCAGGTTCACTGGCGATGCTGGGCCTTGGGGCAAAGCCTGATGCTGCTCCTGAAGCAGTACCCGAGAACTAAAGATCGATCGCGGCCTTGCTCCAAGCGACTTTGGCCGACTCCATGGCCTCAAAGGGCGAAGCCACGCCGCGCAGATCCAGAACGACCGGGCCGATCCGATTCGGCGCGAGATCAACCGACACCCGGTAGGCCATGACCGACAGGCTGCCCGTGCCGACCAGTTGTCGTCCGCCGTCGGCCTGCCCCTTGCTTGCATCAGACAGGCGCGCCACGCGAATCAAACTCGACATCAACTGAGCCGCCAACTCCGGATCCGTGTCACGGATCAGCATCGCCGCGGGATCCAGCCCCAAGCCCACAAGAGGCGGGGCGTGGTCATCTATCCAACGCTTGAGCCCATCCATATCCGACTCGTCATGGATCGCCAGAGGAACACCCTGCGCATCTGCCGCGTCGGCAATAAGTTGAACAAGCGAGCCATCTAACTTACTGACGGGCAGATTCAGACTGACCGGGATACGTCCCAGATCGGCAGACAGCGAGCACGTCGCAACCGCAGCCTCAACCGCGCGGTCAACATGCTTTGGGTCGCTGTAGTGCTCGGCGGGGATAAAGAAATCAATGCCCGCCATGACGAGTCCAGCACGAGCCGTCGTTGCTTTAAGATCCCGCCGGGCAGTCTGATCCAACTCTCTTGGGCGCAGCCCTGCAAGGGTTGCGTCGAGTTGAATTGCCGCGAAGCCCGCCTCGCCGACCAATGTGATCGCTCGGCGGGGCGGCTTGCTGCTTGCCTGGACCAGTGGACCAAGACTTGGGGCCAATCGGAGATCAGATCCGTGAGAGAGGCTGGACATGTCGAAAAGTGTACGTTTGTACGGGCTGTGACGTTTGCGCAGGACACCGCACCAGAGACATCCTGCCTCCGATAAAGCGGGCGGGATCGCATGCCGATCTGATGAAAGACGGAGGTTAATCAGTGCCCAACAAGAATGAAGCACAATGGGATGCCATGCTCAACCGCCTGGCCGAACGGGACGGCTCTATCGAGTTGTCACGCGGGGTGAGTAATGATGACACAGCTGTAGTCATCTATCGGAGTCGTGTTTTTGAGATCATGCCCGACGGCTGCATCATTGTTGAAAAGCCGATCCACCTTGTGCAAGACCACTCGCTGAAGATCGGCGACGACCTCGAACTCTCGCTGATGCTGGACAATGATCGCATGGTCGCGACCTGCACGCTGCACGAGATGATCAGCTACGAGCTGAATGAAACCACACGCCTTACCTGCTATCGCCTCAGCCCGGGGCGACGGCCGATGCGCGAACAGCGACGATCGAACTTCCGCGTCTCCGTTGCGGCACTTGACCTTAAGCCCAGCCAACTCAACAGCGACATCAACGACGACCCCTTCGAATGCAAGGTACATGTCGTCAATTTCAGTGCAGGCGGAATGGGCGTGAGTATCCGCGCCACACGGGAAGTGCTCAACCAGATCAAGCACACCCGGCAATTCAAGTGCACCGCCTGGCTCAGTGAAGCCGAGCAGATTCAAGTACCCGTTCGCGTCGTCCACATCAGCGCGCTCGACCACGACGGGCTGTATCTGGGCCTGAAATTTGAGCACGCCAACGAGTCGGATGCCAAACAGCACGAGAAACTCATTCAGCAGCGCTGCACCGAAATTCAGCGCATGCAGCTCAGCCGACGGCGAGCTTGACATGCACCTGTTTTAATCTTTCCGCAACCCAAGTGATCGCTCGGCGTGGTGCGCCACTTCGCGTTGCCGATCCGCCATGGCTGCAGGGATCAGGTCTTCGTCAAACGTCGGCACCATCTGTTTCATCCGGGCGTGGCCATCTTCCGTTGCCAACTCATCCGCGAAACACTGCTGGACAATCTCCAGGATAATGTTCGTTGAAACCGAAGCGCCTGGCGAAGCACCGAGCAGCGCTGAGATCGTTTTCTTCTTGTTCGTGACAACTTCCGTGCCGAAGTGGACGATGCCTGCATCGCCATCCTCTTTCTTAATGGCTTGAACACGGATGCCCGCGTCGATCAGTTTCCAGTCCTTAACATCCGCCGCGGGGTAGAAGTTCTTCAACTCTTTCATCCGCGTGGTCATCGACTGCGTGCCCTGCTGGATGAGGTAGCGAACCAGCGGGATATTGTGCAGGCCGACCTTGATCAGCGAGGCGATGTTGTCCAGGCGGATTGACTTAATGAGGTCCGTCCACCTGCCCGTCTCATGCAGGAACTTCGTTGTCCAAGCGGCGTAAGGCCCGAACAGCAGGGCCCGCTTACCGTCGATCACGCGGATATCCAGGTGTGGCACCGCCATCGTGGGGGCCGCGCCGGGAGACATGCCATAGACCTTGGAGCCGTGCTGCTCGTAGATCTCAGGCTTCTCACAGATCAGCCACTGCCCACCGATAGGAAAGCCACCGAACCCCTTGGCCTCATCGATGCCTGACTTCTGAAGCAGCGGCAGGCTTCCGCCCCCGGCCCCGATGAAGACAAACTTGGCATGCTTGACGATGGTCGTGTTCTCAGCGGTGTTCCTGATCGTGACCTTCCAACCGTCGTCCGTCTCATCAAGGTCGACCACCTTGTGATTGGTAACCGCGGAGCAGCCGTCCTGCTTGCCCAGCCATGTCGTGAACTGCCTCGCAATCGAGCCGAAGTTCACATCGGAGCCGACATCCATCTTCGTCGCTGCGATGGGCTCATCGGGGTCTCGGCCGTCCAACAGCAGGGGGGCCCACTGCTGGATCGTCTCACGGTCCTCGGTAAAGGTCATCTCCTCGAAGAAGTGGTGAGCCTGCATACCCTTGAAACGCGACTTAAGGAAATCAACCTGCGGCTGGCCATAGACAAATGCGATGTGGGGAACGCAGTTAATGAAGGTGGTCGCTTCAGGGATGATCCCCTCACGCACGGCATATCCCCAGAACTGCTTGGAGTGCTCGAACATATGGAAGATCTCGATCGCCTTATTGACGTCGACCTCGCCATCCTCGCCGCGATTGGGCGTGTAACTCAGTTCGCAGATACCCGCGTGACCGGTCCCCGCGTTGTGCCAGCCACCGGACGCTTCATGTGAAAAACCTTCTGCTGCTTCATAGAGTTCGATTGTGAACTCTGGCGTGAGGTTCTTCAGCATCGCACCAAGCGTGGCGGACATAATCCCGCTGCCAATCAGCAGGACATCGATCGGTTGGTCATTAGGGCTGGCGTTCAAGAGTATGCTCTCCGTGAGAGGGGACGATCACTTCAAAGGGAGAATAGATTACCAGCGACATCGCTGGGACGTCGAAGTTTAGTCTGCAGAGGCGCTGTTGGAACGCGGCGACCTGGACTCGACCACTTCGCTTGAGAGACGCAATGACAACAGATTTTGCGGGTTGTACTTTCCGCTGCCATCATCGGAAACCAGAATCAACACATAATCGCCGTCATCAAGTTTTGGCCCGAGGGCAATTCCTTCAAAGTTGGCTGGACCGGTGTTGGATTCAAACAAAAGTTGCTTGCGAACCGGGGCAACCTCCTGTTTGGTTAGCGAATCGATTCTGCTCGTGTCCGTCGCATCCTCTGTATTGATTAAATACAGACGGATGCGAAATGTAGGCAAGACCTCGCCACCCAGTTCCCGCTCCATCACCAGAAGCCTGCCATCAGGCAGCGCGACCAGCCCGGCCACCCCAGACTGCGCCCGTTCAATAATGTTGTCGCTGCCCCGATGCGGATCAAGCAGGTAGGCGAACTGCTCAGCGGGCTTGAGATCGGAATCGAACCGCTGCAGACGAATCAGGCCGCCGCTTTCTTTCGTCGCACGCGGGCCGTCGCCCTTTAAAGGTTCCTCGTTCGCAGCCCAGACGCTGCCATCACCCATGGATACCGAAACCGACTCAAAGCCGAGGTTCGGACGAGCCTGCCTGAAGACGGCGGGCACCATAGCCTGCCCGGCACGCTTGCCCGTCGGATAGTGATGGAGCGACAACGATTGGTCCGCCTCATCTACGGTCAACAGCATGCCCGTTGTTGGGGCGACCGCCAGATCCTCGATATCTCGCCCACCTTCCAGCACAATCATTTCATCGATCGTCGCACGGGTGATCTCGCCGGTCTTGCGGTCAACTTTAATCGTGGCCAGCCCCAACAAACCACCCTTGTCCGAAACAACCGCAAA
>JBMZAP010000206.1:0-4778 GCA_049611445.1 Phycisphaeraceae bacterium | reverse complement strand
CCGGCCATGCATATGCTGCGGAGATTGCATCGGACAGTTTCGAGTCGTATGCCGTCGGCAGTCTTAGTGGGAATAATGGCGGCACGGGCTGGGGCGGTGCATGGGCTGTGAATGCCGCATCGACCACACCAACCGTCGTTGCGGGCGGCCTCAGCTACAGCAATGGCGATGTGCTGGTGAACGGTGGCAGCCAATCTGTGCTGTTTGACTACGCCGATGAAAACAGCATTGGAATTTCGGACGGCCTGCTTTCGCGTGCATTGGCTTCCAGCCAGACTGGCACGGTCTACATGAGCATGCTGTTCAGCGACATCGTCAATCCCGATTTGAGCAACGACTTTGTCCAGTGGGGCTTCGAAGATGCGACCGTCGCGGGCAGTCCGGACGCGAGTCTCATGCGCAGAAATGGCACCTTCCAGATTCGTTCTTCTACGGCCCCGTCCGGGTCTGCCGACAGCTTTGTTTCAAGTGTGCCCGGCACGACTAATCTACTCGTCTTCAAGGCAACAAAGACAGGTGGCGGCAACTACGACGAAGTCTCGTTGTTCCTCAATCCGACTTCTAATATTGAGCCGCTGACGGCCTCCGCGACCAAAACCGCTAGTAGTGGGATTTCCTCCTTGGACCATTTTGTCGCTCGCTCGGCATTCCACGAACTCAACGACAGCTACCGCATCGATGCGATCATGGTCGGCACAGAGTTCGCTAATGTTGTCCCGGTATCCAATCCTTCCCCACTTATCGCATATGACGGCTTTGAGGCCGGCGGTGCAACGCCCGGGACGAATCAGTACGAAACTGGAACAAGCTACGGCTCCCCTGGCGATGCGCTCGTAGCGGGTGTCGGCCCTTACACCATGCAGGGTCCGACGACCAAAGGCTTCAGCGCATCCGCTCCTTGGCAGAACGGCAGTTTCCTGGCAAATGGAGGTGGTTTCGCCTCGTCCGTTTACTACCAGGCGGTTGATACTGGTCTCTCCTACTCTGACGGGACCAATCAACTGATCACTGCCGATGGCTCGGTTCGCCACCTGCATGAGGCCACTGTCGATCAGAAGGGCATCACCCGAGACATCATCGACTCTCCAACGCCCGGCAATCTGGCCTACTACAGCTTCCTGGTTCGTCTGGAGTCAGAAGACAACAACTGGAATTCAAGCCTTGAGTTCGGCGTCCGCCAAGGTGTCGGCCAGACATCCGTACGACACACGTCCATCCGGATAGACAGTAACGCCCAACTCAGCGCATTTGAGTCAAACAGTAGCCAGAGTGCCGCGGGTTCGACGCTCGCACTGGACCAGGACCATTTCATTGTTGTGCGTCTGGAAGAAAACAGCGGCAGTGGCGGTGACACCATGCACGTCTGGCTCAACCCTGATCTCGATAGTGAGCCCACGCTGGGAACGGCAGACATCGTATTGACTGCGAATTTTCTTTACGTTGGCAACAATGCGAGCTTTACTTTTGATCAGATCAGCCTGACCGGACGCTTGGATAACAACGGCTCTAGCAATCCGGAAGACTTCTTCTACTTCGATGAGTTCAGGCTTGGCAATACCTACGATGATGTTACGCCGTTTGTGCCCGAACCCTCGTCTCTGGCCTTGCTTGGATTTGGCGGGCTATTACTTGCAAGACGTCGGCGTCATTCATCGCGCTGACTTGAATTGGGAAAGAGAACCGCTATGAAGTTTAAATCGTTGCAATGTCTACTGGCGGTATCCGCCACGCTTGCTGCTGCCTCAAGTGCGTCATCTGCGGTATACGATGGCTTTGAGACCTATACGCCGACGAACCCGCTTGCGACGAATAATGGCGGCACCGGCTGGTCCGCTGCATGGGCAGGCTCGGGCCCTGCCTCGACGCAAACGATCTCGATCGATGACCCAAATGGGCTGATCGATGGCGGCGATCAGGCCGCCCTGCTTTCCCCATCCGGAAGCCCGGGCGAGATCGCCAGCAGGACTTTCACGCCCATCAGTGGCGGGACCGTCTACCTCAGCATGCTGTTTCGTGTGAGCAATTGGGACAGTGGCGATTTCTTGCTGTTCCAGTTGACCGATGGTCAAGTCAACAACACCACGCAGTCTTTGGGCTTTGGCCTCCGCAACAGTGGCAGTGGCCCTTTCTTCGCACGCTCCGGCTCATCCAGTGGTGGGCAAACGGTTAACTCGGGTACCAACGTCGCCAATGACACCGACTATCTCCTCGTCGCGGCATTCAGTCTCGTCGGCGGTGAATATGAAAAGATCGATTTGTACCTCAATCCGACCGACCCGACGCTCGCGACCGAGTCGCCGCTTGTGAGCGCGAGCGCGTCCAATCCAAATATGACACAGTTGAGCAAGTTCACTGTCCGCGTGGCCAATTCCGAAGGGGACGAGTCCGTCTACTTCGATGAGCTGCGTATCAGCGACAACCTTGCGGATGTGTTTGTCCCCGAGCCGTCAGCGCTCGCCCTGCTTGGATTTGGCGGTCTTCTGCTCGCCCGCAGGCGTCGGGCTTTCTGATCAGATCGCCACTTCACGTATCCAGTCACCGCCGCGTTTGTCGCGGTGCGCGCCGGGTTTGCGTTCACGCTCAGCATCCGCCATTTCCGGATATTCGATGAAGATGCCTGCGAGGAAACGTTCTTCCGATGGAATGCCGAGGTAGTTGAATATCTCCGGCTTACGCAGTCGGCCGCCGCTGGACCAATAGGTACCCATGCCGTGGGCGGTGAGCATCAACAGCAGGTTCTGCACCATCGCGGATGACGCGGCGAGGTGCTCCTCATCACGGATGCGCTGCTCTTCGAGCACGGCCGCCGAGCGTGGCTTGTCCGAAGGGCCATCAAACTCAGGCAGCCATGTCACGATCACACACGCGCTGCAACCCGCGAGAAGCAGTGGCACTTTTGACGCATCGTTCAACTCATCCCGCAGATAATGTGCGGTCTTCAGGGCCTGGTCCTGCCACAGGACGTGCACTCGCCAGGGCTCAGCAATCTGCGGGCTCCGCGCAAAGTGAAACGGGGCCCAGCCTGCCGTGGCGATCGCGTCCATGACCTGCGGCCGACGCAGCGTATCCACATCATCCGGCACAGGCCGATGGTCCTCGAGTTGGGCGAGCACCTTCTCGGTCCGCCGACCACGGATGACTTTTTCAACGATATTGGCTTGTGGTTCTGTCATCGAGGCACAAGGTAGCGGATGCCGGGCCACGGTTCAGCAGAGGGATTGACACTGAAGGCTTACTCGTACAATAGACATTCAGGTTCACAACCGACTTTGGGGATCAAATAATGGCCAGTAATCGCCGGTTTACCAATGGCTTTATCGCCGTCTGCCTCTTCACCGCAACCTACCTCACCGCAGCGGGGGTCACGGCGTGGATCCAGCAGAGCGTTGAGTTCGCCTTCTACATCATCGTGATGCTTGTGCTCCTCGGCGCCGTTGGGGCGATCCACAAGCGCGTGCGCTTCACGACGGGGGTGTTGTTCTGCCTCTCGATCTGGGGCGCAATGCATATGGCCGGGGGGTTGGTGCCGGTGCCCGATGCATGGCCGATCAACGGCGAGAATCGCGTCATTTACTCCTGGTGGGTCATCCCCTTTGCCACCGGCGACGATGGTCGTGTGCTCTATGGCCTCAAGTACGACCAACTCACCCACGCCTATGGCTTCGGTATCACTGCATGGGCGTGCTGGCAAGGGCTGTGCGCCACCCTCCGCAGTGCCCGCGGCGAAGATAAAGAACAACGCCTGCCCGTCTCCCCGACGTTCGGACGACTGTTCCTTTGCTTCACCGCATCGATGGGTTTTGGCGCCCTCAACGAGATCGTTGAGTTTCTTGCCACCACCCTGGGCCCGACTAACGTCGGCGGATACATCAATACCAGCTACGATCTGATCGCCAACGCGGCCGGGGCGCTAATCGCAGTGGCGGTGATCCGCTTCGTCAAAGCCCGGTAGAGCATTTCAGCCCGTCGCGTCGCCATACCCCGCGTTTAGACTTTCACGTAATCGATTTCCATGAAGCTTTCGACTTCCTTCAGCCAATACTGCTGAACGAAATGCTCGTGGTCCTCGTGGCTGCTGTAGAAGTCGTAGTCGTCCTGGCTGTCAAACTCCATCGACAGGCCGAAGTCGTATTCATTCTTACTGCTCACCTGACGCAGCACCTCAAACTTCTTGACGGTCGGGATGGCCGCCAGCTCTTGTGCACGCTCAAGGAAATCCCGCTCCTGCTGCGACCCCCGCCTATGCTTGAGACGAAAAATGACAGTGTGTCGAATCATTTCAATCCTTATAAGAACTCGGCCCATCGCGAACCATTCGCACGGCGCTGCCACATCCTATCCACTTCTGCGATGACGGCTCCCCCCGCCCGCGTCACCACGCGGGCGGACAAGGCATCTCAACCTCACGCACAAGCAGTGGGTGCCCGGGGCTGAACGGAGCGAGCCCCCGGAACGAATCGACGAAGAGACAAGCAAGACAACACGTTCCGGGGGCAGGCGACGCCTGACCCCGGCCACCCTACGTAGGGTGGGTAGAGTGCAACGAAACTCACCGCAAACCATTGCGAATGTTTCAAATAATTCGTGGGGGGTATCGCTTCGCTCCAGACACCCTACTTGCTAACTGCAGATCGCTTTCTTAATGATTGGGGCGACAGAGTCGGCAGTGATACCCTTCTTCTTGCAATAATCGCTCTTGAGCCAATCCTTTAGCGGCTTTTGACCTTTGCTCGCATTGCATCCTCTGCAGCACAATGAAATATTGTCTTCGGTAATAA
>JBMZAP010000205.1:0-4882 GCA_049611445.1 Phycisphaeraceae bacterium | reverse complement strand
ACCCCAACCAACAACCCACCTGCCCGATGCCGCGCGACAAGGTCGTCGACCGCTACTTCATGGAGCACCGCGCCAAGCTGCTCGACGTCGCCGCCTTCCTCGACCGCCTCGACCGCAGCGAAGCCCCCGCTGACGCAGACGATGACTTCCGCGTCGAAGCGTTGCAACGCGCGATCGCCCTGCTCATCGACGAGAAAGGCGAACGGGCCAAGCGCGTGCTCGAACTCTTCAGCGACCCGACCGAGACGCCCATCGACAAGGCCCCGATGAAGGGCGCGGATGGCGCATACAGGCCAGGGTAAGGAAACCTATTCCCTACTCCCGATTCCCTACTCCCTGAATGAAATACATCGACCCCCACATCCACATGGTCAGCCGGGTGACCGACGACTACCAGCGCATGGCGATGGCGGGCTGCGTCGCGATTACCGAGCCGGCCTTCTGGGCGGGGTTCGACCGCTCCTCCGCACAGGGCTTCTACGACTACTACGTCCAGCTCACCGACACCGAGCCCAAGCGTGCCGCGCAGTTTGGCATCGCCCACCACTGCTGGCTGTGCATCAACCCCAAGGAAGCCGAAGACCCCGGCTTTGCCCGCGAGGTCATTGACCTCATCCCGGACTTTATCGACAAGCCCAACGTCCTGGGCATCGGCGAGATCGGGTTGAACAAGAACTCGAAGAACGAACTCGAAATCCTTGAGCTGCAGATCGACCTCGCCGCCAAGTACAACCAGCTCATCCTCGTGCACACCCCGCACCTGGAGGACAAGCTCAAGGGGACCAAGCTCATCATGGACGCGATCGCCAACCACGGCAGCATCGATCCGGGCCGGGTGTTGATCGATCACGTGGAAGAGCACACCTACGAAGTCGTGCTCGACCGCGGCCACTGGGCGGGCATGACGCTGTACCCCGACTCGAAGATGACCCCGCAGCGAGCGGCCGACATCATCGAGATGAGCGGGACCGAGCGGCTGTGGATCAACTCGGCCGGCGACTGGGGTTGTTCGGATCCATTGGCTGTGCCCAAGTGCCAGCAGGAAATGAAAATGCGTGGGCACGCGATGGAGACCATCGAACGGATCAGCTACGACAACCCGCTGAAGTTCCTGTCGCAGAGTGGTAGATTCAAAACATCCGAATGATTGAACCGCCAAGACGCCAAGGGATTCAATCACCGGCCTGCCTTCCTTGGCGCACTTGGCGCCTTGGCGGTTAAAATCCGAACCATGTTGAACGTATTAGGCCCCAACACCACGCTCGGCTATTGCACCAATGTGCATGCGGGCGCGACGTTTGACGAGATGCGGGCGAATCTTCTGCAGTACGCCGTGCCGGTGAAGCAGCGTGTCTCGCCCGATGAGCCGATGGGGGTCGGCCTCTGGCTCTCTGCTGATGCGGCGCGGTACGCGCTTGCGAATCAGCCCGCGTTGGCCGAGCTCAAGTCCTGGATGCAGGGGCTGGGCCTGCTCGTCTATACGGTCAACGGGTTTCCCTATGGCAACTTCCACGAGGCGACCGTCAAGACCAACGTCTACCAGCCCGACTGGACGACCGCGGAGCGCTATGAATACACGCTGACGCTGGCGAAGGTGCTCGCCGAGCTGCTGCCCGACGATGCCACCGAAGGCAGTATCTCCACCCTGCCGCTGGGTTGGCCGGCCCACAGCGGGGGGACGCCCGAGGACCTGCACCGCATCAAGTCTGCTGCCGCGGGACAACTGCACAACCTTGTCCACGAGCTGGCTCGGCTTGAGCTGGACACCGGCAAGCATATCCACATCGACCTCGAGCCCGAGCCCGGCTGCATCCTCGATACCGCCAAGGACATCTGCGACTTCTTCTACCAGTACCTGCTCGACTCGCCGGACGATGTCAGCATCCGCGGCTACCTGCGGGTCTGTCACGATGTGTGCCACTCGGCGGTGATGTTTGAGCCACAGCGTGAAGCGGTACAAGCCTACCGAGAAGCCCGCATCGAGATCGGCAAGGTCCAGCTCAGCTCGGCGGTCCAGGTCGATTTTGAATCCAAGGATGCCAACGACCGCGTGGCCGCCTTGCAGCAACTGCAGTCCTTTGCCGAGGACCGCTACCAGCACCAGACCACGGTCCGCATGCCCGACGGCACGATGCAGTACTTCGACGACCTGCCCGAGGCGATCGCCAGGCACGAAGCGAACCCACGGGGCGAGTGGCGCGTCCACTTCCATGTGCCGGTGTACGTCGAATCGTTCGGCCAACTCAACGCAACGCAAAGCGACATCCGTGATTTCCTTCAAGCGGTGCAAGGCGACGATGAACTGCACCACTACGAGGTCGAGACGTACGCATGGAACGTGCTGCCCGCCAACCTTCAGCGTGATGAATTGGCGGACGGCATTGCCGACGAGTTGAAGTGGGTGCGGGAGACGTTTGGCTAGACCGAAATCACATCCGCAAGCAGCCGGCGGCCTACGGACGCCGGGCCAGAGAACAAGCCATGCATCCTGAAAAGCCCCTTTTCTTCGCGTCCGGAGCCCGTAGGCCTCCGGCGACTGTCTCAAAGAATCTCCAACAAGTGTTTTTAAAATGAACCTCCGTGCCCTGCTTGAACTCTGTCGAATCTCGAACCTGCCGACGGTGTGGAGTAATGTCGCGCTGGGTCTGGCCATTGGAACTGTATTAAGTGAGGCCCGGTCTAACCGATCATCGATCTACTCGTTTCCATTAGTAGACATTCTGCTCTCCGATCCACTTTATGTCGTTTTTACATCAGGGTTTTTACTGGGAATTAGTTTGATCTACTGCAGCGGAATGGTCCTTAATGACTTCGCGGATCGCAATGTCGATGCAATAGAGCGCCCAACAAGACCAATCCCTTCAGGAAGGATTACTGCACGACAAGCGCTAGGCATAACCATAGTCATGCTTATTGCAGGATTCGTTATTAGCGGCGGCTGGCTTGTCGCACTCATCAGTTCTTCAAATCAATCAAACGGCTTGTGGATTCAAAACGCTTTATTGCTATCAGCTCTGATCGCATGTGTGGTTTTGTACAACTACATCCACCAAGCAAAAGCGGCTAGTGTGTTTCTTATGGGCATGTGCAGATCTCTGGCATTTCTTACGCCCGCACTATTTATGCACGGATGGCCGATCACCCCCGAATATTCATTGTTCATTATTGGCCCAGCCGTCACGCTCTTCCTCTACACCCTCGCTATTTCCATCGTCGCGCGGCGTGAGATGGAGACAAAGCGTTTCGCCGGCCCCAAGACCATCATGAATATGATCGCGGCGATGCCCCTCTTGGACGCGATCTGGCTCATCGTGATGGGGCTCTGGCCGGTGTCGCTGTTCTGTGTGGCGTGTGCGGGGCTGACGAAACTGGCGCATCGCAAGGTGGCGGGGTCGTAAGTCGAAGGCTGCCAAGGCTGGTTGGCAGAGTTGCCTTGCCCCCTCTCCCTCTCAGGGAGAGGGTTGGGGTGAGGGTGGGGTTTGATGATCGCATAAGAGACTGAACATGCCGCGGATTGCCCAGCGCCTACCCTCATCCCCCGCCTTCTCCCTGAAAGGGAGAAGGAGCCCGAGCCGCCCTCGCATCTCACGTAAAATTGTGCCATGCCTCAGAACGTTGCCATCCTGAATGTCGTGGGCCTGTCCGGGTCGCTGCTGCAACACGCGCCGAAGATCCGAGCGCTCGGCGAACAGGCCACGCTCACACCCGTGCTGCCCGCGGTCACCTGCTCGGTGCAATCGTCCATGCTCACCGGCCAGCCCGTCAGCGGCCACGGCGTCGTCGGCAACGGGTGGTTCAACGAGCAAGCACAAGAGATCCAGTTCTGGAAGCAGTCCAACAAGCTTGTCCACGGCGAGAAGGTCTGGGAGACCGCCAAGCAACGCGACCCTTCGGTCACCTGCCTGAACAGCTTCTGGTGGTACAACATGTACTCGTCGGTGGACTACTCGATCACGCCCCGGCCGCAGTACAAGGCCGACGGCCGAAAGGTCCCCGACTGCTACACCCACCCCGCTTCGCTGCGTGACGAACTGCAGGCCAAGCTCGGCCAGTTCCCGCTGTTCAAGTTCTGGGGCCCGATGGCGGGGATCCAGTCCACGCGCTGGATCGCGGATGCCACGATGCACAGCGTTACCAAGTTCGACCCGACACTGACGCTGGTGTACCTGCCGCACCTGGACTACGGCCTGCAGAAACTCGGTCCCGCACACGAAGACATCCCGCAGCATGTCAAAGACGTGGACGATGTCGCGGGCGACCTGATCGATTTCTTCCACCAGCGTGACACAAAGGTCATCGTCGTCAGTGAGTACGGCATCGAACCCGCGACCGGGCACATCGACATCAACCGTCGGCTCAGAGAGGCGGGCCTGCTCGCAGTCCGCAACGAAGGCGGGCACGAGCTTCTCGATGCCGGTGCGAGCGATGCGTTTGCGGTGTCGGATCACCAGGTGGCGCACGTGTACTGCAAGCCGGGCGTGACGGTGGATGAAGCGGTCTTTGCAGGTTGTGAGTTGGCATCGATCAACCACGAGCGAGCCGGCCGCTACGTACTCGTTGCCGAGCGTGGCAAGTGGTTCACACACGACTACTGGCTGGATGATGCGGACAAGCCGGACTTCGCGAACTGTGTGGACATCCACCGCAAGCCGGGCTACGACCCGCGCGAGTTGTTCAGCGAGGCATCGATGCCTGAGATCGCATGGAAGCTGCTCAAGAAGAAGCTGGGGTTCCGCCAGTTGATGGATGTCATCCCGCTGGACGCGAGCCTGGTGCAGGGCACACACGGCCGGATTGATAATGAGCCGGGGCTGCAACCAGTCATGCTCGGCGGCGGTCACGCGGGTGAAACGCTCGAATGCACGGCGGTACGTGACGTGAT
>JBMZAP010000204.1:0-4976 GCA_049611445.1 Phycisphaeraceae bacterium | reverse complement strand
AATTTGGGGAGCAACACCCTGCCGTTCGAAGTGTAGACCAGCAGATCCTGGCATTTGAGAATGAACGCGAGACTGAACTCGATACCCAGTCACGCATCTTGTTTGGCGCCAAGCTCGAACAAGCCGCTAACGGCGTTGCCGTTCTGACACAAGAAGTCGCAATAACAGAGCAGGCACTCGCTGAGCTGAATACGCGTAGAAAAGATTACGTGCGCCTGATCCAAGAGTACGACACGCTCATCCGTGCTCAACAGCAGGCTGAAAACGAGCGAGAGGACGCCACCAAAGCCATCGCAAAACTAAACGAATTCGATGAAAGTGATGGCCGCGTGCTTGTTGAAGAGTACGTGCCACCTCAGAAAGCGAAACAGTCTTTCCCACCCGAGCCTTACATCATGATTCCGGGCATCGGCATGCTGTTTATGGGTCTCTCAACGGGCTTGATTTTCCTGAGAGAACTGGTTGACCAGCGCGTCCGCAGTGCACAGGACATCAAGATGATCCCCGACGCGTCGCTCGTCGGCATGATCCCCAGCGCCAATCAGGACCGTGACGCCAAGAGTATCGATCGGGTTGTAGAACTACAACCCTCAGGCCTGCTGGCCGAGGCGTTTCGTCAGGCACGGACATCAGTGCTGTCCAAGATCGACCGCCGCGGCTACAAGACGATGATGATGGTTTCTGCCAAGCCCAATGCGGGTGTAACGACCTCCGCGCAGAACTTAGCCGCAAGCTGCGCCCGTTCCGGCCGACGCGTGCTCCTGATCGACGCCAACTTCAGACGACCCGCGTTAGCCAAGCTGATGGCCTTGCCAAGCCAGCCCGGCTTATCCGATCTACTCATTGGTAACGCTGATATCGACAGCGTCTCCTCGCTGATCCAGCACAGTAGCGTCGAGAACCTCAGCCTGTTGCCTGTAGGTGATACCGCCAATGCTGCGGTCGAGCTCTTTGAAAGCCTCCGTTTCCGCGACCTGCTCGCTAAGTTGGAGGCAGAATACGACCTGATCATCATCGATGCACCACCAGCACTGTTAACCTCCGACGCTCAACTCCTGTCGCGCCATATTGATGCGATGGTCTTGGTCAGCCGGGCTCAGTCCGACACGCGTGGCATGCTCCAGCGCCTGTACCGAGAGTTAGACGGACAGCGAGCAGACATCCTCGGCGTCCTGCTCAACGGTGTCGAGGCTTCGGTCGGCGGCTACATGAAACAGAACTTCCGAGAGTTCCACGAGTACAGCGGACCCGAGCGCCGCAAAGCGGATCGTTCAAAGCTTGCACGCAGCAACGGAAGCAATGGGAGTCCGGCCAATCCGTCGTCCTCTGTGACAGTGGGTCAAGATGAGTCGAGCCAGGATGCGTTCGGCGAGATGGACATAGACGACACCGACGAGGACAACCGCTAAAACCCAGCACGATGCATGAACGACGGGGGCTTGCGCGTTTGACAAAGGCCAATGCACCAATTTCTCGCACAAGCCGCAACTGAGACAACGTCGCCGACGAATTGGTCGGCTGCGTGGTCTGTCGTGCAGCAGTTCTGGCCCGTGCTGGTTCTGACCCTCGCTGCCAGCCTGATCCTCACACCGGCCATGCGCAAACTCGCCCTGGCCAACGGCATCGTTGACCTGCCGGATGCCCGCCGAAAAGCACATGCAAGGCCCGTCGCCTACCTCGGCGGACTCGCCATCTTTTTGGGCTGGCTGGTCGGCCTGATTGCCTTCATTGCCATGCTGACGAGCGGCATCCCCGCGAACACGCTCCCCGATCTCATCGGCGACAACCTTTCCTCGATCGTCTATATCGCAATCGGCGCAACCGCCATTGTGGTCACTGGACTCATCGACGATGTCTATGGAATCCGTGCCCGGGTCAAAATTGGCGGACAACTCTTCGCCGCTGCCGCCATCGCACAGACACGCGCCGTCGAAGACGTACTCTATCGATCCTTCCAAATCATCGAGATCACCCCATCCGACTTCATGATGCAGGTTGTCGGAACAGCCGCTATTGCAGTCCTCGTTGTCGGTGCCTGCAACGCGATGAACCTCATCGATGGCGTCGATGGCCTCGCCTCGGGTGTCACCGGCATCGCGATGGCAGGGATGCTTGCCATCTGTCTGCTGGCGCTGGCTCGCTATCACGACGACATACGCGTGGCCTCCCAAACAGGCATACCCATGCTCCTGTCCATCGCCACGATCGGAGCGATCGCAGGTTTCCTGGTCTACAACTTCAACCCGGCCAGCATCTTCATGGGCGATACAGGCTCGCTACTGCTGGGTTACCTCTGCGTCACCACCATCCTCTTCATGGGACGGATTGACAACGACACCGGCCTCTCACCGATGGTGTTCAGCAGTGCCCTGATCTGCTTCGCCCTGCCGATGACAGATACCGCCCTGGCAATCGTCCGTCGCAAGCTCAACGGTCGGCCGATCTTTGCCCCCGACGCGATGCACATCCACCACATGTTCCGTCGATGCGGCTTCAGTGTGAAGCAGACCGCCCTGTCGATGTACTTGATCGGCCTGGTGTTCGCAGGCATGGGATACGCCCTGCTCGCACTCAACCTGCGATGGAAGACAGCCTTGGCCGGATTCGGCATGACGGTGCTTTTCATCCTGATTGTCGGGATTCTGGTCAGCCGCCGGCTTGAACGTACCGAGGCGGCCCACCCCAAGCCCGCTGAGGCACCTGACAGCCCTGGATCGAAGGATCAGGACACGACAAAGTCACCCCCCTCCGCCCCACAGCAGCCCGCCCAAGCTGGCTGAACCCGGCTTGCAGGCCCGCCTGACCCTGCTACAATAGCTCTTCACGATTGACCCGCGTCAATCATGCTGCCCGTGCATGCCCAGCCGGCAGTTTCGTACAGGATGTACAACCTCAGGGCCGGTGACGTTCGATCAACGCCGGCCTTCGTTTATTCACCCCTCGCCGTGTGATAACGGCCGAGGCCCTTGCGGGTGACGGAATCCCGCCGCGGGCCCCTACCCAAGCCATTGGGCAATGGGGGCTATGGGTTTTTATTCCGATCAACGCCTGGCTCGATGGTAAGCCACGCAACTTCAGGAGCAATCGTCAATGTCCTCACTGGCTAAAGAACTCGTCGACGCAGGCATCCACTTCGGTCACCGCGCGACGCACTGGAACCCGAAGATGCAACCCTACATCTTCGGCAAGCGCAACAAAATCCACATCATCGATGTCAAGGAAACGATCAAGGGACTGCTGCTTGCACGCAAGTTCCTGACCAAGACCGTCGCCTCCGGCAAAGATGTCATGTTCGTCGGCACCAAGCGACAGGCCCGTGGCATCATTGAAAAGCACGCCACCGAAGCCGGCATGCCCTACGTCACCGAACGCTGGCTCGGCGGAACACTCACCAACTACTCCACCATCCGCCAGCGCCTCAAGCGACTCGAGGAACTCGAGCGCATCGAAGAGTCCGGCGAAATCAACAGCTACTCCAAGAAGATGGAGTCGCAACTCCGCCGCGAAAAGAACAAGATCACCCGTAACCTCGGCGGCATCCGCGAGATGACCAAACTCCCCGGCGCGATGGTCATCGTCGACGTCAATCAGGAACACAACGCCGTCCGCGAAGCCCGCAAGCTCGGCATCCCCACCGTCTGCCTGATCGACACCGACTCGGACCCCGAGTTCGCGGACATCCCGATCCCCGGCAACGACGACGCGATGCGTGCGATCGAAGTCATTATCCAATCGCTGGCCGCTGCCGTGAACGAAGGCAAGACCCAGCGTGTTGAGAAGGCTGGTGGCAAGGACGAAAGCGAAGGCGAGCAAAAGCCCCGCCGACGCTCCAAGCGTGCCCAGTTCTCTGCCGAAGCCCCGGCCGAGGCCGAAGCAGCCCCCGAGCCTGCCGCAGCAACCGAACAGGGCTGAACCCCCTGCTCGCATCAATCTGTTAAAAACCTGACCACGAAGCGACGCGGCTTTGCCGCGCTATCCCTCTAAGGAAAAGAACCATGGCAATCAGTGCCCAAGACGTCAAAGCCCTCCGTGATGCCACCGGACTGGGTATGGCCGACTGTAAGAAAGCCCTCGTCGAAGCCGACGGCGACATGGAAAAGGCCGCCGACATCGCCCGCGCCAAGTTCGGCGCCAAGATGGCCAGCCGGTCCGACCGCGAGTCCGCCGAGGGCCGCGTCGCCATCGCGACCAACGCCGACGGCTCCAAGGCCGCCATCGTCCAGATCAACACCGAGACCGACTTCACCGCCAAGAACGACGAGTTCGTCAACATGGCCCAGAAGGTCGCTGACCTCGCCCTCGCAGGTGCCGCTGGCGACGTCACTGTGACCGACGAGATCGAAGCGGCCATGGAAGCCGTTCGCCTGACCACCGGCGAGAACGTGCAGTTCGGCGCGGGCGTCGTTTACGACGCGGGCAAGCCCGGCTGCGTCGGCGGCTACGCACACTTCACCGGCAAGACCGGCGTGCTCATCCAGCTCGACACTGATGCTGACACCCCTTCCGATGAACTGATCAAAGACCTGTCGATGCACATCTCCGCGATCGTCCCGGAAGCCCTGGGCGTCAACGAGAAAGACATCCCCGCCGACGTCATCGACAAAGAAAAGGCCCACGCCAAGCAGGAAGCCATCGACTCGGGCAAGCCCGAAGAGATCGCTGAGAAGATGGTCGTCGGCAAGATGCGGAAGTACCTCGACTCGGTCGTCCTGACCCGCCAGCCGTTCATCAAGGACGACAAGCAGCAGGTCCAGGACGTGCTGCCCGCAGGTGTCACGATCAAGGCCTTCAAGAAGATCGCCATCGGCTAAGCCGCCCCCAACAACTGACCCCCAAAAGCCCGGCCCCGTGCCGGGTTTTTTTTGCGTAGCGCGAGTGTGCGTAATGGCTCATTGGCCGCTTTCAATCAAAGAGCCCTAGGCCGTGCCCACAGTAGGTAGGCTGCGGCGTACGCGCATCCTTGAAGCCCACGATGT
>JBMZAP010000203.1:0-5029 GCA_049611445.1 Phycisphaeraceae bacterium | reverse complement strand
GCTGGGCGGCGACCAAGTGAGGACAAAGGCTCAGATGAGCGAGCGAGTTGCGATGGAAGAGGCTGCGCACGCTGACGCGATCGTCGTGACAGGTCGTCAGAAGCCTCAGAAACACCAACGCCACCGCCTCCCCCAGACGTCCCGGAGATTGCGCCGGACACAAGGGCAGCTAAGACAATCCGCCAGTTGATGGAACTACACCGCGCAGATCGAACCTGCTTTACTTGCCACAAAAAAATAGATCCCCTTGGATTGAGCATGGAGAACTTTGACTACCTCGGACGCTGGCGTACACGCTACGACAAGGCGGCGGCGCATAACGGCGGGCCTGAAGCATCTCAAATTAACGCGAAGGTAGAGATAGGCAATGGCGACTACATTGAGGGCGCCGTGGGGTTAAGGCAATACCTCGAAAAAAACACGGACCAATTTCGCCATTGCCTGGCAGAGAAACTAATGATCTTCGCACTCGGGAGACAGCTGTCCTTTACCGACAACGACGACCTGCAGGCGATCGCTAAGAACAAGTCCAAGGGACTCCGCGACATGATCAAGGCGATTGTGCTCAGCGAGCCGTTCCGAACAAAGTAAGCTCAATTTGTGATTGACCGAGAAGGGAATTCCATGTTTTGCCCGCAAAGATTACCTGCCGCATCAATACTCGTGGCACTGACTTTTTTCCTGACACTGACAGGCGAAATTGTACTTGCGGAAGATACTGGACGCCCACCCAATATCGTCCTGATCATGGCAGACGATGTCAGCCGCGACTGGATCGGCTGTTACGGTGCCCCGAACAAGACGCCGATGATTGACAAGCTTTCGCGTGAAGGCGTACTGTTCCAAACCGCATGGGCAACGCCGTTGTGTACACCAACGCGGGTCATGCTTTTAACTGGCCGCTATCCATGCAATACCGGCTGGACGCAACATTACGACGTTCCCCGCTGGGGCGGACTTGGATTGGACCCCAAACGCTTCACCACTTTCGCGCGCGTGCTTCAAGACAATGACTACCGGACAGTCATCGGCGGCAAATGGCAGATCAACAGCCTGCGTACCCATCCGAACATTCTTAAAGAGCACGGATTCGACGAACACTGCGTCTGGCCAGGCGTAGAAGCGGGTCACCCGGAAACGTCCGAGCGCTATTTCGGCGGCCACATCGTTACCAATGGCAGTCGCACTAAAGTGGATTATGGCCCCGACACGATCAATCAATACCTTGTTGACTTCGTGGGCAGGAACAAGAGCAAGCCATTCTTCATCTATTACCCGATGTTGCTGGCACATGGGCCTCACGGCTCGAATCCATCTAACAAGGCCGCCCCGCCAAATGATAAGAAGGAGTTGCTTGCGTCAAATGTCGCGTACATGGATCGTCTCATTGGCCAACTTATCGAAGCAATCGACAGCAATGGCTTGCGCGACAACACGATGGTGATCTTTACAACAGACAATGGCTCAACGATCCCCGGAGACTTGCCGCGTTACAAGGGGAAGCGGCCAACTGGCGTAAAGCCACAAGATGGAACTCACCCGAAAGGGAAAGGACGCCTGACGGATCTGGGTGTACATGTCCCGCTCATTATCCGGGCACCATGGCTGGTCAAACCCAATACATATACGCCCGACCTAGTCGACTTCACCGATTTCTTCCCAACCTTACTCGAGCTCGCCCGCATACCACAGGGCAAATTGGAGCTAGACGGTCAATCATTCATGCCTACCCTACGTGGCGAAGAAGATCCATATCTGAAAAGGAACTGGATCTATTCGCAGCTCGGATCAAAGAGAATGATCAGGGACTGGGATTATCTAATGAACGACGATGGTGAAATATTTGGCGTTCAGTACGACCCTTGGCTTCAGTCAAATCTTCTCACCACGAATCACAACGACAAGTTTGTCCAAACAAAACGGCTGAAACTACTGCTTTCTCGTTTCCCCGAGACTGACGCGCCTGCCCCATTCCCGGCATATCGGGATCACCATGCCGAATCATCGGATTGAGCGATATCTTTCGCTAGCTGGACAGGCCATCGAACTGAGATCAGGGCGTTTGCCTACACGATCGGGTCCGTCGATTGAGATGAATGGATCGACGCCGGCAACGCCCATGAGGACGACGCCAAATCGCGATGCCAATAAAAAGCCCCCACCGCGAGGTGGGGGCTTTGGGATATAAACCGTGTTGGATCAGTAATCGGCTTATTCGCCGAAGGTGATCTTGTCGGTGCCGAGGTGGTCGTGGCCTTCGCCCAGACCGCCCATGCCGCCACCCTGTGCTCCGCCGGCCTTGCCTTCCTTGCGTTCCGCAGCGGCTTCCTGGTCGGAAGTCCACTGGGCACGCTTGAGCGACAAGCCGATCTTGCGGTCGTCCAGGTCCACGCGGAGGATCTTGACTTCGACCTCCTGGTTCTGCTGGACAACGTCTTGCGGGTTTTCGACCTTGTGGTCGGCCAGTTCGCTGATGTGCAGCAGGCCTTCCAGGTCGTCTTCCAACTCGACGAACACACCGAAGTTGGTGATCTTCGTGACCTTGCCATGCACGATCATGCCGGGCTGGTAGGCCGACGGGATCGCCTCGTCCCACGGGTCCTGCTCAAGCTGCTTGAGACCGAGGGCAACGCGTTGCTTGGTCTGATCGACCTCGAGCACGACGCACTTGGCGTTGTCGCCCTTCTTGAGCATCTCGTTGGGGTGGCTGATCTTCTTGGTCCACGACAGGTCGGAGACGTGCAGCAGGCCATCGATGCCGGGCTCGATCTCGACAAACGCGCCGTAGCTGGCGAGGTTGCGGACCTTGCCTTCGACGATCGTGCCGGGCGGGTACTTCTCCGCGACCAGTTCCCAGGGGTTGACCTCGGTCTGCTTCATGCCGAGGCTGATTTCCTGCTTGTTCTGATCGATCTCGAGGACGACCACTTCCACTTCCTCGCCGATCGAAACGACCTCGGAGGGGTGGTTGATGCGCTTGGTCCAGGACATCTCGGAGATGTGAACAAGGCCTTCGACGCCGTCTTCGAGCTTCACGAAAGCACCATAAGACATGATGTTCGTGACGGTGCCCTTGACACGGGTGTTGGCAGGGTACTTCGCCTCGATATCTTCCCAAGGCGAGGAGTCCTTCTGCTTGAGGCCCAAGGCAATCTTTTCCTTCTCGAAGTCGATGTTCAGGATCTTGACTTCGATCTTGTCGTCGATCTTCACGACGTCGCTCGGGTGGTTCACGCGGCCCCACGACATATCGGTGATATGCAGCAGGCCATCGATCCCGCCAAGGTCAACAAACGCACCGAAGTCGGCAATGTTCTTGACCGTACCTTCGACGACGTCGCCAACACTGATCTTCTCGAGCAGCTGCTTACGCATGACCGAACGACGGTCTTCGATGAGCTTGCGGCGGGAGATAACAATGTTGCGGCGCTCGGTATCGATCTTGAGGATCTGTGCCTCGATCGTCTTGCCGATGTAGATGCCGATGTCCGGGGGGCGCCGGATGTCGACCTGCGACGCGGGCAGGAAGACCGGCACACCAATGTCGACCAGCAGGCCGCCCTTGATCTTCCGCATGACTTTGCCATCGATCGAGTCGCCTTCGCCCTTCTCGGCGATGAGCTTTTCCCAACCACGGATACGATCGGCCTTGCGCTTGGAGATGGCGACCATGCCGCCTTCGCCTTCGACGGTTTCGAGCAACACATCCACGGCGTCGCCGATCTCGACGTCGCCGGGTTCATCGAACTCGTTCTTGTCGAGGATGCCTTCGGACTTGAGTCCGACATCAACGAGGAAGTCGTCGCCGGCCTTGCCGATGACCTTGCCGGTCAGGATCGAGCCGCTGGAAAAGTCAGCGATGTTGTCCTGCAGCAGTTCTTCCATGTCGCCGCCAGCAACGGCAGTACCGAAGGCCGCTTCGAGCATCGACTCGGCTTCAATATCTTCAACTGATAGTTCTGCAATGAGGGTCTTATTGACCATAAGAGAGGGGTGTCCTTTCGTGAGAGATTTACCCGCGCCGGCACACGCCGAGCAACCAACGGGTCGCGGCCCACGGATAGGCCGCCTGGTGCGAGCGCTCTAACCGACCACCGGCTGGAGCGAGCCAAATAGTGTACCAAATCCCGGTATCGACGACATGAAGCAGTCTAATGAGGCTACCCACTGCTCGTCCTATATGCCCCGGCAACACCAGCAAGTGGGTTCCGCAGCAAAAATGACACACTTGTATGAATCGGGGTTGTTTTATTGGATGCTGACCTGGAGAGTTGGGCACACTTGGATGTTATTGATGAAAGCCCTGCCCGAACAGCTATATGACACGTCATCGCCACTAATTGACAGCCGGGCTCTCTGAGTGACAGCCCGCCGCTCATATCTGACACATCCTTGCAAGGCTATTCAGTGCCATCCCGTCAGTGGCGATTGGAGGGGCGTGGAGAAAAGGCTGCCCCATTAAGTTGCGGGGCAGCTTAAACACGGCTCACCGCCTCGTGATTCGCGTTGTATCACAAGGCGGCTTTCAACCTGTAGCGCCGCCCCGCTGAGTACCACTATTCGCGGGGTGGTTTTTGTCCGCAACAGATTCCTCAAATCGCTATCACAATCTGCACGCCACGCTTACAGACGTAAGAAACAGCACTATGCCACCTGCGGTGTCTTAGCGCGGATCGTCGCCGTGCAGCACCTCATCGATTTTCGTGCCGTCCTTCTTCATCTGCTTGAGCAGTGCGGCCTTGCTATCGATAAACGTGCAATCCACACCCTCCCACCAGTTCCAGGTCTTACCCGAGATGTAGTGCTTCAGGGGCAAGTCGGCATCTGCCATTACAGAGACCTCGTCCCGGACGGGTGTGATCGCAGCCCCCCCAAGATCACCGATCTTCGAAATCTTCGACACAGCCCACAACTCGTTGCCGACACGCCAGACCGACTCAATCTCTATCTTGTAGTTCGTTGCAGGCGCATCACATTTGACGACGATCCTACGGGCCTCTTCCTCCTCGCCGATAGCGGCCTGCGACAG
>JBMZAP010000202.1:0-5061 GCA_049611445.1 Phycisphaeraceae bacterium | reverse complement strand
AACACCACGCGTCAAAACCTCGCCATTCTCGGCGCCGCAACGCTTGCCTTCACCGGCGTTGAAGCGGAAGGGACCGTCATCCTGAGTGAAGACTGGCAGAACCCAATTATCAGTGACGGAACACGACTAGATGACACCAACTCCTTTTTGGGTTGGGAATTCACCCAAGGGAATGGCAATATTTTCGTGCTGCGACACCACGGCGACCAATGGGGGCCGCAAGATGGCCTGAGTCCTAACCAACATGTCCAGTTTGAATGGGCGGGATCGTATGCTTCATACGATACCACTCACAACTGGTCGAATACCGATGTTTATGAGGTGACTCTCAACGCCACCGAGATGCTTTGGGGTGCGAACTCTGGTAATCGGAATATCGCATTCCGCATTCGCGAAGCGATTCCTGGTGACAACACCTTTGGTGCAACTCTCTACTCTGATCAGGCAACCCTAGCCAATCATGATAGTGACCACGCTGGTGCGGGAGATGTCTGGGCCGCAAATCAGACCTTCACTTTTAACTTCTCAGCTGCCGACTTTACCGGCGGCACGGAAGGTACGGCACTGTCCTTCGAAATCGGATCAGAAGGCAACCGTGGTATGGTCGTCGATAACATCGTCTTCACCCTTGTCCCCGAGCCTAGTTCTCTGGCCTTGCTGGGGCTGGGTGGCCTGATGATCGCGCGGCGGCGGCGCTGACCGAGCGACACAATGAAAAACTTCGACGCCACGCCCTCGCCGGCGTGGCGTTTTTTTATGTGTGCAGATCAGCAGCCGCCGGGCCATGCCCGGGCGGACGAATTGGAATGCGATTGTTGTGTGGGGCGGTTCTGTCAGGTGATCGGTCTAGAGCGGTTTGTCCGCCCGGTTGCGAACCGGCGGCTATGTTCTTCACCTACCCGCACTGATAGATATCGGTGAGCGGGAACTTGTCCTTGCTCTGCGTCTTGGTGTACCACCAGAACTTCGCCGCGCCAATTGAGGTGCCGGCGTCGTCGGGGATCGGGTCGACAAACAGCTCCAGATCGGGAAACGCGTTGGCGATCTCGTAGTTCAGCAGGCAGTTGTGCGCGTGCCCGCCGGTGAAGCACAGATTCTTGCACTTGGTGGTGTCCACCTGCTCGTCAATCAGTTTGAGGATGGCCTGCGTGGATTCTTTCTGGACCTGGTGGGCGAGGTCTTCGTCCTTGGCGTTTTTCGGGAACCACTCGGTGAAGGCCTGTGCCCGGAAGTTTGCGTCGCTGATGACGTTCAACAGCGTCTTGACGTCCTTGATCCCGCCGGTGTTGTTGGGGATATTGGGCTTGTAGCCGTCGTAGAACTTGAAATCGGGGATCGGCTTGCCGTACGTTGCCAGGCCCATGGTCTTGCCGTTCTCCAGTTGGCCGATGCCGATGTTGTGGGAGACCAGTGAGTAAAGGCCGGTGATGCCGACCCAGTGGCCAGGGTTACGCCAGACCAGATCGAACTTGGCCGGGTACTCACAGTAGACCAGCGTCTCCGTCTCCACGCCCACGCCGGCCTTCTGATTGCGGTCGACGTAGACGCTGCCGTTGCGGTCCACGACGAGCACATACGCGGCGTCGAAGCCGCTGCTGTAGAACGCGCTGGCCGCGTGGGTCAGGTGGTGGGTATTGACCGCGACGCGCTCGGCCTTGGGGTAGAACGATTGGATGTAGTCGTTGATCGGGTTGATCGCCGCGAACCAGTTGTAGAAGTAGGGGTCCTTGAGATCGGCTTCCGAGAGCATCTGGAACGGCATCGCGGTTAGGTAGTAGTCCAGGTCCGACAGGTCGAACCGCTCCTCGATCTCGCGGACGGCGGCGAAGGGGTTGTTTTCGCGCTTGATCCGGCTGAGCCGTTCCTGTTTATTCCAGTACTTGATTTCGCCGTCTTCGAGATAGCAGGCACTCGAGTCATGGGCGCAGGAGGTGGCGAGGATCTTCATTGCGTCACGATCTCCATGCTTTCCGGGAAGTAGACGAAGTCCAGGTCGCTGCGGCGGAGCGTGCTTAGCGCATCCTCTCGCGTGTGCACCAGCGGTTCCCCGGCGAGGTTGAAGCTCGTATTCAGGACCAGCGGGACCTCTGTGTTTGCATGGAACGCCGCGATCAGGTCGTACCAGTGTTTGTTCTGCTCGGGCGTCACCGTCTGCGCCCGGCAGGTGCAATCGACGTGGACGACCGCGGGGATCTTCTCGGCTTGCTCCGGGATCACGGGCAGGGCATAGAGCATCCACGGGGATGAGGTCAGCTTGCCCATCTTGAACCAGTCTTTGGCGTGTTCTTCAAGGATGGACGCGGCGAACGGCCGGTACCACTCGCGTCGCTTGACCCGGTTGACGATATCCTTGCCGTCTTTGACCCGTGGGTCGAACATGATGCTGCGATTACCCAAGGCCCGGGCGCCCATCTCGGCCTTGCCCTGAAAGATCGCGCCGATCTGTTGATCGAGCAATCGGGAAACGACTTCATCCAGTACGGTCGTGGTCATCAGGCGTCCTTCAACGTCATGGTTGAATCGGTGGCGAGGGCCGGTCATCACGGACATGATCGTACTGTCGGTAAGGGCCTCGCGCATGGGGTTTATCGGCAGATTGGTAGGGCCCGCTGAACGTTTGCTTAGTTGTCTTTCGCGGGAACGCATTGGCCTGATAAACTTGTCGCTTCATGGCTTCGCGTTCTGCCACTGCTCCCATCAGGCCCTGGGCAAGGGACAATGACGACAAGCTCCTTGACAAGACGTTCAAGGCGCTGGGGCTGTCGCTTGAAGATTGCCCCAAGCTTTTGAGCGACGTTGATCGGCTGCACGCTGAGATCCGAGACGCGGGGCTTTCCCGGTTTAAGCCACACTGCTGGCTCTCCAGCGAGTGGTTCTCACCGGATGGCATCCCGGGCATTGCGATCCCGTTTTACCTGGCGCACCCCAGGCTGATGCGGCTCGAACAGTCGCAGATGCTCGCGGTCGAAGGCGGCTCGCCACGTGAGCGGATGATGATACTTCGGCATGAAACAGGCCACGCATTTTGCAACGCATATCGCTTGCACCGTCGCAAGGGTTTCCGCGAGTTGTTTGGCTCGGTCAGTGAGCCCTACCCTGAGACGTACAAGCCCGACCCTGCCTCTCGGGGCTACGTGACACACCTGCCGGCGTGGTATGCGCAGGCCCACCCTTCTGAAGATTTTGCGGAGACGTTCGCGGTCTGGCTGACACCCGGCCAACGCTGGCGCAAGGCGTATAAGGCCTGGCCCAAGGCGCTGGCAAAGCTCCGCTATATCGAGGCGCTTGCAGCTGAAGTTGCTGAGCAGGCCCCGCCGGTACGTTCAATGAAAAAAGTTGAGCCGCTCTCTCAGCTCAATACGCCACTGCGTGAGCACTACCGCAAGAAGCGATGGTTCTACGGCGACACGTTCCCGGACTTCTACGACCGCGACCTCTTGAAACTCTTCAGTGCCGATCCGAAGTATGCCAACCGCCCGACGGCGGCATCGACGCTGCGCAGCTTTCAGACCGAGCTGCGTGAAACGGTCGCCAAGTGGACCGGTACGCATGCCTACACGATCGACCAGGTGCTGCGTGACATGATCGACCGGTGCAAGGAATTGAAGCTTCGGTTGGCGGTCCCCGTGGCCGTCGCCAAGCGCGACGCGACGCTGATGGTGACCGTGCAGACGATGAACTACATGCACGCGGGGCATCATCCGGTGGCGTTGTGACGCGTGATTACCTCGTCTTGTTTTCGAGGATAAGAAGCGGCGTTGCCTTCTCTTGCATTTCTTTCATCAGCTCCGTGTGATCGACGTTGAGCCCCACCTCCATGTACACGCCGCCCAGCACGAGGTCTTTGTCGCCGTCGCCATCAATGTCCCCGGCGTCCATCGTCAGCCAGCGATCTGTCCTTGGGGACTCAAACGTTCTGGCAGTAAATGCGCCTGCCCCCTGATTCTCCAGGTACACGAAGCTGTCATTCCGGTCTGCGTCATAATCGGGGTTGTGTGAGATCGCTGCCAAATCGAGGTCGCCATCGAGATCGAAATCTTCGACCTCCAGCCCGTAAGCGCCGTACATGGGATAGAAGTAGCTCTCGACGAAAGTGAGATCTCCCTGGCCCAGGTACAGCCGAAAGCCGTGATAGGGCCGCAGCGAGTTGTACGGGTCCGAGTCGATATTGTCGCCGTTGATCGTCCACACATCGAGGTGGCCATCCGCATTGAAATCTCCCCATCGGAAGCCGATGTAGCCAAAGGCGGCGTGCTGACTGATGATGATTTTTCGCTCGAACTTACCATCGCCTTGATTTAGGAAAAGGCTGAGGTTTTCACGCTCGTTGCCGAAGAGTACCGCGACATCCGGCCGACCATCCTTGTTGAAGTCTTCAACCTTGCAGTCAACGGCCCCTTTCTCAAGTGCCAGTCTGATCGTGGGCTTGAGCTCGAATTGCCAGCCGTTGCTGACGGCGCGGTGGATGTCTACGCTGCCTGTGACGAAGCCGAAGTTGCAAGCCACGATATCATCAAGCCCATCGTCGTCGAAGTCGCCAAAATCGATATCCGAGGGCCGGTGCAGCTTATCGAGCGCCACCCCCAACGAGACATAGCCGTCCTCTCTCCTGGCGGCGTAGACCACATCACCGATTCTGTTATCGCGATAGCTGCCCATCAGGTCGCCGATTGAAAGGAGATGGACACCGCCGTCTTTGATGTGCGCCCGCACCCATTGATAGGCCGGCGTGATTTCATTCATGACTACCTTCAGGTGCTTGTCCAGAACAGTGAACTCTTGATGGCGGCTGTCGCCGACAAGGATCTGTTGGTTGCGTTCATCGATCTCAACGAGCGTCGTCAGCGGTTCGCTCATGCCATAGGCGTGCTCGCGGATCTGAAATAGATCGAGTCCCATTTCAAGTGCCGGTTTATCTGGCTGCGGCTGAGCAGATTCGGGGGCTTGCTCCATATAGAACGCGCGGATCGCGGCCCATTGTTCCTCCGACACCATGGGCACGCTTAGGGCCAGCCCCTCTCTGGCGACGAGGCTCTTGCGGTTTTGGATCATCTCGATCTC
>JBMZAP010000201.1:0-5101 GCA_049611445.1 Phycisphaeraceae bacterium | reverse complement strand
ACGAGGTTGTCGGCCATGACCAGTGTGGTCATCGCGAAGATGAAGAGCGCCATCGCTGCGAAGAACCGTGCCACGCCGGGGTCGCCCTTCATGTAGCCCATGGCATAGATGGCAATGAGCGAGCCGATACCCGTGACGACCAGCAGCATGACCATCGTCAGGCCGTCGAAGTAGTAGCCGTAGCTGATGGTCAGGCCGTCTTCGTCGTAGACGTACTCTTTCTCGCCGGTCTCTTCGTTGACGACCTCATCGCCGCCGACATAGATCCATGGCTTGCTCTTGATGACGACGCCCTCGGCCATCTCGACGTGATGGTGGTCGTCTTTTGCGTGTCCGTGATCGTCGTGTTTTTCCTCGGCGTGCGTCTGGGCCCATGGCGCGTGATGCTTCTCGCCCGGCGAGAAGAACGCACCAACCGTCAGCAGAAACCCTGCGAGGATCGACAGCGCGCAGATCGGCCCGGCCAGCTTCTTCATGCTTGGCATCAGGCACAACGCCCCGCACAGCACGGCGCCGAGGGCAGCGATCCACGGGATGTACACGGCGTTCTCAAGCATTGAAAGCAATCATCCCCGCATCTCGGACCACGCGCCCGCGTCGAGCGTTCGCCTTCGACGGAACAGCAACACGACAAGACCTAACGCCAGCGCCGCTTCTGCCGCGGCCACCGTCAGGACAAAGATCACAAAGGTCTGCCCCGTCACATTGCTGTGGAACAGCGCAAACGCGACGAGCGAGATCACGACGCCCTGGAACATCATCTCCGTGCACAGGAACATGATGATCAGGTTGCGACGGGTCACGAACCCGATCAGCCCGAGCGTGAACAGGATCGCCCCGGTCATCAGGAAGTGCGATAAAGCCAGTGAGCTCAAGGATGCCAGCATCACACGGCCTCCTTTGCATCCGGGATCGTTTGACCGCGTGCGATCGCGTCTTCGTTGGGTACCTGTGTCTTGGCGATCACTACGGCGCCAATCAGCGCGATCAGCAGGATGATGCCCGCCAGTTCGATCGCCAGGGGGTGCTCCTCAAACAGGTCCATGCCGACACGCTCGACGTTGCTGAGTGTGTCAGGCGTGAACGAGGGTGAGGATGCAAGCTCGCTGTTGCTGCCGTCCATCTTGAGGGACCGGTCCGCTAGGTGCGATTTGATCAACTCGGCGTCGCTGACCATCGCCGCGTCCGGGTTAGGCTGCAGCGGGTTATCCGAGTAATAGACCGACAGCAGCACCGCCAACAGCAGGAAGCCCGCGGCGCAGGCCCAGAGCGGTTCGCGTGCGTAGCGATCGTATTCGGGGATGTCCTCTTCGTGCTGTGGCTCGTTCTGTGAGGCGAGCATGATGACGAACATGTAGGTCACCAGGATCGCTCCGCCGTAGATGATCACCATGGCAAAGGCCATGAACTCGGCGTTGAGCACGAGCAGCAGCCCCGCGCTGGACAGGACGACCATGATGAACCACAGGGCAGAATAGACCGGCCGCTTGTGCGTGATGACGCGGACAGCAGCAGCAATCGCGATGAAACTGAACACGTAGTAGTAGGCGAATGCGATCGACGGCAGGCCGAGTGTTTGCTCGGTGATCTGTTCGATGAGATCGGTGCCCAGGGCGATGCCCAGCCATGCTCCACCCAGGGCGGTGACGGCAATGAGGGCCCCCAATGGACGCAGGTTCAGGCCGCTCTTGCCGGCGGGTCTGGGCATCAACAGCACCAGCGCCAGGGCGCCGAGCACGGAGGCTGCAAAGAGGAGAGTCGCGGTGAGCATCACGCGGTAGAGTCGGTTCCTGGTCGGCTGGCCGCACATGCGGCCGGAGACAGCACAGGAGCCGAAAAACCGGCCCCTGAACGCAGTTGAAAGGATACGGGCGGGGGGGCCAAGCAGCAAGCCAGCAACCGTTTTGCACACGCGAAATCAACGTGGGATCACAGGTGGGAGAATTTGGGTTGGGCGGGAGCGTGAAGTGATTGAATTGGCGAGATTGCTGCAGTGGGGCAGACATTCTTGTCTGCCGTTGGCCTGCAAGGCCAAGTGGTTTCGATTCGACCTACGGTCGATTGGCAGACAGGAATGTCTGCCCCACTTTGGACGGAGTAAAATCCTAACCACAGGTCCGGCGCCCGACTCAATCTGTGGTTTCGTATTGCTCCTCCAGCCGATCAATCGCTCTCAATGCATCGACGGCATGATTCGACCAGTGGTAGTGAAACGAAAAGTGCCAATTCCAGAGAATTTCTTCGCGTCCTTGAGGCGATGCATCAGCCCAATGATCGGTACCAGGCTTGATGTCACGCCAAATATCTGAAAGGTCATCAGCAAGGCTTGCCGCCACGGGCTCTTCGGTGGGCGTCTTAATTGGGTCGAATACTTCCCAGTAAAGATCGTACTTGCCTAACAGTTGCTGGATACTTTTGTACTTCTGCTGCCATTGCTCATGGGTGATGTCGCGATCATTTGAAGCGTGTGAGGACTCAACTTCTGGCAGATGCAGCGCGTGGTAGTACATCAGGGGCAGCGTCTTGCGAACTTCCTGCAGAAAAGATCTTCTTGATTGACTTGCAATGTCATCAATGAGTTGACAATAGCTGAAAGCAGTCGTGACGAATTGTGAGATCGGGTCATCTGGCACTTGAGATTGGTTTTACCCCAACTCCGGCACCGCATCGATGATCGCGTGTCGGCTCTGGCCTTCACGAACCGTTGCGGCTTCGGGCATGACCGCGCCGATCGCGTGGCCGGTGCGGTCTGCTTCCTTGATCGCATCGATCTTGTTGAGGTACGCGACCAGCGTTGCGACGACCGTTGCGTGGCTCCATGTCAGTGGGCTGACCGACAGCGGGGCGTTCGTCTCGGGGTGCACCTGCTCGGCCAGGCAGCCTGATGGCAACGCACGGTCTGCGACCCACTCCAGATAGGTCGCGGCCTGCTTGACCTCGTCGATGTTCGTGGCCTTGGCGATCTTGTAGTCCGCCATCCAGAGCGTGCAGATGAACCACGGGTTGCCGGGGATGTTGTCGGTGTCCTGGCTGACCTGGTGGTAGTAGTCATCCTCGTAGCGGGCGACGCCGCCGACGTCGGTCTTGCAGGTGAGCCGGTCCTCGATCTGCAGCATCGTCTTGACGACGCGCTCGTCGTTGGCGGGCAGCAGGCCCAGTGCGAAGATCGCAAACATCGACGCGTCGAGGACCTCGTCGGGCTTGTGCTCGATGGACGAAGGGACGGACCAGCCGTTAGCTGACTCGCTCACGCCGGGCAGGCGGTGAATCGCGTCGGGCAGGGTCTGCCGCGGTTCACGGTCCTCGAAGATGTCGGCCATGAACTCGGCGATCCGGTCCGTGTCGGCCGGCTCGATGCGGCGGAGGAAGCGTTCGTGCTTCTCTGACCACATGTGCTTACAGAACGCCTCGCGCACTTCGCTGGCGGCCTTGGCGTAGCGTCGGGCACGCTTCTGGTCGCCGAAGCAAACAGCGAACTGCCAGGCCGACTTCAGCCCGGCATAGACCGACGCCACGGTAAACGCGTGGACACCCCAGCGCTCTTCCCAAAGGTCGTAGCTGGGCAGCGGCAGTTTCGTGTCCGGGTCGCGGTAGCGGACCATGAACTCAGCGGCGGGCTGGACGAGTTTGACCCACATCGGCCGAACAAACTCGATGTCGCGGTAGCGGACGTAGTGCCGCCAGAGGGACCAGATGACCAACGCGGTTTCGTCTTCCTGAATCGGCATCTGCGGCCGACCTTTTGCGTCGACCCAGGGGTGCCAACTGGAGGCGGGTGAACCGTCCGGTGTGTACTTGTGCAGGAACATGCCGCGTCGCGTGATGACTTCTGAGCAGAACTTGTAGAAGCTGCGCGACACATCCGGGAAGCCCCCGGCCGCCATCGCATCGGCAACAAACGCGCCGTCACGCGGCCAAAGGTATGAGTAGGTGTCCCGACTGAATTGCAGATAGTCGCTGTCGTTGGCGGCGATGATCGCGCCGCCGTTGTCGATCTGCGTGCGGACGGTCAGCAGGGACCGCTTGTACAGGTCGTAGACTTTCTTGGAGAGGCCTGTCTCTTCCGTTTCGCCGAACTCTGTACGAGTCGCGGCGAGCCAGAGCTTCCAGTACGCCTGCGTCCGGTCGATGACGTTCTGCGGGCCTTCGCGGTGCAGGAAGGTGTGGATCTCTTCGCAGTCGGTGTAATTCTTGCCACAGCCGATGACGAGGTAGGCGACGCGGGTGTCGTTGGCCGGGAGTTGAACGGAGCAGAGGATGGTCGAGTCGACCGCTCCCTGTGCGATGGGGTTCATGCCCAGCACGCCGTCTTCTGCATCACGCCAGGTACCCTCGGCCCCGCCGAAGCCGGCGTTGCCTGTGGCGTACTGGTCGGTCTGCTGTTCACCGTCGAGGTAGAAGCACGAGGTGATGTACCGTTCTTTGCGGTAGTGGATGACACTGCGCAGCTGCGGGTCGTAGTACGCGGTATCGCCGACCTTGAAGCCGTACATCTGGAAGTCGTGGTGATGCAGCAGGCGGACTTCGCGGTCTTCGTCGGCGAGGTTCACGACCTCGATCCGACGGACCATGATGGGGCGGTGGTAGTCCACGACGTCCGTACAGATCAGCTTGAGCATCAGCTCGTCGTTGACCATCTCGACGCGTGTGGCCAGCGTGTCGTCCTGGTACTTTCGCTCGATATGCCAGCCCTTGTCGGACCAGTACATGCGCTTGCGGCGTTTTTCCTTAGGGTTCTCCGCGATGCGCTGCTGGGGGATCGTCCCCCACACGCCGAAGCGGCAGGGCTGGCCCCCGGCGTGGTTCTCCTGGCCCACGTGCGGGAAGTACAGGTCACGGATCTGGTAGTTGTGGTCGAAGGTGACGAGCATCTGCCCGTTGCCGACCGGTATATCGCGAGGCATCCTTGCTCCCGAGATCGAGTAGTAAAGTCATGGGCCGCACAGAGCGACCCGCAGTCGTACGATTGTAGAGTTTTATCGACCATCCGTGCCCCGGCGCTGTAAGGGGGCCAGGGGACGTCTGGGCGGGGTTGGCAGGGCAGCCGCCGGGCCACGCCCGGGCGGGCGAGCGGGGAGGGGGTGCTCGATCGGTTCGTTAC
>JBMZAP010000200.1:0-5102 GCA_049611445.1 Phycisphaeraceae bacterium | reverse complement strand
CCAAGGACGACCCGCACGCTTACCTCAACAACGCATCGGATCACAAGCTTGTCTGGATCGACATCAGACTTCCTTGATCCTTGCGTTTATCATGCCCGCTATGAATCAGACTGCAACGACTTCCAACCAATTAATGCGCACTTTGTTTTTGCTGCTGGTGCTCTTGCTCTCTTTTGGCGTGAGCGCCCAGCAGCCTTCTGAGGCCGGTCCCGCTGAACGTGATAGCCCGCGTGCTGCGATGCTGAGCTTCCTGCAGTCGATGAATGCGATCGAGGCTGGTGAGCAGGAGCGCTGGCCGGAGGTCTACCCGCTGATGGGTAAGTCGGACCCGAGTGCCGAGTTGGCTCACACGCTGCGCCGCCGGGCCGTGAAGCTCAAGGAGACGCTGGACTACATCGGCCGAGTGAATCTCGAGAGCGAGTTACCTGAGTCAACGGAAGAAGACTTTTTCGTCTACTTCCCCCAAGCCTTTAATAAGACGCACGAAAAGGCGGTCCACGACATCGGCCGGGATGATCTGGCGATCGCATTGCAATCGCGTACCTCCAACGGCTGGACGTTCTCGGCAGATACCTTCGCCGATCTCGATGAATTGCACGGCCTCCTGCTCGAACATCGAACCGAGCAGTACAACGAACAGGAGTACGGCGATGGAGGCAAGTTCCTCGCCGATCTGATGCCCGACTCGCTCAAGTCCGGCACGATCCTTGGCCTGCTTTACTGGCAGTGGCTGTCATTGGCACTGCTGATCCTGATGGGTGTGGTGATCGATCAGCTGCTGCGAACGGTCCTGCGTGGCCTGATCATCGCAAAGATCAGGGGCTCCGACGACGATGCACAGAAAGAACAACTCGCCAAGACCGTTCGGCCGTTTGGCTTTGTGGCTGGCGGGGTGCTGGTCATGCTTGGGCTGGCGCTCGTGGGCCTTCCCGACCTTGCCCACCGCTTCCTTTATGGCGCGGCGGCCGTCTTTACCGTACTTGCAGGCATCCTCGCCGCCTGGCAGTTGATCGACCTCATTGCTTCGGTCGCCTTCTCCAAAGCGGAGAAGACGCAGACCAAGTTCGACGACATCCTCGTGCCGATGTTCGCCAAGGCTGCGAAGATCTTTGCCGTCGCGATCGGCATCGTCTACGGGGCACAGGCCCTGAACCTGCCCATCGTCCCGCTGCTTGGCTCGCTGGGTATCGGCTCACTGGCTTTTGCCTTTGCGGCTAAGGACACCATCGAAAACTTCTTCGGCTCGGTCGCGGTCATCCTCGATCGTCCCTTCGAGGTCGGCGACTGGGTCGTCTTCGACGGCAAGACCGAGGGCACCGTCGAGGAACTGGGCTTCCGTTCGACACGCATCCGCACGTTTTACAACTCGCAGATCACTGTGCCCAACGCCACGCTCGTCCGCGCGACCGTCGACAACTACGGAAGGCGTAAGTACCGCCGATGGAAGACCCATATCGGCGTGCAGTACGACACCCCGCCGGACAAGCTCATCGCGTTCACCGAGGGCATCCGTGAGCTGGTCCGCACCCACCCGTATACCCGCAAGGACTATTTCCAGGTCTGGCTGCACCAGTGGTCGGCGTCGTCGATGGATGTCTTGCTGTACATCTTCTTCGAGGTGCCCGACTGGTCGACCGAACTGCGTGAAAGAGAACGGATGTTTGTCGATATCGTCCGCCTGGCCGACAAGCTCGGCGTGCAGTTTGCCTTCCCGACGCAGACGGTCCATCTATATAAAGAAGAGCACAAGCCCCACGAGGTCCAGCACGCGACGCCCGGCGGCTCCACCGACAAACGATCGATGGTCGAGGGCATCCGCGTCGCTCGCGAGCTCATCAGCAACCAGACGTGGCGAGACAGCCCGCCTGGTCCAGTCAGTTACGCCTTGGGTGATAGCGACATCCTGCTCGACGAGGCCGGCAACGAGACGCTGGTCGAGAAGGATGATAAGACCGAGCCGACGGGAGAGGATCCGGATGTGCCGGCGTGATCTTGTAACCTAAAGCCCGGCGGTGGCCACCGCCGGGCTTTATTCAATTTAAGGTAGCAACGCATGCCGACCGGGGGCATCAATCCAAACGCATGGCACAACTGGTACCACTGCGTCGGCTCGACCTACGGTACATGGTTGCGTGGTGATCCTCGCGGTTTTCGAACCTTTCGCCATCGAGAGCATGTCGAAGGCGACTATAAGAATCCGCCTAATCCAGGCGTGTGGGAGCCAGTCTTTGAGATATCCAAGGCTGCGATGAAACATCCGCCGGTTACACTCGACCATTTGCAAAGGCGGGTGGTCTGCAAAGCGATGGTTGAGAAGCTCGAATTGGATCAGGTGGAGTGTGTTGCGTTAGCAATCGGGTCTAATCATTTTCATCTCTTGGCACGTTTCCCCGCAACCGATCATCATGCAGCGGCTCAGTTCAAATATCAGCTCTTGGAAGATGGAAGGGACCCATCGCCGCGTTACTACTTAAGTCGGGCGCGTCGAAACGCTTCGTTTGCATTGCGTGCAGCGGGTATCAAGCCGGTGAGTCGCGTTTGGGCCGCAAGGCCTAAATGTTTGCCCATTGGCGATCGGTCACATCAGGTCAATGTGGCGCGTTACATTGCTTTGCATACCAAGGAGCGAGCTGCCGTTTGGATTGTTGGTAAGGGCTATAGATTTTGAATGGAGCAGGTTTTTTAAAGCCCGGCGGTGGCCACCACCGGGCTTTAGGCAGCTTCAATGACTATCATGACGCGATGCTCACCCATCGCGTTATCCCGTGTCTGGATGTGAACCAGGGCCGAGTCGTCAAGGGCGTCAACTTTGTTGACCTCCGCGACGCGGGCGATCCTGTAGAGATCGCGCGGCAGTACGACGAAGCGGGCGCGGACGAGTTGGTGTTCCTGGACATCACCGCCAGCCATGAGTCGCGGGACATCACGTATGAGATGGTCCGGCAGGTGGCCGAGCAGTGTTTTATGCCATTTACGGTCGGCGGAGGCATCCGGACGGTCGAGGATGTGACCAAGTTGATCCAAGCGGGGGCGGAGAAGGTCAGCATCAACACCGCGGCGATTCTCGATCCGCAGATCGTGCAGCAGACGGCCAGGCGTTTCGGGACCTGTGCGACGGTCGTAAACATCGACCCCAAGCGTGTGCCGATCGACGAGGCATTGCCGCGGATGCGTGAGCGTTACGGGAGCGATTTCGAGCCTGACGCCATCAGCGAACGGATCGATGTGCAAGGCAATAAAGTCGAATGTGTCTTTGAAGTCCACACCCATGGTGGGCGTAAACCGGTGGGGGTCGAGGCCGTGACCTATGCCAAGCAGGTGGTTGAACTCGGCGCCGGTGAGATCGTGTTGACGTCCATGGATGGCGACGGCACCAAGGCGGGCTACGACATCGAGGTCACTAAACTTGTCAGCGACGCGGTCGATGTGCCCGTCGTCGCCTCCGGCGGCTGTGGTAGCCCGCAGCACATGATCGATGTCCTGCAGCAGACGCGAGCGGATGCGGTTTTGGCCGCGAGTATCTTCCACTTCGGGGAATACTCGATTGCAGAGACGAAGCAGGCCATGGCCGACGCGGGCTTACCCGTCAGGCAGATGGCCCAGAGCCTTGGTTAATTAACTGAAACAGTAGCTATTGTTTGAATGCAATCGGCCCATTTTGCGCGTGGATCTTGGCGATCTGCTTGCGTTGCGGTTTATATAGTCATACAACTCCAGGAGTCTCAGGATGCGCAGTCCGCTTTTATTCGTGTGTCTATTTTGCTTGTTAGTCCCGTTTGACGTCGGTGCAGACGAATTGGTGAATCGCGGGATTACATATGCCACCGTCGGTGATCGTGAATTGAAACTGGACCTCTACTTGCCCGAAGATGCGGACAGCCCGTCGCTGGTGGTCTGGGTTCATGGCGGTGCTTGGATAAAGGGTCATCGGTACCCCTGCCCGATCCGCTACCTCAATGACGAGGGCTTCGCGGTCGCCAGCGTGAGCTACCGGTTCGCTCAGGACGCGGTATTCCCTGCGCAGCTTCACGACTGTAAAGCGGCTGTACGTTTTCTTCGGGCCAACGCCGAGGAGTACGGCTACAACGCAGAGCGCATTGGTGCAGCAGGTGCCTCGGCAGGTGGGCACCTCGTGTCACTGCTTGGCACGACAAGTAATGACAATAAATCGCATGGCAAGGTTGGCGAACACCATGATGTGTCCAGTGCCGTTGACGCTGTCTACAATTTGTTTGGTCCCACCGACCTGATCAATTTGGATGATGACTCGGATCAGGCCAAGGGCAGACCAAACCCGATCTCGATGCTGCTTGGTGCGGACCCGGATGATGAGCCTGAATTGGCCAAGGCGGCGGACCCAGCGACTTATGTCGACGAGAACGACCCGCCGGTCCTGATTGTGCACGGTACGAATGACCAATTGGTTCCGCTTAGCCAGAGCGAATACTTGGCAAAGAAGCTCAAAGCGTCTGATGTTGATCATCGGCTCGTGGTGCTCAAGGGGGCGGGCCATGGGGGACGGGCCTTTCGGACCAAGGAGCGCCGGGATGAAGTGATCGCCTTCTTTACCAAGCACCTCATAGGCGAGCCTTGACCCTGGGAACTTGCGCAAGGCCATTACCGTTTATGATTGGGCATGGCCTTGCCCCAGTATTTCCCGTTCATGCATGGTGTTTACGACGTCAAGGCCGGCATTAATGCGCTCGGTCGGGATATGGGCAACGGGGAACTCGATCAGAAGGTCTTCCAGATTGATGAGCAGTTCGAGATTTACCACCGGGTGAAGCGGCGTGCAAAAAACAGCCAGCACATCCTTCAGGATGATCTGGACCTGTCCACGTCAATGGCGATCGAGAGTTGGATTCAAGAGCGATTTAACCAGGAACATACGAGTCGAAGCATCATTGCTAAGCCATTTGATCTTGGCTTAGACGGATTGGCGATGTGTCTGCAGGAAGACTTTGCCGTACTGAAGCTGGATAATGTTGGTAATAACCGCCTTGCCTACCTGAATGTCTGCATGCCCAGCGGTTGGGCGCCTGAGGAGAAGATCGGCAAGTCCTTTCACGCGGTACACGCCCCGGTCCCGCACATCGAGCCGA
>JBMZAP010000199.1:0-5145 GCA_049611445.1 Phycisphaeraceae bacterium | reverse complement strand
GGTCGGCGAGGAACGGCCAGACCTGCTCAGGCGTAGCTTGGATAACGGTATTTGATTTAATATGCATGACAAGGTGATCTGAAGTCAGTCTGGCCTGAACACGCCTTCGGCGATAACGACACCATTGTGTAAGAGTTCAGCCTTATCATCCAACTTGACCGGGGGCACCTCGTCGCCATTCTTCGTGTTCAACCATACTTCGGTTTGGAATTTCTGAATGGTTACGCGTGCGACCTCGACGCCATGGATCAATACCGCGACCTCATCTCCTTCGGGGATGCCAGCACGTCGCTTGATCTCGATCTCAAACTTGGATTCGCCGCTTTTAAATCGAGAGTACTCCAACTCGGCAAACTTTTGGCCGCCGCTTTGTGTCGAATACAAATCTGCCTCATAGTCTTCGAGGACGACGTTGGCTTCGATGGATGCAGCGATTTTTTTGAAAAAACTGGCGATTCCCATAGCAGCTCCTGAGCAGACGGTATTCAAGCGGGTTCTTCAAACGAATCATTTGCAGGGTTTCACTCACCCTGCCCCAGCGAATAGCCGGCTTTGCTGTCAAAGGTGTAGAGATTCTCGGTCTTGATGATCTGCAACTCGCCGTTATCAAGCAACGTGAGCAATTCGATGACTTTTGTCTGAGACATTGGTATCTGCTGTTCGGCAGGTGTGAAACGACACCGCCAATGGTCGGTGCAGAACGTCTCTGGTGCGCCGCTAGGCCAGACCTTCGTCCCGCGGTTACTTACCATGGTGAGAGTGAATTCTGGTGAGACACACGCCGTTAACACGCGCCCCAAGACATCGGGGTCGCGTTCTGATGGATCCCAATGCAGAAACACATCTACGCCGACCAACTGCTGATCTGTTGGGCTGGGCTTGGCGGGTTCAGGTGTCTCGATACGGGTCACGCCACCGATTGCGGGCTTGAGTGTGCCTGGCGTCTTGCCGAGTCGTTCAATGACGGCCTGGGCAAATCCCATGGTCCCTAGCCGTTGCTTGCTGAGGCTCTCTTGATAGATGTCGCCGGTGTGCATGCCGTCTTCGATCGAGCAGAGCCAGGCGTTGTGCACTTTGGCCGCGCACTCACTGTGTCCGAGGTACTGGAGCATCTGTACCGCCGCGAGCAACAGGCCTGACGGGTTTGCGATGCCCTGGCCGGCAATGTCCGGTGCGCTGCCATGGATTGCTTCAAACATCGCGCAGGTGGGACCGATGTTGGCCGTACCGACCAGGCCAACCCTGCCCGCGACTTCCGCGGCGATGTCGCTGACGATATCGCCATACAGGTTCGGCGCGACAATGACATCGAACATCTCGGGGTGCGTCGCGATCCGCGCGGCGGCGATGTCGATGATCATGACATCTGATTCGAGCTCCGGGTACTGCTTGGCGACCTGTTCAAATGCCTTGCGGAACAGGCCATCGCTCTGCTTCATGATGTTGTCTTTGACAAAGCAGGTGACTTTGTTTCGGCCGTGCGCTTTTGCATAGGCAAATGCATATTGGCACAGACGCAGCGAACCTGGCCAAGTGATGAGTTTGAGACACTGCACCACTTCGGGGGTCTGCTGGTGTTCGATGCCGCCATAGGTGTCCTCTTCGTTTTCACGGACGACGACCAGATCCATGCCGGGGAAGTTCGTGGCTGTGAAAGGGTGGTAGGCCACGCAGGGCCTGATGTTAGCGAACAGCCCAAGTGTCTTTCGGATGCTGACGTTCAGTGACTTGTAACCGCCGCCTTGTGGCGTGGTGATCGGTGCCTTGAGCATCACGCCAGTCTCTCGGATGACGTCCCATGCTTCATCGGGGATGCCCGAGGTGTTGCCAGACTTGTAGACCTGCTCACCGATGGTGATGTGACGAAGGTCCAGCGGCGCGTCAGCGGCTTGAATGATGGCGAGCGTCGCCGCCATGATCTCTGGGCCGATCCCATCGCCCTCTGCAATAGCAACAGGCGAGCGCTGGGATGAATTAATCGATGCGTTGTTTAGGGCCATGCCGGATTGTAAGGCGATGGCCGTGTCGGCGCGATTGAACCTACTTCACCTTTGCCTTGGCGGGATTCGCGAACCAACCGGTGGCTTCATAAGTTGGAATCTGTTTCCCGACATCTTCAAATCCGAGCTTGAGTGTGCCGGTGACACGTGGGCCGTCTTTCTTTGCGGCCGCGCTGAGCGCGACGTTTTCACGTGGCTTGTTCTTCGCCCCGCGGTGGGGGTGGTCGCCGATGTATCCGCCGCTGTATTCGACATCGAACTCGAGTATTTCAAGCGAGAGTTCGCCACGCTCACCTTTTTCGCCGGGCGTGTATTTGCCGCGCATGTAGTTGACGTCGGTCTGTGTGCCCCAGAGTGCGCCGTGAACGATCTGCCAGATGCCCTGGTGGTAGTGGACGGTGATGCGGTGGTGTTCGCCACAGAGGTAGGCATCCACGCCGTAGTTCACCATGAGCTTCCACAGTTTGTTGTTCGTCCCGCCTTTCATCATCGAAGCGCTGGAGTTCTTGCTCTTCACCGGACCAACGATGGGCAGGTGGCCCTGCACGATGACAAATTCTGCGTCCTTGTTGTCTTTCAGGACCTGTTCCATCCACTCGAGTTGCTTGTCGCCGACGGTGTAAGTAAACCGTTTGCCTGCATCTTCGAATGTGTCGAGCGTGATCACGAGCAGCCCGCCTTCACGGACCCAGAAGGCCCGGCCGATGTGGCCCTCCGGCCCATTCTTCGGCATGCCCATGATCTTTTCGAATTGTTCGCCAAACAGGCGCGAGACATCACCCATGGTCAGGCCCTTGTCGTCGCCATACTCGTGGTCGCCCGGCGCGACATACGCGGTGATGTCATAGTCTTTGAAGCGTTTGACGTAGCCGCCCCAGTACTGCTCGGTCTTTTCCTTGATCAGCTCCGGTTCATACCACCGCGCATCCATGATGTCCCCGGCGACGAGCGTGAAGTCTGGGCCGTCCTGCTTGAGGCGCTTGAAGTACCAGTCCATCGTGTCTTCCCAGCCCGGGGTCGGGTAGTCGATGTTCCAGTTGAAGATGTCCGGGACCGATGTGAAGCGGACGGTCTGGGCCTTTTCTTTCGCGAATGCAGGTAGCGAGACAAGCAGAAGCAACAGCAGGGCGGAAAGCAGGTGAGGCAGGCGGGGCGTTGTCATCGAGCTACTCCTTCAAGTCAGTTGGTTTCGGATCCATCTTAATCTCTTCGATCATCCACTTTGCAAAGCCGAGGATCGAGTGGGGGTCGGTCTCTGGCCCGACGGGTCGGCCGCGGCCGGTATGGTGCGGGAAGAGGTTCAGATAGTAGTGCATCTTCGGGTCGTGCTTGGGCAGGCCTGCCGCCCAAAAGTCTTTCATCCACAGCCGTTCGATGAATGGCTCGTAGCGTTTGTCATTGTTCCAGAGGATCGGGCCGTAGTAGAAAATGTATTCCAGGCCCTGCTCCAGCGTCCACTTGGCCCCTTTGACGACGGCTTCGGGGTTGGACCAGCCGGTTTCGAGTGGCCAGTGCCGGTTGAACTGGTGCGCCTCGTATGCGACACCGCTTGTCATCTTGATGACCTCTTGTGCCTTGGGGTCGGTTGCGAAGAAGGACGGCTCTTCGACCATCATGATCAGGTTGTAGTCTTCGTGCCTGATCAATTTTTGCGCGTGGGCATCTTGGAAGAGTTGACGGATGTTCTTAACGTCTTGAGCGGAAAGGATTCGTCCGTCTTCCTTAAAGGGTCCAAGTTCAGCATTCTTCCAACCACGGTCCACCGCGAGACGAGCCTCACGGCAGATCAGGATATGTACGACCTCGCCGCCGGCCTGTTCCCATTGCCGGATTGTCTTAATCAGCAGATTTTTTCTCGGGTCCAGATCATCACGTTGCTTGCTCAGGCCCCAGTAGTACTCGAAAAAGACACGCTTGGTCTTGAAGTCGCCGTCGAGCCAGTCCTTGACCACATCTACATGCTCGGCGGCGAAGGGATAATTGCCCTTCTGCTCGACATAGGTGGGCAAGCCCTCCCACGATCCACCATGATCGTGTTTGTGATCAGAGGTATCTCGGGGCAGGGGGCGCAGCCCGACCATGCCGTGCGTTAATCCGTCGGCATCGCGAACCGGTGCCCCTAGAGCATATGTGCCGGCCACGAGGGTGAACGCGGATATAGAGATAGCCAGGATTTTGAACATGTCAGTTTGACGAGTGTAAAGCCAATCCGGTTACGGGCGGAAGTTCTTTGCTAAAATCTCTTGCTTATGTCCACTCCAGCCGCATACCAGCAAGCGATCGACCCTGATGCCCCGCACACCTACAGTGTTGACGAGGTCCATGTCACCTGCCCTAGGGCTGCAGAGGCGGGCCGTGCGACGCTGTTGGATGTCATGTACGACTGGGACAAACTCCCTGTGCCCAAGAGCCTGGGGTTCTTTGAGCACCGCTGGATGACCAAGGGCGAGGGCGGCACTGGGGCGCTGGATTTCTCGGGTGTGTGGCGCTTCCGTGAACTGCTACCGTACTTCCGAAGCGAAGACGACATCGTCACCGTTGGCGAGGGACGTACTAACCTGCAGGACGCTCGGCTGCTGGCCCAGGAGATCGGGATCAAGCCCGGCAATCTGTTCCTGCAGTACGAGGGGCTCAACCCGTCGGGGTCGTTCAAAGACAATGGTATGACCGCCGCGTTTACGCATGCGAATATCGTGGGCGCTCAGCGTGTTGCATGTGCCTCGACCGGCAACACGTCTGCGTCGCTTGCACTCTTTGCCGCACTCTCACAGCGAACCGGCATTGTCTTCATCGGCTCTGGCAAGATTGCGTATGGCAAACTCAGCCAGGCGCTGGACTATGGTGCACGCACGCTACAGATCCAAGGCGACTTCGACGCCTGCCTGCGCAACCTCCGTACGATCGTGACGCAGCGGCAGGAACTGGGCATCTATCTGATGAACTCGTTTAACCCCTTCCGCCTGGAAGGGCAGAAGACGATCATGTACCGCGTGCTCGAGGCCCTGAACTGGGAGGTGCCCGACTGGATCATCGTGCCCGGCGGGAACCTCGGCAACTGCTCGGCGTTCGGCAAAGCATTCGCGGAACTCAAGTACCTTGGGCTGATCGATAAGATCCCTCGACTGGCGGTCATTCAAGCCGCAGG
>JBMZAP010000198.1:0-5221 GCA_049611445.1 Phycisphaeraceae bacterium | reverse complement strand
CCTGTTGGGCAAATTCTTTGCGGACGACATTGAGAACGCCGACCCAGGCCCGCAGATGGCGCTGCGTTCGACCGGCGCGAGCAAACTCAAGGTGATCCGGTATGCGGTTCTACCTCAGGTTCTCCCTCAGTACGTCGCGTACATTCAGTACATCTTGGAACGAAATGTACGCACGGCTACCGTGTTAGGCATCGTCGGTGCTGGCGGTATTGGATTGGAATTAAAAGGACGGTGGGACATGTTTGCCTATGGACATGTGACGACAATCCTGCTGATTATTTTTATCACGGTTTATCTGCTCGAGTGCCTGACACAACTCGGCCGTAAGCGACTTATTGACACGGACTAAATTGAGAGATTGATGACGACAGCTAGCACCAGCACATTGGAAGAGCGATTAGCGTCTTGGCCGGATCGCGCCGCGGGGCACCGTCTGATCTTGTTCGATATCGATCGTACATTGCTTGATACGCGTGGTGGCAACAAGCGTGCGATGCTTCGTGCCGGCGTCTCGGTGTATGGAGACAGGTTCAGCCTTGAAGGGGTGGACCGTTCCGGCCGGCTTGATGCCCATATCCTGAAAGACGCTGCTTCGCATATGGGCGAGACGGTCCGTCCCGAGCACCTTGATGGATTCCGTCGGCAATACGCGAGCGAGCTAACCCATGAACTTGAAGGACAGCAAGAGATGCCCGGCGCGGTTGCTTGGGTCAGACGCCTTGAACAAATCGATCAGGTCAGGCTAGGGCTGGTTACCGGTAATTTTGAATCGGCGGCGGCGGTGAAGATCCCCGCGATCGGGCTCGACTTCAATGCGTTTACTGCGAATGGTTTCGGCGATCGGGGTGAGCGCCGCGCTGACCTGGTGGTCCGTGCAAGATCTGTCTGCCCCGATGTGATATTGCATCACACCTTGATCATCGGGGATACGCCACGCGACATCGCTTGTGCCAGAGAAAATGGTTGCCCGTGCCTTTGTGTGGCGACAGGTGATTTTTCTGCGGACCAGCTGTACGAAGCCGGGGCACCGTTCGTCGTCGATAGCCTCGTCGAGCCAGAGGCGACTGCGTTTATGGCTGATTTCTTGGGCAATGATGGAGCCATCCAATGACGCCAAATAAACCTCAGGAATCGAGCAAGAAGTCTCCCTCGCGTTATGAGCAGATCGCGGTGAACCTGCGTAAGCAGATCAGCAAGCGCATGAAGCCTGGTGATTTCCTTGAGACGGAGGTCTTGCTCGCCGAGCGCTATGAGGTCAACCGCCACACAATTCGCCGGGCGATTGATGAGTTGGAGAACGATGGGCTGGTGTGGCGTCAGCAAGGCCGGGGCACGCTTGTGCTGCAGCCGCCGATTGATTACCAGATCCACAGCCAGACAAAGTTTACCGAGACGATTGCTTCGCTCGGCTTGGAGGCGCGTTCTGTTGTGGTGGGCCGCAAGACCCTTGGTGCGACGGAAGGGGTGGCCAAGTGGCTGCAGATCGAGCCGCAGGCTCCGGTGGTCCGAATCGACGCGTTGCGTTTAGCTGATGGGCAGCCGGTGCTCTTGACCACGCACTTTCTTCCCTGCGATCCGTTTGAATCCATCTACCTGGACTACGAAGGCGGCTCCTTACACCGGTACATCAACGAATGTTTTGGGATTGAGCTCACCCGGATGGAGAGTGTGATTACGGCCAGGCTTCCCGATGAAGAGGATGCGATGGCGCTGCGGATGTCGCCACGTCTGCCTGTTCTACGTGTTAAGAGCATGAATGTGAATGCCGATTCGGGGCGTCCGGTGGAATACGTGATCTCGCGATTTCGTGCGGATCGCGTGCAATTTAAGGTTGAGCCATGATCCAGCAAGAGACGCCAGAAAAAAATATTCTGCGCAAACATACGGGTGCGGCGCTGCTGAATGTTCGGCCTGAAGACGTGATTGCGGTTGCCGAGGCAATCGCGGAGCGTTACCAGGTACGCCATAAGCGCGTGCCTAAATCCGGATTGGGCATGATGCGCTTCCGCGAGTCTGTGATGGCGCAGGCGTTCAATCTTGGCGAGGTCCCGATGTCCTCCGCTCATATCGAGTTGGTCGATGCCTCCGGGCAGGTGCACGAGGGTGGCTCGGTCATCCTTCGAGATCATGAGGCCCTGGCCATTGCGATTGCTGTATGTGACGCGGTGCTTGCGGGTGGGCTTGATGAAGACGGGGCAGTTCAGCAACTCGTGGACGAAGGCCTCAAAGTGACATCAGAGGATGCGAAGCTGCGCCGAGCGATGCTTGAGCGTAGCCGCGTTTCTTTTGCATTGATGAATCAGGACGATCCAGAGGGCCTTGATCAAGACCATGATTGATTTGCCAACCATTTATGACGCCTCCACCCAGCAGCGTGTGTACCGTGCGCTACTGGATGTCCATAGCTTCCCCGGGAAGATCGTTGATCTTTCGGATTGTCTTGAAGGTGAGCCCGCTTACTTGGGTGTGATCGCCACGCTGGCGGACCACTCTTCATCGTTGTGCGACGCCGAGGGCCTACTTGCCAGAGATGAGGTGCTGCGTATCGAAGCGGCGATCAAGCCAATGGATCAGGCCGACTACGCGCTTTTTAAGGCGGATCTGGCCCCGCCGACCGACTACACCCCTCGGCTTGGGGATGTCTATCAGCCCCACTTGGGCGCAACGCTCATCCTGTTTGTCGATGCGTTAGGACGTGGGCACGATGTGTATGAACTAACTGGCCCCGGTATTGAAGACACTAAACAGCTCGCGTTAACCGGGCTTGATCAAAAATGGTTCGAGCGTCGACAGGCTTGGGTGGCGGATTACCCGATGGGCGTCGATATCGTTTTGTGTGATCGATCTCGGATTGCCGCGCTACCCCGCACGACGCGAATCTCTGCCGCTGAGCGGGTGGAGGTGCGGCGATGAGCTACGTCGCAATCAAAGGCGGGCAAGAAGCCATCAAAGAAGCGGCGGACCTGCTGCACGTGCTGCGCACGCGGGGGGCGCCCGACGGAGAGCAGCCCCTGGCGCTCAACGCGGTCGAGCATCAGCTGCACTACCTGCACAGCCAGGTCCTCAGCGAAGGTGGGCTTTATGACCCGCAGCTGGCGGCGCTTGCTGTCAAGCAAACGCTTGGCGACCCCATGGAGGCGGCGTTCCTTCTCCGTGCCTCGCGCTCGACCAGGCCTCGAATCGGTGACACGCCGGTACTCGACTCTTCTCAGATGCGCATGATCCGACGGATCAGCTCGGCTTTCAAGGACATCCCAGGCGGGCAGATGCTCGGGCCAACGCCTGACTACACCCAGCGGATGTTTAACTGGCAGCTCATCGATGAAACCAATGAGGCGTTTGAGTCGGTCCTTCAAGGCTGGCTTGCGAAGGCCAAACTCGATGAGCTGGCAGGCGATACGCCGACCCTGCCGAAAGTGTTGGATACGCTGCGTGCTCAGGGGCTTGTCGATGATCCGCCGGCTGAAGACGATGAGGCTTTCGACATCACTCGGCAGCCGCTGGTTTTTCCTGTAGATCGTTCTGCTGCGTTGGCGACCATGGCCCGTGGGCAGCAGGGTGGTATCGTCGCGTTGGCCTACTCCAACATGCGTGGCTACGGCGACGTGCACCCGACGATCGCGGAGCTGCGTGTGGGCTACGTGCCCGTCTTGCTGCCGCACCCGGTCACGAACGAACTGATCGAGGCGGGCGAAGTGCTCATGACCGAGTGCGAAGTGATCGCGATGTATGAGCATCAAGACGAGCAAGCCAGCGAGCGAACGGGCTTAGGCGGGACGCTGCAGATCGATCGCGACACCCCGCCACGCTTTACCCTTGGTTACGGGGCGTGCTTCGGGCACAACGAGGCGAAAGCGATCGCGATGGCCATCCTGGACCGGTCGCTTCAGAAGGGCATGCGGGACGGACCAACCAACCCGTCTGAAGACGCTGAGTTCGTGTTGCTGCACATCGACGGGATCGATGCGATGGGCTTCACTGTGCACTACAAGATGCCGCACTACGTCACGTTCGCCTCAGACCTCGACCGGCTCAGAAAATCACAGCAGCAACATGCGGTCGCATTGCAGGACAAGATTGCTGCCCCGGAAAATCAGGAGGTAGGCACGCCATGACAGCACTGACAGGGCAAGCCCATAGCCGTCGCGAGCACACGTTCGGCCTGATCGATGAGACCGCAAAGCGTGAGATCCGCCGCGCGACACTCAAGGCCGTCTGCATCCCCGGCTACCAGGTCCCGTTCGCATCGCGTGAGATGCCGCTGGCCAGGGGGTTCGGGACCGGCGGCCTGCAGCTAACACTCTCGCTAATCGGCACGGACGACACACTGAAGGTCATCGATCAAGGGTCAGACGAGTCGGTCAATGCGTGCAACATGCGCGACATGATCACGCGTGTCTGCCCCGGGGTTGAGCCGACGTTCCGTACGCAGCAAGCCAGTATTGTTCAGACCCGGCACCGCGTTCCGGAAACACCGCTTCGCGAAGATCAGATCCTTGTCTTCCAGGTCCCGTACCCTGATGCATTAGTTGTTGTCGAAGCGAATGAGGCCCGCCGGGTACAGATGCATGGCGAAGCCGACTATGCCCGGCTCTTCGTCAAGCTTTACGAAGACATCGTGCAGTTCGACGAGATCACGCTGAGCCACCGATACCCGACGCGTGTGCATGGGCACTACATCATCGACCCCTCACCAATCCCGCGTTACGACGTGCCGAACCTTCACCGGTCGCGCAATCTCAACCTCTTCGGAGCTGGGCGTGAGAAGAAGATCTACGCGGTCCCGCCGTACACCGATGCGCAGCCGCTGGCGTTTGAGGATGTGAAGTTCCGCGTTGAGGAACATCTCGACGAGCAGGGTGAGCGTATCGCATGTTGCAAATGCGGCGCGAAGGATACGTTCCTTGATGAGCTGATCATGAACGATGGCAGCCGCGCATACGCCTGCAGCGACACCGAGTACTGCAACCATCGATCAGGCGTGATCGAGCGTGAAGGAGGCCTGCAATGATTCGCTCGAACCAGCAGTTGGCAGAGGCCAATGCGGTGCGTCCGGTGCTTGAGATCGACGGCCTCACAAAGGTCTATGGTCCCATCGGCCCTTACACTCTTGAGCGCACCGGGCCGGACGCCGCAGGTCAGGGAACCAATATCTGCCCAGATACTGGCAGCGTTGTGGCGCTCAACAATATCGGCTTCCAGCTCTACCCGGGCCAGATCC
>JBMZAP010000197.1:0-5240 GCA_049611445.1 Phycisphaeraceae bacterium | reverse complement strand
ACAAGCTCCGTCAGGAGATGGCCAAGCAGGGCCAGATCGAGCAGCTCTACCTGCAACTGCGTGAGCAGAAGACTCTGGACAAGATTCTCGAGTCGGCCAAGGTGACCGAAGTCGAAGGCGAGAAGGCCGATGCCAAGCCCGAGGCCAAGAAAAAGTCGACCAAGAAAAAGACTTCGAAGAAGAAGACCACCAAGAAGACAACGACCAAGAAGAAGGCCGACGACGAATAAGTCGAATCGCCTTCATGCAAACGAACGCCCCGCCGCAAGGCGGGGTTTTTTAATTACGACTGTTGGGCGTGCTAAACCGCGATGCCTTCCAGTTCGCCTGTGCTGTCCACGAAGGAGTCGGTGGGTACATCCACGCGGTTGAGCATCGAGACAAAGAGGTTTGACATCGGCGTCTTGTCATTGAACCTCAGGTACTGGCCATGCTTGAAGCCAAGCTTGTTGCCGCCAGCGAGGATCAGAGGGTAATTGACGTTACGGTGCGTCACGCTGTTGCTTGAGCCGAACAGGACCGTGGTGCGATCCAGCACCGAGCCATCACCCTCGTCCATGGCGTCCATCTTCTGCAGGAACCGGGCAAAGTGCTGGGCGAGGAACTGGTCAAACAGGCCCATGTCCTCGGCCCCCTTGCCCTTGCCCGCGCCGTGCGCCAGGCCATGCCAATTGCCCTTGAGCCCGATCGCCGCGGGAAATGCATTGGCGATCGTCGTGGCACCGGCAACCTGGCCGATCATGTACGTCGCGGCACGTGTCGAATCTGTCTGGAAGGCCAACGCCATGAGGTCAAACATCGTGCTGAGATATTCGATCGGCTCCTCGGGGGTCGAGTTGAGCTTGAGCGTGTTCGGGTCGACCTTGGGTTTAGGAATGTCGAGCCAGGCTTGGGCGCGGTCGGCCTGCTGCTCGACAGCTCGAACTGAATCGAGATACTCCTCAAGCTTCTGCTGGTCCTGCTTGCCGAGCCGCCGCTCGATGTCCTTGCTGTGTTCGAGCACGCGGTCGAGCATGTTCGCCGAGTTAGCCAGTTGCTGCCGCGCGAGCTTGGCATCGTCCGACGTCTCAACACCAAAGAGCCGGGCGTAGATCTGCTTCGGTTTGTTCAACGCGGGTATCGGTCGCCCTTCCTTGGAGAAGGACAAGGTCGTTGCTCGCGTCGGCTCGCCCACCCCGCCGTCGGACGAGAGGGTCAGCGAACTGTAACGTGTCTCTGAGCCGTGCTTGAGTGCGGCAACCTGGTCAATTGAAATACTGTTGGCCAAGTGGTTATTGTGGAGGTAGGCTCCGGTCAGGAAGGTGTCACCCGTATCATGGCCGCCCATCTTTCGGCCATTTGGGTGCGAGAGACCGCCGATGACCGTGAGCTTGCTGCGCATCGGATCGAGGCACTTCAGCGATTCGCCAAACTGAAAGTCTTTGCCGCTTCCGGTCGGGAACCAGTTCCACTTTCCAAACTCGCTGTCACGCTTAGGCAGGCTGACGCCAAAGGGGATGTACACCGCACAGAGCCGCTTGGGTAGCGCGACCGCCGAAGCAGGCATCGCATTGACCGTCGTCATGCATTCCATCCAAGGTAGCGCCAGACTGGCCCCCACACCCTTGAGGAAGGTCCGCCGATCCAGATGCCATGATTTACGAGCCATCGCGCAACTCCTATTTCGTGTTGAACGCTTCACACTTGACGGTCGCAATGATTAATTCATCAAGCTGGTAACCGCTCTCTTTAAACTTGATCAACAAGCCATCAACTGTGTCGCTATCACGGTAGTCAATGGATCGCCCGAGGCTGTAAGCAAGCATATAGCGCACCAGGCTGCGAGCGAACCGGTCCTTCAAGTCTGTCTTGAGTACACGCTTCAAATCGTTGATGTCGGAGAGTTCGTGCCCGGTCGGCAGTACTGAATCAGAGACGACAGGCGACGTGTTTACCTTCTTGCCAACGTGCCGGGTGACCTGGTCACGCCACAGGCCGACCGCGTCGAAGTTTTCAAACGGGATCCCCCACGGATCAATCCCGATGTGGCAATCCGCACAAGCGGGCTTCTCACGGTGCAACTCCAGCTGCTTCTTGAGCGACAGGCCAGCGGTTTCAGGGTTCGTTTCATCCAGATCCGGCACATCCGGCGGAGGCGGTGCGGGCGGGTCATCCAGCAAACGATCACGCAACCAGACTGCGCGGCGGATCGGGTGCGAGTCCTCGCCGTTGGAATTCATCAGCATGACACTCGCCTGCGTAAGCAGCCCACCACGACGTGTATGCCCTTCAAGGTCAACGCGTTCAAACGTACGTCCCTTCGGGGCAGGCAGACCGTAATGCATGGCAAGCGGGCGGTTCACGACAACGAAGTCAGAGTCGATGAGGTTCAATGCACTCAAATCGCTTCGCAGCAGTTCGCCAAAGAAGTGGATTGTCTCCTGCTTCATATCCTGCTTGAGGGTATCGTCGAAGTGCGGGTAGTACTGAGGATTCACCGCGACGCGATCAACGCCCGAGAGGTCCAGCCACTGGCTGGTGAAATGCTGAACGAGGGCATGGATCCGCTCATCGCTGATCATGCGGCGTACTTGCTTTTCGAGCTCAGCAGTTGATGAAAGCTCCGTGCGGTCGGCGGCCTCGCGAAGTATCTGATCCGGTGTCGTGCTCCACAGAAAGTAGCTCAGCCGCGCCGCCAGCTCATGATCACTCAGGCGCACCTCCTGCGACGCATCCTTACCAGTCGTACGTTTCTCAACGATGTAGAGAAACTCCGGGCTGATCAACACCATCGCAAGCGCTTCGCGGATCGCACTCTCAAACGAGGGCATCTTGGGGCGGATCGTGAGATAAAAATCATAGATTTTTTCAATGTCCGAATCGGTCGCTGGACGGCGGTAGGCCCGACTGATGAAACGCTCGAGCACCGCCTTGGCGTATGCCGACTCGCTCATCCCGTCGGATCGATCAAACAGGATCTGGCGATGATGCGCCGGCGGCCAGGCGTCGAGGACGGGCCCCTCGAACGTGATGGTTTTCACTGTAAAGGATGGCATCTCCGGAAGCTCGACCAACTCCACCTTCGGCGGCTCGGGCGCTGGCTTTCCTTGCTTCTTTGCCTTGGCTTTAGCTTTTTCATATTGAATGAGACGCCGCTGGGCATCGCTATGCTTTTTCTTGAGCGTTTTGTAATCAGGGCCGGGGTCATAGGCATTGGCGACAGTAATCAGAATGCCCGGGAATTTGGGATTGTGGCCGGGTAGCGGCATCGACTCGATCCGGCCGGTGAACTGCAACTCAACCGGACCACCGTCGGGGTTGGGAAGTACATCTCCCACCGCGAAGGGCGACTCAGGTGAAATCGTGTCGGCACGGTGCCCAACCCGAAGCAACATCTGCGGGTAGCCCTGTCCGTCAGGAACGTTGATGTCATCAACCAATACCTTGATCCTAACCACCCCTTCGCGAGGAAACTCAAGCGTCTTGCCAATAAAGGCCTGCCCGGGCATAACCCGGCCGTTCTCGTGGTTGGTGTAAGTCGAACGCCGAGCAGGCCCCTGACTCTTGGTGATCACTTGCTCAACGATTACGGGCTGATCGCCTTGCACCACCGCTTTCGCAAGGCCTTGCCTGGCCGCCTTGAGGTAGTACTCCATCTGGATCGGCGAGATGCCAAGCGACTGCCCATTGTTCTCAAAGCCATCTGAACTTTTTGAGTCCGGTGGCAGGCTCGCGGCATAGTCCCACTCGATGCCCAGCAGGTCAGCCATCGTGTTGTTGTATTCATAGCGTGTGAGCCGACGCATGACCGCCTGGTTGCCGGCGCCCTTGCGTGCTTCCTTGGCGTGCTTCAGTTCTTTCGTGATCCAACCGGTCAACGCTCGACGGCCTTGATCCGGAAGAACCGGTTGACCCTTTGGAGGCATCTGGCCAAGATTGATCGCGTTGAGTACATCGTGCCAATCCTCAGCATGGATGCCGTTGATGAAGTCCGGATCCAACTCATCCAGGCGTATGCCACCTTTCTGCTTGTCCGGGCCGTGGCAGATGTAGCAATGGGCCTGCAATACTGCGGCGACCTCAGCGGGCAGCGACGCCTTGCCCTTGTCGAAGGCTGTGGCCTGCTCTTCCTGCTGCAATGCGACAGCCGCAAGCACGAGCAAACCAACCGGCAATATGTAAAACAGGCAGCGCTGCATGAGGTAGCCCACTCCTTCAATCCACAATTAGGAGACTGATTTACTCAAGATCAATTACCGTAATCCTGAAGGCCTTATGGCCGTCGCCATGACGGAATCTTCTACCCGGCATGCTACTATGCAGGCATGTATGGCGACTTGGCCCAATCCGCCCCGCTGCTGGCAGAAGCGAAGAAATTCGCCTCTCAGATCTACTTCTGGCTGGCGGTGATTCTCGCCTTGGCGTTCGTGCTTGGATTTATCGCATTGTGGCTCAGGAAGAAGCTCCTGAGGCCGTATGACGACATCTCGCCGATGGGCTTCACGCTCAAGGACCTGCGGGCCATGCACGCAGAGGGCCAACTCAGCGACGAGGAACTGGCCCAGGCTGAGGCGAAGGCCCTAGCGAGAACACGGTCACATTATTTGGGCGTTGACGCCAAGACCGAGGATGAAGTCGAAGATCTGGGGCACTTATCCACGGACTCTGAAGAAGATTCTGTGCCCGGGACCGAGAACGAAGACGACTCCTCCGATAAGAACGGCGAGGACGAAGCGAAGCCCTGATTCTCAATTTTTAGAATGAAAAGTGATCATCTCCGCTGGTTGGGATGGCACTTTGGGTTATGATTCTTGAGACGATTGGCTGGTCTTATATCAGCTATCTGGAGCGTATAAAGCGGCTATTGCTCGGAGCGGGCTAACGGCAGCATTGAATCTGGACGATGATTTTTGTGGTGACCTGGCCGGACAACGGCTCGGGTCCTTGATTTCACTCGGAGGCGGCTCAGGTCGCGGAAAAAGGCAAGTCAATGGCGGATCGCGACGGCAGCAACGGATCGGATAGCGGCAACGGCGAAGGCTTCAAGGGCAAGCGGGTCACCACCTGCTCCTTTTGTGGCAAGAGCTCGCGGGAAGTCGGCCCCATGGTCGAAGGCCCCAACGATGTCTACATCTGCAGCAACTGCACCGAGTTGTGCCAGAACATCTTCAAGCAGGAACGCCGACGCGTTCACTCCGGCCGACCCGCGATGGGCTCGATCCCCTCGCCGCGTCAGCTCAAGGAGTTCCTTGACCAGTACG
>JBMZAP010000196.1:0-5275 GCA_049611445.1 Phycisphaeraceae bacterium | reverse complement strand
CTCCCCCGGCTGGACTCGAACCAGCAACCTGCGGATTAACAGTCCGACGCTCTACCAATTGAGCTACAGGGGATTGGGTGTTCTGATGAACGGTTTTGGGTTGTCGAGCCCAAAAGTTTAGCACAACCCCGCTCGTGAGCAAGTCGGCTATATCGCTTTGTGCTTATCGGCTCATAGGGCGGGCAGACCGCTCGTCCGGGGGATCAGTCACGCAGGATGACGACGTCTGCTGGAGCCACCTGGCAGGTCAGCGACTTTGCCTCACCTGCCGGCTGGGGATTGAGTTCAAACACCTTTAACTCGTGATCACCCACGCTCAGGCGGTGCTGCGACAGCGAGCCGAGGTAGATCAGACGGTTCTGCTCGGCGGAGAACGTATTGGTCTGACCGGCGGCCTGTGCCGCATCGAGCAGGCGCACGGCCTCGGGCCGGATCGAGCAGGTCACCGCGCCGCCTTGGGGCAGGTCATCGGGGAAGGCGGTTGATCGGAGTTGGCCGAAGGGCGTGTTGAGGACGATGTGTTCGCCCTCGGTGCCCGCGACTTCGCCGGGGATGAAGTTCGTCTCGCCGAGGAAGTCGGCAACGAATCGGTTGGCGGGTCTTCGGTAGAGCTTCGTGGGAGGGCCGGCCTGCACGACCTGGCCGTGATTGAGCACCGCGATCTGGTCGGCCATGGACAGTGCTTCGTGCTGATCGTGCGTGACGTAGACGCCCGTGATCCCCGAGGCCTTGCACAAGTCGCGGATCTGCTGGCGCATATCCAGCCGCAGCTTTGCGTCAAGGTTTGAGAGTGGCTCATCGAGCAATAAAACCCTCGGCTTGATCACCAGCGCACGAGCCAATGCCACGCGTTGCTGTTGGCCGCCGGACAGTTGGTTGATTTTCCGTTCGGCGTAGGGTGTCAGTTGGACCTTCGCCAGTGCTTCCTCGACACGCGAGGCCATCTCCGCCTTCTTGACCTTGCGGACTTCCAGCCCGAACTTCACGTTTTGTGCGACGGTCATGTGTGGCCAGAGCGCGTAGCCCTGGAAGACCATTCCCGTGTCGCGCTTGTTGGCGGGCATGTGCGTGACGTCATCCTCGCCGAACTGGATCGTCCCCTGTGTCGGGTCGCTGAACCCCGCGATCATCCGCAACAGCGTTGTCTTGCCGCAGCCTGAAGGCCCGAGCAGGAAGAACAGATCGCCCGCCGGGATCGACAGGTCGATCGCATCGACCGCGGTGGTCTCCCCGAAACGTTTGGTCAGTCTTCTTAAGGTAATTGGCGTCACAACCCGGACAGCCTACTCCGATCCTCCGCGACGGTCTACTGGATCCGCCTGCCCGATCGTCAGCATTCGGTTAGATTCATTGCTCAAACCAACCCCAGCCCGCCTAACTCACGGAAATAGCCATGGCCCGATTCCTCTTGCTGCTCCTGCCTCTGACGATGTTTGCCTGCACATCCCATCAACACTGCGGGCATGACCATCTGGATGGCGACAGGGTTAAGGCCGAGCTCACTCAGATGATGCATGCTTCCGCTGACGCCTGGACCGCCGATGATCTGGACGCGTTTATGCTCGGCTTTCACAACTCGCCGGACCTGACCTTTGCTATTCCCACCGGCATCACCAAGGGATGGGGGCCCCTCAAGGAGCGTTACGCCCGCTCGATCGCCAAGTCCAACCTCTGGTTTACCGATATCGAGGTCACAGCGATCACAAGCGACACGGCCCTGGTCTTTGCCCGGTTCCACAACGTGATGAAGGGCGACCAGTCCTATTCCACAGGATTGACCACGCTGCTGTGCAAAAAGATTGATGGCCATTGGGTGATCGTCCACGATCACTCCTCCGGCCTGCCCGAGGATACGCCACGCAAAGACCCGGAGGATTGATCGACACGTGGCGCTTGGTCGCAGATCAAGTCTGAGGTGACTAAATCGCGAAGCGAGATTGACATGTAGTGATAATGAGATATCATTATCACTATGCCACGTACCTCGCCCTATCTCCAAGCCATTGCCAGCGTGCTTACGCAGGCGGATGGACCGCGTTCAGCCGAGGAGGTGCATGAGGCGCTCAGCGAGACCGGCGTTGGGATCGCCACGGTCTATCGACTGCTGAATCGTGGCGTTGAGGAAGGGCGGTACATCGCGGTGGCGATGCCCGATGGGCCGACACGTTTTGAGCCCGCCGACCGGCCGCACCATCATCATTTTCACTGCCGCTCTTGCGACAAGGTGTATGACGTGATGGGTTGCCCGGGGCATCTGGACCAGCTTGTGCCGGACCAATTTCAACTTGAGACACACGACCTGTTGCTGCACGGTCAGTGTTCCGAATGCACGGATACCCCTGCCCCATGAAGCACCTGCGATTGACATCCTGGTTGCTGCTTGCGGCGATGGCGGTGCTGTTCAGCGGCGCTGCTTCGTTCGTGCACACCCATGAGCATGCGCATCATGCACAAGCCGCGGCCGTTGGGCACGAGCACTGCAATCACGGCGGCTCGGATGCGCCGGATCAGCCGGCACCTTCCGATCATGACGATTGTGCGACCTGCTTTGTGCTGTTGCACCTGAGTGCATCGACCTTAGATCTCTTGCCCTCGGCCGAGCCTTTGCAGCCGGTCTGTCGTGAAGCGCTTCTTGCGCCCGAGGTCATCTTCGCGCTTGGCGCGACGCGCGTCCCGCCCGGACGTGGCCCGCCACAGACGAATCAACTCTGATTCTCTAGCGACCCTTTTACGTCCCGTTTAATCCGTACGACCCGGAGGTGTGCTCATGCGAGCGCGCTACGCTTTCACGCTCATCGAGCTGCTGGTGGTGGTTTCCATCATCGCGTTATTGATCGCCATCCTGCTGCCCGCGTTGGGGCGAGCACGGGCGGCGGCAAATATGACGGCATGCCTGTCGAACATGCGGCAGATGGCGATCGCAACGACCGCTTATGCAACGGACAACAGGCAGATGCTTCCGACCATCGGCCTGAGCCACGGCACGGTCTCGCATGATCCGCAGGGCAGCTGGTTCTATCTGCTCGATGACTATGCCGACACCGGTTTGCTTGCAGCCTGTCCCGATGATGCCAGCCCGCATTTCGTGACACCCGAGCCGCTCTCGAATCGGTTACGTGAGATCAGCTTCGGTACGAACTATTACCTTTCAGGGTCCTTGAACAGTTATGAGCGATTCGTCTCGATCGACGCGGTCGCTTCACCCTCTAATGTTTCGCACGCTTTTGAACTCGCTGAGGAAGGCGAGTATGCCTCAGCCGATCACGCTCACCCCGAGCAACTGATCTTCTACGCCACGGACGCGGAAACGCTTCGCCCCCGCGCAGAAGAAATGATTCAGATCGATCGGCACGACGGCAAATCCACGTGGAACTTCCTCGATGGACACGCCGAGGTCCTCCCTGTCGAGCAGACCCTTTTGCTCGCGCCGGGCAGCACCCTCGGCAACTTGAATTGGCAGATCAATCTGCATGACCCTAAAGCCAGCGTTCGCTGAGCTTTCAATACTTTTTTACCCGGAGAAATCCATGTACGACATGACTAAAAAATTAATTACTGCCCTGGCATGTGTCGCCGTCTCCATGACTGCGATTGCAGATGAAGAACACGCCGACATCGAGATCGGCCAGCTCGGCAACAAGCTAAGCATCGTTGCCGCACCTGACGCGCCGATCTTCCTCGAAGTTGCAACCGGTTTGCTGACGGGTTGGTCCGCTGCTGAGCCCGGCATTTTCGAGATCGAGACAACCGAAGCTGGATTTGACCCGCTGTCTACCTTGGACAATTCTGGAATTCGTCTTGAATTGGTCTCCGCTGATGCGGGCTTCTTCTTCCTCGAGGCAGGCGCCTTTACCCCGCTGGATACGCCCGGCGAATTTGCAGCCTTGGGCCTGGAAGGCGGCGCCGTCCACTCCCACCCAACCTGGGTGATCGATGATGCAGTTGTTGGCAGTGGCTTTGAAGGCACACTGAACGCCACGTTCAAGCTTACCGACAGCAATGGTGGCTACGCTGATTCTGACAATTTCAGCCTGCAATTTACGAACGTCCCCGAGCCCGGCAGCGCTGTGGCACTGCTAGCCGGAGTTGGTCTTCTCGCCGCGCGACGTCGTCAACGTTGACCTAGCGTAATAGGGGGGAAAGCCGCCGTCGGGGCTCAAAGGCCTCTACGGCGATTCGTCAGGACCGTCTGTACCAAAAGGATTGCCCATGTCTGCCAGCAACCCAATCAACGTTTCGGAAGCGATGAATCCCGTCGCTTCCAATACGACCGCAATTGAGAGCCGTTCTTTGCTGGACCGTGTAGGGATTGGCGCATCGTTGCTGTGCGCGATCCACTGTCTCGCCGCACCCTTTTTGTTATTGCTGCTTCCTGCGGCAGGCTCGGTCTGGTCGCATCCTGCGGTGCACTGGATCTTGGCCGTGCTTGTTGTCCCATTGGCCCTCTGGGTGTTGCTGAAGGGCTACCGTCAGCACCGCAACCGCCTGACGCTCGTTGCAGCGAGCCTTGGCGCATTGCTCATCCTTGCCGGGTTGGTCTCACCCATGGTCCACGACGAGCCAGTTGTACAGTTCACAGTTCCCGCGCTGTTGAGTGGAACCTCTTCTGTCGTAACGACTGCAACGGCTGCTCCAACAACACATGCGAGTTCCGCAACCGCTTGCACTGAGCCCTGCTGCCCCAGCATCACGCAGGATGCTGAGACGGGCAGTTCCATCATTGCCATGCCACCGGGCGGCCTGCTGACCCTGCTTGGCAGTGTGCTGCTTGTCCTGGCACACACCAGCAATCTCATTGCCTGTCGATGCTTCAGCAAGAACGCATGCGATGAAAGCGGTTGCGGCTGCCCGACAACTAAAACCCAATGACCGAACTACCGTGATGGTCGGGCAGATGGCTGCGATTCACGACCGCTTTGTCGATCGCTTGGCCGACTCAGTCGTTCATCAGTCGGAACTTGTTGGCCTTGCTCCTGTTCGAGACGATCCTCACGGGGTGGCTTGTAGCCATCGGTAAGTGTTCGAAGGAATGCGACGACGGCGGCCTCTTCGTCGGCGGTCAAGCCGAGGTCGCCGATGAAGGGGTTGACGTTTTCTGTGACCTCGGGTGCGGGCCAGTCTTCGACTTCGCGCGTGTTGTAGAAGTGCACGATCTCTTCAAGCGACTTGAAGACGCCGTTGTGGCCGTAAGCACGGACGAAATCTTTACTGGGTCGTTTGTCGATGTTGCGAAGTGTTGGGACCTTGTGTTTGCCCAGCTCCGCGGTGTAGACCT
>JBMZAP010000195.1:0-5286 GCA_049611445.1 Phycisphaeraceae bacterium | reverse complement strand
CGCCTCGTGGGTCAGCGGGTAGCCGCCGCCGAAGCGTGTGTTCAGCTCGATGATGTGGCACTGGTCGTTGGCCGGGTCGTGGAAGAGCTGCAGGCACATCACGCCGCGGGGCCCGGGCAGCTTCGCACAGGCCGACATCGCTAGCTCAATGACTTTTTTGTTGCGTTCGGTGATGCCCTTGCTGATCTCGCCGGCGCGGGTTTCCAGGCGTCGGCGGGGCACCGCGCATCGGCAGACACCGGCCTGATCGACGAACAGGTCCACGGTGTACTCCACGCCCTGCGCGATGTTCTGCACGAGGTAGGGCCGATCCGCGCTGAGCAGGCGCAGCTTGTCTAGGTCGTCCACGATATGTACGCCGATCGACGAGCTGCCATAGCGCGGCTTGATCAACAGCGGCATCGGCCAGTCGCCCGGATGGGCGAGCACCTCTTCCGGCGTGGCTTGTCTGGGGGCGGGCAGGTTGTTGTCGATCAGCCAGCGGTGCGTTGCCTCTTTGTCAGAGCCAAGGGTGACCACCTCGGGCGAGGGGACGACGACCCGCGTGCCGATGGCTTCGAACTGGTCCACGGTTTCGGCGTAGAGCATGATCTCGCGGTCGTGGGTCGGGATGACCAAGCCGACGTTTTGTTCCTGACAGGTCTTGAGCATCTCGGGGATGTAGGCCGGGTCGTCGAAGCGCGTGGCGTAGAAGCCGTTGTCACAGAGCTGATACGCGGCAGAAGCCTTGGTCATGTCCGCGGCCAGGACCTTGCCCGCTAGGCCGAGGCTGTCCAGCGCCCTTCGACACAGCCCGACCAGCGCACCGCGTCGCCCGGACGAGGAGATCAGGATGTTAAAAGGCTTGGGCATGGCTTGATAGAACTATCGGCTTGTACGGATGCTAGCTACAACGGTGCATCATAGGGCCGAGCCCGTTGCGTCGTGCACGGAAGCCGGCCTTGCGGTCGGCAGCGATCCCTTATGATTGCGGCATGGCGACGCTAGGCACAACCGACCCACAAGCGATGCCGGTGATCCTGCTCGGCGCCGGCGGCCACGCCCGTGTGCTGCTCGATGTGGCTCGGCTGTGCGGGCGGTCGGTGCTGACGGTGCTGGATGATGACCCGGCACTGCACGGCCAATCGGTTGACGGCGTCGAGGTGGCGGGGGGGATTGATACCCTAAGCCAGTACGACCCGGGCGCGTATCAGCTGGTTAACGCGATCGGCTCGGCCGGGCTGCCCAAGACTCGTCAGATGATCCACGAGCGAGGCGTTGCTGCGGGCTTTTCCTACGCCAGCCTGATCCATTCCGCCGCAGTGATTGCCGAGCCCGCCGTGATCGCTGCGGGGGCACAGGTCCTTGCCGGTGCGATCGTTGGGCCGGGCGCCGTGCTTGGCGAGGGGGCGATCCTCAATACCAAGGCATCTATCGATCACGACACCGTGGTTGAGCCGAATACCCACATCGGCCCCGGGGCAACGGTCTGTGGCGGCGTGACGATCGGCAGCGGCTGCCACATCGGCTGCGGCGCAACGCTAATCCAGGGCGTCCGTATAGGCTCGGGTGCGTTGGTCGCGGCGGGTGCGGTGGTGACGCGCGATGTCGAGCCGGGGGCAACGGTTGCTGGCGTCCCCGCGCGTCCACGCTGATCCGTGATTCCCCTATCTCGCTCCGCCATCTAGGCGCTGACGATGTGGCTTTTGTCCCCGTCAAGGCCCCGTGTTGCGCCGCGTGTGTCTACGATAAGCTTGCTGTTCTCAGCGATCATTGCGTAGTCGTAGCTCGAGTGGTTGGTAGAGATGAGGACGAGGTCGTACTGTTGAAGCGACTGAGGGCTGATCTCGACGCTGCTCATTTCCAGGTCATACTTGCGCATCTTGTGCGTCGCGGGGACGTGCGGGTCGTTGTAGCTCACTTCGGCATCGAGGTCCAGGAGTTGCTCGATCAGCTCGAAGCTCGGGCTCTCGCGGACGTCGTCGACATCCGGCTTGTACGCCAGCCCAAGCACGAGGATCTTCGCGCCCTTAACCGCCTTGCCTTGCCCGTTGAGTGCGAGCAGGGTGCGTTCGATGACGTAGCTCGGCATCGCGTGGTTGATCTCGCCTGCCAGCTCAATGAAGCGCGTCGTTTGGCCGACTTCTTTTGCTTTCCATGTCAGGTAGAACGGATCGATTGGAATGCAGTGCCCGCCCAGGCCCGGGCCGGGGTAGAAGGCCTGGAAACCAAAGGGCTTGGTTGCAGCGGCGTCCACCACCTCCCAGACATCAATCCCCATCGGCGTAAGAATCGTCTTCATCTCGTTGACCAGTGCGATGTTCACCGCGCGGTAGATGTTTTCCAAAAGCTTGGCGCTCTCCGCAATCTCGGCCGAGCTCACCGGGATCACCTCGCTGATCGCGTGCTTGTACAGCGCGACCGCTAGCTCGCCGGATGCTTGATCCGCGCCGCCGACGAGCTTGGGGATGGTTTGGGTGTTATGGCTCTTTCGGCCAGGGTCCTCACGCTCGGGGGAGTAGGCGAGGTAGAAGTCATTGCCGAGCGTCAGCCCGGTGGCCTCCAGGATCGGCAGCATGATGTCGCGGGTCGTCCCGGGGTAGGTCGTCGATTCGAGAGAGATCAGCTGGCCTGGCCGAAGGTGCTCGGCGATGGTACGGGTCGTCGATTCGACGTAGCTCAGGTCCGGGTCCAGGTGCTTGCCCAGCGGCGTGGGGACGCAGGTGATCAGCGCGTCAGCCTTGGCGAGGTCTTCCGGGTTGGAAGTGACGGAGTAGCGCTCGGCCGGTCCCTGTGCCATAGTGCAGACGAGGTCATCGCCCAGGTGCTTGAGGTAGTTCTCCCCGGCGACGAGCTTTTCGATCTTGATCGGATCGACGTCGTATCCCAGCACCGCAAAGCCCGCGTCCCAGAACGCACGCAGCAGGGGCAGGCCGACATAACCCAGGCCGAGGATGCCGACGAGGGCGGTCTTGTCATCGATTTTCTGCTTCAAACTCAACGGGTTTGTCTCGTGCTTTCTGCGGCGATTCGTCCGCGATTGAGCCTGAATGATGTCAGCTCGCTTGCCGAAGCTGCTGTAGGACATGGTATCAAATCGGGGTCTGCTCGCGGCATCTTTGGCCGATAGAGGAGGGTTAGCCCGCACAGGAGCAAAGGCATATGGCAATGACGGATTGGACAAGCATTTACGGCGATGCATTCACAGGTCGAAAGGCACTGGTCATCGGCGTGGCGGCACCATCGGCTCGCACATCGCCGAGGGACTCATCGCCTGATGGCGCAGGTGGTCGTGCTGGACGACCTCTCCGGCGGTGTGGTCGCCAACCTGGATGCGTTTAAGGAGAAGGCTGGCGATCGGCTTTCCTTTATCGATGGATCGATCCTTGATGTTGCGACGGTCGAGCTTGCCCTGGCCGATTGCACCTGGGTGTTCCACTGGGCGACATGGGGCTCGGTCCCGCGCAGTGTTGCCCATCCAAGCGACTTCACCTTCCTCGACAACGCGGTGCACGCCAACCTGCTTGCCGTGCGTTACGAAGGTCGGCTTAAGGCTGAGGTCTTTAACGTGGCCTGTGGCGAGCGCGTATCGGTCAACCAGTTGGCCCAGATCGTGGGCCGACCCGAGCTGCCCCCGACGCATGAACCCGAGCGTGCCGGCGATGTGAAGCACTCTCTGGCCGACCTGCAATTGATCCAGCAGACGCGGGGTTACCAGTCGTTGGTATCGTTTGAGGACGACCTCAAGCCGACGGTCCAGTGGTTTGAGGGTCAGCAGTCGTTTACTGGCCGCTCAACGTCCTGAAACCTTATCTAATATGATGTAGACTTCTTTAGACAGCGCATCGATAAAGGGGCGAAATTAAGTTCGAAGCGAAACGCCTCATGTGGGCTTGAAGATCTCGACCGGCGTGAGGGTACGCACGTCCTCGGGCTGCCGGTTCGTGTAATCTAGGATCGTATGAGTCAGCAAGCTCTCGAGTTCAAACATACGCCAAGCCTTGCGTGGGTGGTGCTCGCGATGCTCTTGATCGCGGGAGCGCTATTGGTCGGTGTACGCGGTACTACGCGGGCGATGACCGGCAGTGGCGACCTGCGTATGCTCTACGCCGCAGGCAATGTCTGGCTCAATGGCGGCAACCCTTATGTCTTCGATGAAGTTATTTCGGTCTACCGAGCAGACGGTGGCGACCCGGAAAACAAGCTTACGCCGCAGATGTTTGTCACGCTCTACCCGCCCTCGACGCTTCCCGTGCTTGCGCCGCTGGGGCTGTTCAATTTCCAGCAGGCGAAGTTCGTGCTTGTCCTCATCAACCTGATCGGGGTCGCTGCCTTGGTCTGGCTGTCGGCTCAGATCTGCGCGATCGGTCGCGAAGGCCAGGCCTGGCTCTGGGTCGCGGCGCTCGTTCTGGTCCTGACGCCAGTCAGCAGCACGATGGCGATGGGGCAGATCACGATCCCGGTCGTTGCGCTGTTGATGCTCGGGCTGTTGTGGGAGCGGCGTGGCCGGTCGGTGCTGGCGGGTGTTACGCTCGGGCTCGCGACCGCAATCAAGCCGCAGCTCGTCGGTATGCTGGTTATTTGGCTAGCGTGGCGGGGCAACTGGTACGCTTTTTTTGCCGCGTGCGTCGTCGGTTTCGTGCTGGCTGGTATTGCGGTCTTACGAATGGAATTGGCGGATGCCAACTGGTGGCCGCACATGATCGAGAACCTGCAGGCTTTTAAGAATGGCGGCAATGGCGATCCGACGCAGTCCAACCCCGCTGGCTGGTGGAAGCTGATGAACCTGCCAGTCATGCTGCACGTCTTCACGGAGAACCGTGCCTTCGTTGGCCTGGTTAGCTGGTCGGTATTCGGATTGCTCATGCTCGGCACGGCGTTGCTCGGGCGTTCTTTGCGTCGGCCGGACGGCTTAAAAGAATCACAGAGCGCGGTGACATCTGACGACCTAATTGTGCCGTCGATGATGGTTCTCGCGTGCCTGATCCCGGTCTACCATCGTCATTACGACGCGGTCTCGCTGCTCGTACCCTTGTGCTGGGTCGTGATGCGCTGCCGCGAGGGGCGGGTTGATGGACCGGTCAAGCTGGTCTCGGCCACAATCTTACTTTTTTATATCCCCAACGTCGTCGTGCTGATCCATTCCGTGATCAATCCACGGCTGCCCGCGTCGATCGTCGAGTCGGTGTGGTGGCGTGCCTCAGCAATGAACCTACTAGTGTGGTCGATGCTAATGATGGCAGGGGGCCTACTCTGGGCGATGGCACGTTTGGTCAATCAGCAGATGGCTCAAGCACCGCCAAGTAC
>JBMZAP010000194.1:0-5416 GCA_049611445.1 Phycisphaeraceae bacterium | reverse complement strand
GTCGGCTACGAGTTCGAAGAAGCAACCGGCGTCCTGACCGTTGTCGCTCCCATCCCCGAGCCCGGCTCGCTGGCCCTGCTTGGCCTGGGTGGCCTGCTGATCGCCGGCCGTCGCCGACGCGCGTAAGCGAATCAACAACTCAACCCATTAAAAAACCCTCGACAGGCGTCGAGGGTTTTTTAGTGTGGCGCGGCACGTAAGCCGAGTTCTGTTCCGCCAATGGCGGGATGGCCATTTCTCTACGCACGCCGTTGCCGACGGGCTTTAGCACCCTACCCACCCCACGCCGGACCGGCGTCGGCAGCGAACTGCCGGGGGCTGCTTGGGCTTGCACGCGGTGGGGTTTACCTAGCGATCGTTGTCACCAACGACCCGGTGTGCTCTTACCACACCTTTTCACCCTTACCTCGGAAGGGGCGCTCAAGCAGGGCCGAACCGCCGTGCTCTGGCGCCCCTTCCGGGGCGGTTTATTTCTGTGGCACTGTCCCTGACTCAGCCGTCGCCAGCCGAGCCGGTGGGCGTTACCCACCACCGTGTCCTGTCGTGCTCGGACTTTCCTCGTGATCGGGCAAGCCCGACCCCGCGGCCATCTCGTCCGCGCCACACCATCATTGTATCGGCCGAATCGAACAGACTAAAAATCAATCTTCCAAAGCTTCAAACTGGTATCTTTAACATCATGACAGGCGATGTTACCGCACCTGAAGTGACCGTCTGGGTCGATGATGATCGGCTCGAGACCGTCCAGTCGCTGCTCGACATGATGGGCACCAGTGTGCGCCCGATCGCCTTTGGCTCGCCCAAGTCCAATGCCGCCAGCGAGTGGGCAAGGCAACTGGACATCCCGATGTTCGACGATCTGCGGCAACTGCTCGTGCAGCACCCCTCAGCGTTCGTCCTGCTCGCGTCACTGAATGATGTGGGTCCCGACGACCTGCCCATGGCTGTCGCACAAGGGTCCAAGGTGATCGCGATTGAGCCTGTCGGCGCGACCGTTGCAGAACACGCCCAGGCCTACAAGATCGCCAAGCCCGCGGATGGCATCGCGGTACCACAAGGCCGGATCGTGCATGCCCCGGCCTTCGACCGCTCGGCAGGCTTCCTCGCCAGTGCCGCACCGCACGAGGCACTAGGCGAACAACGCGCGGTGCAGATGACACATGCCGGCAGCGCGGCCTCGGGCTCGATGTTCTTCCGTCTCTTTGACGCATGGATCAGCGTGCTTGACTTCATCGAATTACCCGAGCGAATTGACGCCGAACTCAGCCCCGTGAAGGGCTCGACTGCGGTGCCCGACGACCCGCGCGAACTCACCGGTCGTTTAACGGCACACGCGAGGCTCCCCGGCGTCGGCAGCGCGGGCGTACTCGTCTCGGACCAGGCCGCAGAACTCACACGCCGACTCACCGTCATCGGGGATCAGGCCCAACTCGTAATCACCGCTGGTGGGTATGAGTTGACCGAGACCAGCGGCAAGGTCGTCGATCACCTGGACAGTGACCGCGAGCCAAGCTACCTCGAACAACTCACCGCCCAGTGGCGGCGCATGATCGACCAGCGGACCCCGCCCCCCGAGCATCGCGCCACCCGCGAACAGCACGCCCTGGCCTGCTGTCACGCCTGCCTGCTGTCCGCCCGAACGGGCGAGCCGGAGAGCCCGCAGCGGATGATGGAGATGGCACGGGTCTGAATGATTCGCTTGAGACCAAGCCCTTTGACCCCCCTGACCGACCCGGCTAAACTATTGATTCGCGAGAGCGTCGACTGTGACGAGGCGACATGCCCAGGCACAGACAGCGGAGCGAGCCGAGCACCGACCCGGCAACCTCTAAACGCCCCGTGAACTGGTCGGGTCCCTTTCCGTCGCCAGCCCGGCGACACCAAAAGGACCCCTGCTGCTGACCGTCAGCGGCGAAGCAGTCCGTTTTGGCCCATGGTGTAATTGGCAACACAGCTGTTTTTGGTACAGCCATTCCAGGTTCAAGTCCTGGTGGGCCAATTTGTTTTCCAAGTCAAAGAGCTTGGTAGGACAGGCATTCCTGCCTGTCGATTCGGCGAAGCCGAAGTGATTGTGCGTTCGATCAGGCCTTCGGCCTGTTGACAGGCAGGAATGCCTGTCCTACTTGAGACAAGGAATCCCAAAGTGACCGACGACAACACACGCATCGACGCCATCATCATGGCTGCCGGCAAAGGCACGCGGATGGGCGGAGACCTGCCGAAGGTCCTGTACGAAGTCGCGGGCAAGCCGATGGTCTGGTGGGTCGTGCAGGCCTGCAAGCAGGCCGGTGCGGGTCGCTGCATCCTCGTCGTCGGGTACAAGGGCGAACTCGTCCGCGAAGCCTTGGCAGGGGAAGAAGGCGTCGAGTTCGTCGAGCAGACCGAACAGCTTGGTACCGCCCATGCCGTGCAGATGGCTGAGCCCGTGTTCGAAGGCAAACCCATCGGCGATATTTTCGTCCTGGCAGGCGACGGCCCGCTGATCCGGGCTCAAACGCTGAGCCGACTCGTTGAGGTCCACCGTCGATCCAACGCCTCGGCGACACTGGCCACGTCCGTAATTGAAGATCCAACCGGCTATGGCCGAATCGTGCGTGACGCGCAAGGCAACTTCGACGCGATCGTTGAGCAGAAAGATGCGACCGAAGAACAGCAAGCAATCTGCGAAGTCAACCCAAGCTACTACTGCTTTGATGGCCAGAAGATGTTCAAGACGATCGATCAGGTCGGGGCCAACAACGCGCAAGGCGAGTACTACATCACCGACGCACCCGGGATCCTCAAGGCCAATGGCCAGACGGTGACCGTGGTTGATGCGGTTCCGCCCGAAGATGTGCTCTCGATCAACAACCCCGACCAGCTGGCGGAGGTCGATTCGATCCTCCGTGATCGGCTGGGCATGCCAAGCCAAGGAGCACAAGCATGAGCTCAGCAGACGCCGACGCCATCAAGATCTTTCACGGCCGAGCCAGCCGGGACCTGTGCGAGGGGATCTGTAAGTACCTCGACCTGCCCATTGGCAACGGGACCACGCGTATGTTCCCGGATGGGGAACTTCTCGTAAAAATCGACGAGGATGTCCGCGGGCGCGACTGCTATGTCGTCCAGTCCACGCACGACCCGGTCAACGCGAACCTGATGGAGCTGTTGATCTATATCGATACGCTCAAACGCGCCAGTGCCGGACAGATCACCGCAGTCATCCCGTACTTCGGCTACGCAAGACAGGACCGCAAGGACGAGGGCCGAACACCGATTACCGCCAAGCTCGTCGCGAACCTGATTGCCGCTGCTGGCGCCAACCGCGTGCTGGCGATGGACCTGCACGCAGCTCAGATCCAAGGCTTCTTTGATATCCCTGTCGATCACCTCAACGCGGCCCCGGTCATCTTTGAGTATTTCAGCAAGCTGCTCAATGAATCGGGCAATGAAGCCGTCATGGCGAGTCCCGACGTCGGCAACGTCAAGATGGCGGCCAGCTTCGCGAAGCTGCTGGGGATCGATATCGCGATCGTTGACAAGCGACGCAAGTCAGGCAGCGATGTCGATGCCGCACACCTCATCGGCGATGTCAACGGCAAAGACGTTTTCATGGTCGATGACATGATCTCGACCGCAGGCACCGTCGCCAATGGTGCACGCATGCTCAAGGAGCACGGTGCCAAGAGCATTACCGTCGGCTGCACGCACGCCGTACTCGTCGGGCTGGCAATGGAACGACTCAACGAGGCACCCATTGACAGGCTCGTCGTGACCGACACGATCCCCGACGGCGAACGCTGCGACGCGATCCGCGACAAGCTCGTGGTCCTCTCCGTTGCGGACCTCATCGGCGAAGCGATCCACCGTATCCACCACAACCGTTCCGTCAGCTCGCTGCTCCAGACCGGCGGCGCGAAACGCTAAAACCAATACTCAAGAACAAGCCAAGAAACAAGAAACCGAAAGGAAACACGATGGCAACCCAAACCCCAACCCTCGAAGTCAATGCCCGCGAAAAGATTGGCACCCGATATGCCAAGCGCGACCGTGCCGCCGGCCTGATCCCCGCTGTGATCTATGGCCACAAGAAAGGTCCTGTCCACGTCACCGTTGACGCCAAGGCTTTCACCGAGCTGCTGCACCATGAAGTGCACATCATCGACGTTAAGCTCGACGGCAAGAGCGAGCACACCCTGATCAAGGCGGTCCAGTGGGATACCTACGGCGTAGAGATCATCCACGTCGACCTTGAACGCGTTGACATGTCCGAGACCATCGAGGTCGAGGTCGAGCTTCAACTCGTCGGTGAGCCTGTTGCCCTGCGTGAAGCCGGCACCGTGCTGGACCACCCCACCACCATGGTCAAGATCAGTTGCCGCGCCGACGCGATCCCCTCACACCTCGAGCACGATATCTCCGAACTGGCGGCAGGCGTGCCTGTGACGGTCGCCGATATCAATCTGCCCAGCGGCATCACGATCGTCATGCCAGAAGAGCAGTTGATCTGCCAGATCACCGGCGTGAAGGTCGCGGCCTCCGTCGCCGAAGCCCTCGAAGGCGATGACGCAGACGGCGCCGAGCCCGAAGTCATCAACAAGGGCAAGGAAGAGGAAAGCGAAGCCTAAGCAGGCTGGCCCTCTTAAATGCTGCATATTGAAAAGCCCCGCATTCAACCGCGGGGCTTTTTCATATCATGCCCAACATGAAACTCATCGTCGGCCTGGGTAACCCCGGCCCTGAATACAACAAGACCCGCCACAACGCCGGCTTCATGCTTATCGACAAGCTCGCAACGCGGCACAACCTCAGCGGGCCGAAGCATAAATTTCATGCAGGTATCCTTGATGGCGAACTGCTCGTCGGGAACCCCATGTCGCAGCACCGTTGCATCCTGATGCAGCCGACGACATACATGAACCGCTCGGGCCTGGCGGTCGGCGAGGCCGTCACGTTCTATAAGCTCAACCCCGAGACCGACCTGCTCGTGCTCGTGGATGATCTCGCGCTGGACGTCGGCACGATCCGCCTCCGTGGCGAGGGATCGGCTGGGGGGCAGAACGGTTTAGCCGACATCGAACGGGCGCTGGGCACACGGAAATATCCACGCCTGCGTATCGGCATCGGCCCCAACAGCATCAACGGCCACAAGATCCCGCAGAAAGACTTCGTCCTCAGTCCATTCACGGGCGACCAGCAGACCGAACTCGACCACGCCTTGGACAAGGGCGTCAAATGCATCGAAAGCTGGCTCACCGATGGGCTGGAGAAAACGATGAGCCTGTTCAACGCGAAAGGCTGAGTATGCAAACCCAATTCGAGTTTGAATTGCCAGACTGGGTTGCACCATTCGTCGCTGAGTACGAAAAGGACTTTTCAACACCCGAGCAGCGCATGGCCTTCGTTATCGCGCTCTCCGCGGAGAACATCAAGCATA
>JBMZAP010000193.1:0-5424 GCA_049611445.1 Phycisphaeraceae bacterium | reverse complement strand
GCGACCCGGACCTGCTCGTCACCAACGGCCCGTACGTCCTCAGCGAGTGGCGGCACAAGGTCCGGCAGGTCTTCGATCAGAACCCGTACTACTGGAACAGGGACGCGATGCGCAACATCCGCATCGTTCAGGAGACGATCCCGGATGCGAACCTTCAGTACCTGCGCTATGAAGAAGGCCTGCTCGACTGGATCCCCGACGTCGGCGGGATCAAGCAGAAGCTGATGGAAGAGAAACGCAAGAACCCCGAGGATTGGAAATACGTCCACAACATCGCCAACGCCGGCACGTACTACTACGAGTTCAACTGCCGACCCGAACTGCCCAGCGGGATCGCCAACCCGATGACCGACCCACGTGTCCGCCGGGCAATGGGCATGTGTATTGACCGCAAGCAGATCGTCGAGAACGTCACGGAGATGAACGAGCCGACGGCGCTGCTGATGGTCCCTGACAAGGAGATCGCGGGCTATGTCGGCCCTGCCGAGGCAGGCATCAAGTTCGACCCCGAGGGTGCCAAAAAACTCTTCGCCGAGGCGGGCTACCCCAACGGCGAAGGCTTCCCGCCAATCAAAATCACCGTCAACAACGACGCCGGCCCGGGCCACGCCAACATCGCTCTGCCGATCAAGAAAGCCTGGGAAGACCATCTGGGGATCAAGGTCGCACTGGAGCAGATCGAGTTCAAAGTCCTGCTCGAGCGAGCGACCAACGGCAACTACTTCACCCGCCGTGCAGGCTGGTTCGGCGACTATGCCGACCCCACAACCTGGCTGGACATGTACCGCACAGGTGACTCCAACAACGACTGCCAGTACCTCAACCCCGTATACGACCAACTGCTCAAAGACGCGGCGCTGGAACTGGACAAGGAAAAGCGCTTCGAGCTGCTTAGGCAGGCCGAGGCCATGCTCCTGCAGGACGCCCCGATCGTCCCGATCTTCTATTACACGACCGTGACGATCTACGACAAGGAAAAAGTCGACATCGGACAGAACGCCTGGAACAACCTCCGACTCGAGTTAGTCGAAGTCAAACGATAAGACGCGAACGAAACCGCCATGCTCAGATTGATTCTCTCACGCCTGATCCAGCTGCCCCTCATCTTGTTGGTCATTCTTATCGTGTCTTTCACGATGGCGTGGGTCATGCCCGGGGACCCGTTCAACGCAGAAGGTGCCAAGAAGGTCGACGAGTCGGTCAAACGTGCCATGGAAGCCCGTTACAACATGGACAAGGGACCGGTCGTCTTTTTCACCGGCTACGTCGAAGGCGTCGTCACACGACTGGACTTCGGCGAGTCCACCGCCAGTTCAGGTCGTAAGGTCGCAGACATCATTAAAGACGGCTTCCCCGTCTCCGCGTCGCTGGGACTCTGCGCGATCGCGGTCGGGCTGTTGATCGGCACGACAGCGGGTGTGCTCGGTGCGCTCAAACCCAAGTCCGCGCTCGACGCAGGTTCGCTAGCAGTGACGCTGATTGGCATCTCCCTGCCCAGCTTTGTGACCGGCGCGATTCTTTTGGCCGTCGGCGCGAGTCTGACTCGGCTGTGGTTCCCGGGCGCCACCTTCCTGCACTTCCCGCTAGGCGGTTGGGAAGGCCCCAAGAGCATGATCCTCCCCGCCATCGCGCTGGGGCTGGCACCCGCGGCATACATCGCAAGACTCATCCGCCTTGGACTGGCCGACATCATGTCCTCCGACTTTGTTCGCACCGCACGGGCCAAGGGCCTGAGCCACCGCGACGCCCTGTTCAAGCACGCCCTGAAAGTCGCCTTCCTGCCGGTGCTTTCGTTCCTCGGCCCCGCCGCCGCGTCGGTCATGACCGGCTCATTCGTTGTCGAAAAGATCTTCAACATCCCCGGCATCGGTCAGGAATTCGTCTACGCCGTGCAGAACAAAGACCAGATGGTCATCCTCGGCGTCGTACTCGTCTTCGCGACCATGCTCATCGTCTTCAACCTCCTCGTCGACCTCGCCTACGCATGGGTCGACCCGCGGATTGAGCTGGACTAAGACATTGAACCACAGAGACACAGAGAACACTGAGTTGTGAAATTCAGTAAAGTCTATATCGACAAGCATTTTGCTTGGCTCTGTGACCTCTGTGTCTCTGTGGTCACGTGTCTTCTTTTTTGACTCGCATCCACCCGCCAAGCTTCTCCTGCTTGCTGCGCAGCGCCAGCACGACCGTCACGACGCCAAGCACGAACAGGCCGATGCTCAGGAGTTGGCCTTGCGAGACGGCCGGGAGCTCACCATCCTTGATGAACTGGCTGTCCGGCCGGCGGAAGAATTCGTTGACCACGCGCATGAGGGCGTAGCTGATGCAGAACGCCCCGCCGATGAGCCCGGCTTTCACCGGCTTGCGATACAAAAACAACAGCACCGCGAACACGATCACGCCCTCGGTCAGGCCGGCAAACAGCTGGCTCGGGTAGCGTGGCGTCAACTCCTGCGACAGGAAATTGACCCAGGCGACATCACCAGCCTGCACATGCGCCAGCGTCGTGTCGTATAGCGAAGCAAAGGCCTCCGGAGACTCGCCCTGCATCAGGGCAAACGCCTGCAGACGCTCGATCTGCTCAGGCGACCAGGTCTCCGCAATCTCCTGTGGGAACTGCACCGCCAATGCGAAATCACGGGGACATTCCCGGCCGATCAACTCACCATTGATGAAGTTTGCGATACGCCCCATCAGCAGACCCAACGGTCCGCCAAAGGCCATAAGGTCCAGCAGATGCGCGAACTTATGTGGCACAAGGAGCTTCTGGCGCCAGGCGAAGAACAGGCAGCCGGCAATCCCGCCAAGGATCCCGCCGTGGCTGGCCATGCCGCCCTGATTGATTCTGAAGACGCCCCAGAACGGCAAGCTGTTGTTGAAATCAAGGAACAAGCTGGGTTGATAGAACACGACGTACCCCAGCCGACCACCGAGCACGATCCCGATCGCAATCGTCACGACCAGGTCCATCGCCTGCGGAGGCTTCAAAGGGGAGACCCCAACCGCCAGCACGCGCTTGATAAGCAGGAACCCGATGGCGAACCCGACAAGGTAGGAAAGCCCGTACCAGCGGATCCCTCCGCCAAGCATGTCGCCGACGAACCCCGGCAATTGAATCGCGAACGGGTCAAGGTTGTGCAGCCAAGGATCAGCGAGAAGAAGCATAGCCAGATAGTTTAAGGCTTCATCACTGTGCCGTAGCGGTTGACAAGAAGCATCACCAGCAGAACCGTTTTAACACACGTCTACTCTGTTGACCACGGTGGGTTTTTCGGATCGCCGACCAAGGTGATTTCCTGCCCCTCTCGGCCGCCGATACCGAAGGACAGGTGCGTGACCTGCCATGGCTCGCCTTCGCCATCGCTGACGCACCAGCTGCGCACCACCGCTTTATCGATCGAACCCGAGATCTTGAAACTCAATTCGTAGGTGCCGTTCTGATCATCGTGCCGACCGATCACAATCGTGCTCGGCTCGATGGGCAGGCCGACATACTGCTTGACCGACTCACTCGCTTCGAGCTTATCCATGGTGAGCTTGAACGCCTTACTGGACTTGATCGACGAGAAGCCGATGAAAATACCCACGGGCAGGCCGATCACGATCGCGGCAAAAAGGATGCCAATCGGGATCAGGAATTTTTTGCGCCTGGGGAAGAAAGGCAGCTTCTCGGCTGGCATGGCATCTGGATCAGTCATGGACGGTCCATTTTAAAGAAAACCCCGCCTCGCGGCGGGGCCATGCAGGTTAGTTGTATTGGCAAAAATCGACGCTAATCATTCAGTCGAAATCACCGAGCACCATATCGTCCACCGTCTTACCCGCAGGCATCATCGGGTAGACGTGCTCGTGCTTCTCGACCAGGCATTCGAGCACGGCCGGGCCCTCGTGGGCGAGGAACAGCGTCATGACTTCCTTGAGGTCTTCCTTCTTCGTGCAGCGGAAGGCCTTGCAGTGCATCGCCTCAACGAGCTTGCAGAAGTCGGGGTTGTGCATCTCGGTGTGGCTGTAGCGTTCTTCGTAGAAGAGGTCCTGCCACTGCTTGACCATGCCCTGGAAGTCGTTGTTCAGGAGGATGGTCTTCGCGGGGATGCCGTACTGTGCAGCGGTGGTCATCTCGATGGCGGTCATGGTGAAGCTGCCATCGCCATCGATGTTGATGACCGGCAGCGGGTCGCGACCAGCCTTCTCCGCTTCGATCATTTCACCGAGTTGGCCGCCGATGGATGCTGGCACGCCGTAGCCCATGGTGCCCAAGCCGCCGGACGTGTACCAACGCTTCGGCGTGGTGTACTGGTAGAACTGTGCGGCCCACATCTGGTGCTGGCCGACGCCGGTCGTGACAATCGCTTCACCCTGCGTCTGGTTGTAGAGCTCTTCAACCACCGCCTGTGGCTTGAGGTGGAACTCACGCTCATCGTCCTTGTAGCGGAACGGCACGTCGGCCTTCCACTTCGCGATGGTGTCGAACCACTCGGTGCGATCGACAGCCTTCAGCAGCGGCTGCAACAGTTCGAGGTTTTTCTTCGCGTCGCCCTCGACGGGGATCGTGACGGGCACGGTCTTGTTGATGTTTTCCGGCGCGATCTCAAAGTGAATAAACCCGCCGGTGCCGTCTCGCTCGGCCTGCCGGGCCGTCGGCGCGAACTTAGCCGGGTTGCCGGTGATGCGGTCGTCGAAGCGGGCGCCTACGGCGATGATGACGTCGGCATCACGCATGGCCCAGTTGGCGTACGCGCTGCCGTGCATGCCGAGCATGTGCAGCGAGCCGGGGTCACGCTCGTCGTAACAGCCCAGCGCCTGCAGCGTGGTGGTCACGGGGATGTTCGCCTCTTTCGCACACGCACGGAGCAGGTCACTCGCGCCGGAGTTGACACAGCCCTGGCCGACGTAGAACACCGGCCGCTTGGCGTTGTTGATCATCTCGGCAGCACGCTCGATTTCGGTCGAAGTGCCCAGTTCACGGATGTGGAAGCCGGGGGTGAACGGCTCGTCGTAGCACGGGCCCTTCAGCGTCTGTGCAGTCACGTCCTTGGGCAGGTCCACAAAGACCGGACCGGGACGACCCGAGGTCGCGACGAGGAAGGCGGTGTTGATCGCACGCGGGATATCCTCGACGCGCTTGACCAGTGTGTTCCACTTGGTGCACGGCCGGGTGATGCCGGTCATGTCCGCTTCCTGAAAGGCGTCCGAGCCGATCGCACCGGTGGCGACCTGGCCGGCGAAGACGATCATGGGCGTGCCGTCCATCAGCGCGTCCTGCATACCGGTCACGGTGTTGGTCGCGCCGGGGCCGGAGGTCACCAGCACGATGCCGGGCTTACCGGTGGTGCGAGCATAGCCCTCGGCCATGTGGCTGGCGCCCTGTTCATGCCGGGAGAGGATGAACTTGAAGTGTTCCGAGTCGTGGATGGCATCGAA
>JBMZAP010000192.1:0-5574 GCA_049611445.1 Phycisphaeraceae bacterium | reverse complement strand
GCAGGTGCACTACCGCGATGGTTCGCCTTGGAATCGCAAGGCCAACAACGGGCCGGACGCGCAGGTGCCGGGATGGTTTTACAACCTGGGCATCACCGGGATGCGAGCGGAACTGGTCGCAGATGATCCGAAAGTGCTTGTGATCCGCCATGTGCTGGATAAGACACCCGCCAGTGGGAAGATCAAAGTTGGCGACCGCGTCGTTGGCGTAAACGGCAAGGCGTTTAAGAACGCGCACAAGAACGGTTACGGCATGGACGTCTTCGGTGCGGACGGCCCAATCCTTGAACTCGCAACAGCGCTCGAGGCAAGCCTTTCCAAAGAGGCAGGCGGCAAGCTTGCTTTACTGCTCAAGCGCGGCGGCGAGGTGATGGAGGTCGAACTCAATCTCGGCACGAAACTGGGCAGTTATGCGAAGAACTTTCCGGCTGACTGTGAAAAGTCCGAGCGGGTCTTCAAGTTTCTGTGTGATTATCTTGTCGAGAACCAGCGGGACAACGGCTCGTTCGGCAACCCGATGCATAACACTTTCGCACCGCTAGCACTCTTGGCCAGTGGTGAGCGGAAGTACCTGCCCAACGTCAAGCGCTGCCTTGAGGCGATGTTGCGGTCTGTGCCTGAGTCAGGCGAGCCACGTAAGTCCGGCCTGCCAAACTGGAACTACATGGCCTCAGCGATCGTGCTCAGCGAGTACTACCTGATCACGAAGGACAAGTGGGCGCTGCCCGAGTTGAATAAGCTCAAGGCCGTCATCGAGGCGGGCCAGTACCTGGACATGTCGCAGATCAATCCGAAGTCCAAGGAAACACATCCCGGCTCGGTGCCGAAAGGCCCGATGGATTCGCACGGCGGTTGGGGGCACAACCCGGGCTTTGAGGGCTATGGCCCGATTTCGATGATTACGGGGCAGGGTGCATTGGCCTATGCCTTAATGCACCGATGCGGGATCAAGATTGATCGCGAGCGTCACGACGCGGCGTACAACTTCCTGGACCGTGGGACCGCCGCGAACGGGTACGTGTGGTACGGCGACGGCAAAGGCGGCGGGCCAAACGCCTGGGCGGACATGGGCCGAACCGGTGCGTCGGGGATCGCCTTCGCATTGAGCCCTTATGACGATAAGAAGTATGCCAAGCGGGCGCTCCTTCATGCGGAGGTGATCGGCAAACACCCCGAGAGTTTCCCGGATACACACGGCTCGCCAGCGATGGGCATGGGATATGCGGCGATGGCGGCGAATCTCAATCCCAAGGCCTTCCGCCGAATGATGGATAAGAACCGCTGGTGGTTCACGATGGCTCAGTGCGGTGACGATGGCACGTTTTACTATCAACCCAATCGTGACAACGCGGGCTATGGCGGCGACTCGCGAATGACCGCGTCGTGTGTCGTCGCATTTATCTACGCGATCCCGAAGCAGAGTCTGGTCGTGACCGGCCGTGAGCATAAGTCTGGCCAGAAAAGCGAGACGCAGAACCACGATGCGCCACGCCTGTCAGAAGAGCCGCCCGTCTTCCCGGATGGGCCGTGAGTCAGACTATTTGTTTTTCCCGTTTCCGTTATTTCCGCCTTTGTTTCCCCCGCCTTTGTTCCCGCCACCGTTGCCGGGGCCAACGTAGGGTTTGCCATCCTGTGCAATCATGTAGGGGGTAATTTCTCCGATGGGTTCGACATGGTTGTCCATAAAGAGACAGTTGGCGAGTTGGCCGTGCCGAAGGACCAGCATCTTTTGAACCACTTCCATGGATCCGGTGTACCTGCCTTGGAGATAGTTGGGCTCGTTCATTGGGCCGGACATCGTGCCGTCGAAGAAGAATGCGATCTCACAAGGCTGAGTGAGTCGGTGACTGCTGGTGTCTCGGATGACCATGTCGGCGTTTACGCCGTAGCTGACGGGCTTGAGGTACATGTTGTTGCCGTCTCGGCTAATGACTTTGACAGGGTCGGGTGTTTCATCACTGGGGCAGACGGTGATGGCATCAAGGTAATAGTCAAAGCCTGAGACGGCGGCTCGTTTGGGCACGATCAGGACAATGATGTTGTTGCTGTTTCCCGCGGTGAAGTTAAAAAAGAAATCGGGGACCTGCCCATCATGGTCATAGGCGAATTGTTGTGTGCTGTGTCCCATCTGCTGGAGATTGCTCATGCAGTTGACGTTTCGAGCTGCACGCTGGGCTGTGCCAAGCGCCGGCATCAGCATGGCGATGAGAACAGAGATGATGGCGATGACGACGAGCAATTCAATCAATGTGAAAGCGCGCATACAGCAGATCTGATTCTTCTTCATTGTTAGACCCCTTGAATACGTTGAAACCGCGGAAAGTGGTTAGTGAGCACTGCTAGCCGAACGGCTTACTGAGAGAATATGAATCGGATGAAGCGAGTGAGTCATGGCCGCGGTTGACCTTCATTCAACTTAGCGGAGCACGGATGGGGATCCAAGGGTTTTCACATAAAAATCAACGAAATGTTGAACTGGAGAAGCTTGGGAAAACAGGAAATCATTGTCTCGGGCTGCGACAGCGGCTTCTCTCGTTACGGGTGTTTGATGGGCCGCAGGTCCAGGCACTTTAGTTGGTTCTGGCTGCGCAGGAGCAGTCGGCCGTCAGAGAATGCCATCGGGGCCCAGATCATGTTGCGTTTCTGGTCGGCGGGGAAGACCTTGGTCGAAGCGATTTCTTCGTACCCATCGGCCTTGGTGTTGATGAGCCGAAGCATGCCGTCTTCGCCGCCGAGGGTGAGCAGGTATTCGCCGACCGCGAGTACGGCACCGCGATCGATGCCCGGGTTGTTATCGCTTTTCCAGAGCAGTTTGCCATTCGCGTCGAAGCAGCCGATGCCGTGTGCATCCTTGCCGCGTTGACGGAGATTTTCGTTGGTATTGAGGTTGACGAACAGTCGCCCATTGACAGGCAGGGCGGAGTGGATCTGTCCGCCATGTAGTTTGTCGCGATGCAACTCTTTAACGGTAAAGCTGTCACCTTGCTTGACGATCTGGATGAGTGCTGAGCCGCTGTCATAGCCCGCGGTGATGAAGAGCTTGTCATGATCCACCACAGCGGGCGTGGGAATCGCGCGCTTTACGGGGATGTTGTCATAGGCCCAGAGGATGTCGCCGGTGTCAGGGTTGATACCCGAGACGCGGGTGGAGGTGAAGTACACAATCTGTTCTTGGCCCGCGAGTGTGACCAGCCGCGGCGAGCAGTAGCCCTCGATGCCGATGTTGTCGGATTTCCAGATGACCTTGCCATCTTTCTGGTTGACCGCGACAAGGCCGGCATCGGGGGCCATTGGCGCGATGATGACGGATTGCTTGTAGATCAACGGTGTCTGGCTCCATGCCCATTTGGGTGGGTTGGTGCCGTAGTCATCCATGTGCTGCTGCCAGGCGACCCTCTGTTTGGCCAGATCGAAACAGGTGACATGGCCGAAGGGCCCGACGGTATAGGCATACCCATCGCTGACCATCGGCGTGCTGCGTGCACCGTGGTAGGAAATTCGCCCCGGCGCTTCGTAGTCTGCAGACCATCGCTCCTTACCTGTGGCAAGATCGTAGACACGTAGGCGATCCCCAACGGTGTCGTTGCGATCAAGGATGTAGACGTTCTCGCCGACGACCGATGCTCCTCCAAAGCCAGGGCCAACCTCCGCGGTCCAGAGAACTGCGGGCCCTGCCTCAGACCAGTTGGTGCGGATGTCTGCGTCCGGCACCACCCCATCGCGATTCGGTCCCTGAAAGCCTGGCCAGTCTGCGGCGACGGGCAGTGTGAACAGAAGCAGGCCGAACAGCAGTGGAAGGTTGCGGCAGCATGGCATGGTTAGGATTCCTTGTTGTGTCTTGCTGATTAACGTAGCGTGACTCGGCGTGGGCCGCTTACGATCCATCGAATTAAGAAATCGTTTGGGCTTGCAGTTTGTTCGGCGGTCTATACTGCTCGGCCGCGATTGGTGATCGGAGGATCGCATGGTGACCCCTGCAGCATTCTGGGACAAAGTGGCCGAGAAGTACGACCGCAAGACGGTGAAGGGGCCAAACTATCGTGCGCGGATCGAGAGGGCGGCAAAATGGATCGGCCCTGATAAGAGGGTTTTGGACGCGGGGTGTGCCGGCGGGCAGATCACCCTCGACCTCGCCCCACATGTCGCGCACATCACTGGGATCGACCTGTCGCCTAAGCTGATTGGATATGCCCAGCAGCGTTGCAGGGAGCAGGGGGTGCAGAACGCAGAATTCAGGGTCGCGACTCCGGAGGACCCTTTTCTGGAGCCCGGATCATTCGATGCGATCACCGCGTATAGCCTTCTGCATCTTGTCGAAGACGAATCGTCAATGCTGCGTCGGCTGCACGACTTACTCAAGCCTGGTGGGACTCTGATTGCCGAGGTCCCGTGCAGGGAGAACATCGGGCTTCATTTCCGGCTCTTAATCAGGCTGATGACCATGATTGGCAAGGCACCCAAGGTTTGTCTCTATTCTCTGGCCGAGCATCAAACCATGTTCAGTGAAGCGGGTTTTCGGGTGCAGGAAGCACAGATTTACAACCCCAAGAGCCTGAGCACCTCAATTCTGGCAGTCCGCAAGGCCTAGCCCAGAGCGAGAATATCCCCCAAAGTAGTTAGTGCAAGGCTCGTTTCCAGCGAGATCGATCCCGCCGTCCGGCCACGTCTAACCCCTTTAGGTTATTAATAAGAAATTACTTACTTAGGGGTTGAAATGCCCGCTCTTGGCGTTTATTCTTATGTATAACTACTCTGGGTTGGTCCATTGTTGTGACACCAGATAGGGTTAATTTGCACCGTCAGGCGTTTCTGTCTGCCGAGCAGGAGATAAAGATGATTCGACACAGCAATTCACTTCTTCGTAAATCACTACATGCAGCGGGTCTTGCATTTTCGCTTGCAGTCGCTGGCCCAAGCTTTGCGATCATCAACTATGGTGATTTCAGCGATATCCCACCGGGCACAGTGACATACACCGATGTCAAGGAGAGTTCGTCGACCGACCCGGTTCCGCCCCCGCTGTACGGTGCTCCGTCGATTAACGGCAACCTGCTGGACTTTGATCCAACCGCATTCGGTGCCAACGCAGCCGGTGCAGGTGGCTTTGATATCACAGACGGACAGTTAAACTTCACAATGACGGCTGAGTCAGGCACATCAATCGACACGCTCATCGTGTCGGAAGGTGGCGACTATAGCTTCTCGGGTCTGGTCCCTGATGCTGGCACCTTTGTGGTTGTCAGCGTTGCCACCACGGTTAATATCCTCGAAGTCAACGGGATTACACTTGGTGTACCGATTGAAATTTTTCAGACTGACACATTTGTCTCTGACTATCTGACGATTGGTAATCCTCCGGCCAGTGGCCTGAACCTTTGGTCTCTGGATTACTCGATTGATCTTGCAAGCCAAGTCAACGGCGATGTGACCAAGATCGAGGTGGTTATCGATAATCAGCTTTCTGCCACGACAACTGACGGCAATCAGGCATTCATTGCGAAGAAAGACTTCAACGTCAACATCCCCGAGCCGACCTCGCTGGCTCTGCTCGGACTGGGTGCGGCAATGACCCTG
>JBMZAP010000191.1:0-5607 GCA_049611445.1 Phycisphaeraceae bacterium | reverse complement strand
TCGGCCAGTGCGGTGCGGTTCTCGATGGACCAGTGCACGGGTTTGAGTTGGCGGAAGACCAGGCCTTTGTCGACCAGGCCCGCAAAGACCTCGATGACACCTTGCTCATACTTGGGCAGCATCGTCAGGTACGGGTCTTCGTAGTCGGCCATCGTCAGCAGCCGCTGCATCTGGCCCTTCTGCAGCTTCACAAACTTCTCTGCATAGGTCTTGCACTTGCGGCGGATCGCGATCGGCTCCATTTCGCGCGCCTTGTCGCCGAGTTCCTGCATGACCTTGTGCTCGATAGGCAGGCCGTGACAGTCCCAGCCCGGCGTGTACGGGCAGTCTTTGCCGAGCATGTTCTGCGAACGGACGACGAGGTCTTTCAAGACTTTGTTCAGGAGGTGGCCCAGGTGGATATCGCCATTGGCATAGGGCGGCCCGTCATGAAAGACGAAGGCCTCGGCGTTTTCTTCCTTGCGTTTGGTGCGCAGCTGCCCGTAGATATCGAGCTTGTCCCAGCGCTTGATGGACGCGGGCTCGTTCTGCACGAGGTTGGCCTTCATCGGGAAGGCGGTCTTGGGCAGGTTCAGCGTCTTCTTGTAACGCTTGGGGTCTTTGACTTCTGCATCGGTCATAGCTGGTCTCTTCTAAGCCCGCGGCTTTGCGGAGCAACGCCGCGCGGAGCAATCGTTTCAATGAATGTCTATCTGCAAAACCGGTCAAACAAAAAACCCCGCCGCTTGGCAGGGTTGCTGGGTTTTTGAAGTAAAACGCCGGCCCTACCGCTGGTCAGGGTTGCTAATGATAATCGTAATAATCAGCTGGGCGTTTGGCATGGCTGAACAGTATATCGGCAGGATCCCCGCCACGCATCGGCGAATCTATACAAGTAAGTCCTTGACCACGTGCCCATGCACATCCGTCAGGCGGTAGTTGCGGCCTTGGTGCTTGAAGGTCAGCCGTTCGTGGTCGATGCCCAACTGATGCAGGATCGTTGCGTGCAGGTCATGCACGGGGACCTCGCCCTGGGTCACGCTGTAGCAGAACTCGTCGGTCGCGCCGTGGATTAGCCCGGGCTTGAACCCGCCGCCCGCCGCGAGCATCGTAAAGCAGCCTGCGTGGTGGTCTCGGCCGTAGCTCTCGCGCACCTTACCGTCCTGGCTGAAGGTCGTGCGCCCGAACTCGCCGCCCCACAGGACGATGGTGTCGTCGAGCATGCCGCGCTGCTTGAGGTCGGTGATCAGTGCCGCGGTGGCCTGGTCCGTTTCCTTACAGCGCTTGGGCAGGTGTGCGGGCAGGTTGAAGTGGTGGTCCCAGCCCGAGTGATAGAGCTGGACAAAGCGCACGTCGCGCTCGGCCAACCTTCTCGCCATCAGGCAGTTGTATGCATAGGTGCCCGGCTTCTTCGCATCCTCGCCGTAGAGCTTGTAAGTCGACTCGGGCTCGTCGGACAGGTCTGCCAACTCGGGGATCGACGTCTGCAGACGATACGCCATCTCGTACTGCGCGATGCGCGTCTCGACGGCCGGGTCCTTGCTACGGGCTAATTCCTGCTCGTTGAGCTCATTGATGACGTCGAGGATCTTCTTGCGATCGGTGATCGGCTTCTCGCTTGGGTCATTCAAAAAGAGCACCGGGTCCTTGCCCGATCGCAGGCGCACGCCCGCGTACTTGCCGGGTAAGAAGCCTGTACCCCACAAACGGTTGTTCAGCGGCTGCATGTTGCCCAGGTCCCCGCGCGAGACCAGCACCGCGAAGTCGGGCAGGTTCTTGTTCATGCTGCCGAGTCCGTAGCTCAGCCACGACCCCAGTGAGGGTCGGCCGGGCAGGTTGTGCCCGGTGTGCATGAACGTCAATGCCGGGTCGTGATTGATCGGCGTTGTGCTGACGCTCTTGATCGTGCACCACTCGTCGCTGATCGCGGCCATGTGCGGCAAGAGCTCGCTGTACCACCCGCCGTTCTCGCCGTGCTGAGCGAACTTGTACTTCGTGTTGATGATCGGGTGGGTCTTGTGCGTGTTGTTGAATCCGGTGAGTCGGCCTTTCTGCTCGATGAGTGAGAAGATGTCCTGGCCGTGAAACTTTTCCAGTGCAGGCTTGGGGTCGAAGAGGTCGACTTGTGCCGGACCGCCGGACTGGAAGAGGTAGATGACACGCTTGGCCTTGGGTGCGTGGTGCGTGCCGACCTTGGCAGGCAAGGCTTTCGATGCATCGGCCGCGGTCATCCCCGCAAAAGCCATCCCACCCAGCCCCGCCGCGCCCAATTGCAGGAAGCGTCGGCGGTCGATGCAGTCGCAGGCATGTGTCAGTTCGTCCATCGTCTTACTTCCGGGGGTTACTTTCGTGTCAATGCTTCGCTGGTGTTAAAGATCGCCAATGCCACGTCTGCCATCGCCGCGACCTTGGCCGGCTTAAGGGCTGGGTCCGCGGGCGACGCGCCGACGCTAAGCAGTTTCTTCGCGCTTGCCTCGTCTTTGAGGTAGTGTCGGGCGCGCTCATCGTAAAGCCGGGTGAGCAGGCCCAATTCTTTATTCGATAGCTCGCGCGTCAGCACACGCCGCGCCATGAGCTTGATCTGCTTGGTCTTGTCGCTCGGCTCGGCCTTGATCGCAAGCTCCGCCAATTTGCGCGATGCCTCAACGTACGTTTTGTCATGCAGCACGGCCAGTGCCTGCAAAGGCGTGTTCGTCACCTCACGCTTGACGGAGCAGACGTCGCGGTTTGGCGCGTCAAACACCGCCATCGCCGGGTGCATCGCCGCACGACGCCAGTAGGTGTACAGGCTCTTGCGGTACAGATCCTCGCCGGTGGATTGCTTGTAAACCTCCGCGTGGCTCTTGGGTGCGTTGAGGTCTTCCCAGACGCCCTCAGGCTGGTATGGGAAGACGCTCGGGCCGCCGATCTTCTGTGTCAGCAGACCGCTGGCAAACAGCGCCTGGTCACGGATCATTTCGGCCGGCAGACGGAAGCTCGGCCCACGCGCGAGCAAACGGTTCTCCGGGTCTTCGAGCTCGGGCCGATGCGTCGCGTTCTGCCGATACGTCGCGGAAAGCACGATGTTCTTGATCAGATGATGCATATCCCAGCCGCTCTTGCGGAAGTCACTGGCCAGCCAGTCCAGCAGCAACGGGTGGCTGGGCATCTCGGCCTGCAGTCCGACGTTGTCCGGCGTCTTCACTAACCCGATCCCGAAAAACTGCTGCCAGATACGATTGACCGTCACACGCGCCATCAGCGGGTTCTCATCCGCGAGCAGCCATTGCGACAGACCCAACCGGTTGCGTGGCCGATCCCCAAACGCCGGCAGCACATCCGGCACGTCCGGCTGCACCTCTTCGCCATACTGATCGAACTGCCCGCCCACCAGCACGCGCGTCTGCCTCGGCTTAGCCTGCATGACCATCACCTTGCCGCCACCGCGTTCGATCAATGGGGCGATGGGTTTGTTCTTCGCGCCGATGCCTTCGTCGATGCTGTTATTGAAAAACGCGTACAGCTCGTAGTACTCGTCGATCAGGATGGGGTCGTACTTGTGGTCGTGGCAGCGGGTGCACTCCAGCGTCAGGCCCATGAAGAGCGTGCCCATCGTCGTCGTGCGGTCGTTGATGTAGGTGACCCGGTACTCCTCGTTGATCACCCCGCCCTCGATCGTGAACGGATGGTTGCGGTTGAAACCCGTCGCGAGTCGCTGATCTTCCGTGGCGTTGGGTAGCAGGTCGCCGGCAAGCTGCTCGGTGACGAACTGGTCGAACGGCATGTTCTGCTGATACGCCTTGATCACCCAGTCGCGCCAAGGCCACATGCTTCGGCGATTGTCGAACTGGAACCCGTTGCTGTCGGCATACCGCGCGTTGTCCAGCCAGATGTTGGCCATACGCTCGGCATAGTGATCACTAGCCAGCAAACCATCGACGACCTTCTCATACGCGTCCGGGGACTTGTCCGCCTCAAACGATTCAATCGCCTCGACGGTTGGTGGCAGCCCTGTGAGGTCCTGCGTCACCCGGCGAAGCCAAACGACACGCTCTGTTTCGGGCGCGGGCTTGATGCCTTGTTCGACAAATTTTGCATAAACAAACCGATCCACCTCATTGCGCGACCAGCCATCGCTCAAGTTCACCGGCGGCTCAGGCTTCTTGATTTCTGCAAACGCCCAGTGCGGTTCGTACTCTGCGCCCTCCTCGATCCAGCGCACCAGCAGCGCCTTCTCGCCTTCCGTGAGCGGGTTCTTCACCGCCGGCGGCGGCATGACCAGCTTGGATTTCTTGCTGAAGATCCGCGCGACCAGTTCACTCGCGTCCGGATCGCCGGGCTCGATGGCGAAGTACGCGCCGTCGTAGTCATCGGTGTCCAGCGTGGTGTCCAGCCGCAGGCCCGACTTCAGTGTGTTGCGGTCCGGGCCGTGGCAGGTGAAACACTTGTCCGACAGGATCGGCCGGATGTCGCGGTTAAACGACAAAGGCTCGGGCTCGATCGGCTGTTTGTCTTTCACCTCGACGACCGACACCGCCGCCGCGTCTTCCTCGCGCTCAGCCGAAGCCTCGCTACAGCCTTGCTGCAGACTCAAACCGAGCGCCGCTAGAGGCAAACAGATCACCCGTTGCGTCCACTGCATATTCAATCGATCCTTCATCACAACCGGGGCTCCGGCACCGACAGGGCCTACGCCTGCACATTGTATGCCGACGATTCGCCGCCTCGAAGGGTTACAACACACAACGCCCTTCATCAATCACTCAGCCCCTGCTCGAACTGCCGCTGCCATATTACTTCCTGGGCCGCCCAGTTGTTGACCCCGCCGACGGTCCCGCCGTTGTTGTACGGCTTGCCGTTGACCGCTTCCATCACGTCTTCGGAGATCGACAGCAGTTCGACGTGCATGTCCGCGAACAGGGTGCTGTAGCTGTCGTTCTCGTGGCCGTACAGCGGGCCGAACAGGCCTTGCCGGCGGGTCCAGTGGTCGGCGTTGATCGCGGTATCGGAATTGAACCGCGCATCGCCGAGATCGGCCGGCTCATTCGCGTTGTTACCGAACGACGCGCGGTAGTGGTAGCTGATGCCGATGACGAAGTAGCCGTTGCCGAGGATCTCGTCCTCGCCCAGTGCCGGCCAGCCGCCGTACTTCCCGCCGACGTACCCGCCGGGGTCGACACCATACTTGTCGTACTGCACGGTCGGGTGGGTCCATGCCGGGCAGTACAGGACACGCGGGTCCTTCTCGTAGCCCTGGATGATCGGGATGGCCAGGCCCATCGCCGTGCCGGTGTTCCCGTCGTAGGTCAGCGGCATGCCGTAGCCCGGCCAGATCTTGGCGTTGGCCTCGGGCAGGACGTCGTCATGATCGATCGCGTAGGCCGAGAGCATGATCCCGGTGTCGTGCTGGTGCGCTGCGCACTGGGTGTGCTGTGCCGCCTGCCGCGCCGAGCCGAGTGCCGGCAGCAGGATCGCGATCAGCAGCGCGATGATGCTGATGACGACAAGCAGCTCGATGAGGGTGAAGGCGCGACGCACGGGCGATTCCCTGATTAAGAAATCAGTGGGGCAGACATTCCTGTCTGCCGTTTGGTCGAAGACCAAAAAACACGATGTTTGGCCCGCTGGGCCAATGGCAGAAAGGAATGT
>JBMZAP010000190.1:0-5731 GCA_049611445.1 Phycisphaeraceae bacterium | reverse complement strand
ACGGCTTCTGGATTGCGAGCGAGACAACACATATTCGTGGCTTCAATGGTGTAATCGACGAGGTCCGGGTTTACGATCACGCACTCTCGCAGAGCGAAGTCACCGACTTGGCTAGCGTGCCCGAGCCCGGCTCATTCGCGCTGCTGGGATTGGGTGGGTTGTTGATCGTTCGACGTCGCCGTGGCTAATTCATTTTCCTCCTTCACTCGTGGCCTGCATCGTGCGGGCCGCGAGTTTTCTACACGCCTTAACCCCCATTGTTTTGGAGTACTTATCATGCGCAAGCAAAGCGCCTTCACTCTGATCGAACTGCTGGTTGTTATCTCAATCATCGCCTTGCTGATCGCCATCCTCCTACCCGCGCTTGGCGCAGCCCGAAAGAGCGCCCAGCAAATGCAAAACTCGGTGAACCTACGCTCCTTGCACCAGGCCGAAGTGGTTTACGCCACTGAGAATAAGGCTTGGTACACCGGCATTGACAGTGATGGCCGAGTCAAACTTGACAGTGAGTTCGGCCCGGCGGGAAGCTACTGGCCCGGCAACCATGGCGTCTGGCTCGTTCCACGGTTCCAGGAACTGGTCAACAAAGACATCCTCGCCTACGACCACCTGGTCAGCCCAGCCGATATCGACCGCGAGGGCTGGGACGGCCTGGGTCGAATCGCCCACGGCAACATCTCATACGCCGCGCTAGACCTGCAGCCGGTTGCCAACCTCGGCGGTTCATTGCAGTCGAGTTCGGGGAATCGTGCCCTGCCCTCTTGGAAGTCTTCTAATGGCGACACCCAGACCCCGATCTTCAGCGATCGAAATACCCAGACCGTCTTCACCGAGGAAGGCAGCAGTCTCTGGGATGAAGATCAATGGGTTGGCGGGATCGCATGGAACGACGGGCACACCACTTTCGAGAACTCGCCTGTGATCGAGACCACCGCCCTCAACAGCGTCACGATCCAAGAGGATCATCTATTCGACGAAGGCAGCGAGGACACCGGCGAGGCTCGTGGTCAGCACGTCCGCATGGTGAAGAAAAACAGCAATGCTACCTTCGGCACGTTCGGCGGTGGATTCGCCCCCTAACCTCGACGATCCACGAGCGTTCAACCTTTGCTTTCTCTTACCGTTTGCTTTGTATCGGAGCCCCGATGCGTATTGTTTCCCTGCTCACTGCGGCCCTGATTGCATTGCCGACCTTTGCTCAGAAGGATCCACCACCCAACGTCGTCATCTTTTTCGTAGACGACATGGGCTGGTCAGACAACACGTTGTTCGGCACAGAGGGCTTCTACGAGACACCGAACATGCAACGCCTAGCGGCGCAAGGTGTCTTGTTCTCGGATGCATACGCTTCGGCCCCCGTCTGCACACCCACCCGCATCGGGCTGGCGACAGGCGTCAACCCCGCCCGTACGCACATCACCAACTGGACGCCCGGCTCGACCTACAACGATCAATCACACCTGCGCGAGCCGGACTGGGATAGAACGATGAACGCTTCCGAAGTGACACTCGGAGAAGCAATGAGCGCCAGTGGCTACCACACCGCCCATATCGGCAAGTGGCACCTGGGCACCTCCGGCCACGCCTCGGCCGATCCGCTGAAGAACGGATTCCACATCAATATCGGGGGCAGCCATAAGGGCTCGCCTCCCGGTGGCTTTTTCGCGGGAAACGACGGTGGGTGGAGTGCGCCGGGCCTGGACACCGGCACCTATGACGCGGACGACTACCTCACCAATGTACTCACCGACCACGCCGTCGATTACATCGCAGGTCACGCCAATGCCCCATTCTTCCTAGAGTTCAACCCTTACGCGGTCCACGCGCCGATCCAGGCCCCGGCTGATCTTGTTGCCCATTATCAGGATAAACTCGACAACGCCGACCCCGGCCAGTACCAGTATCACAACAACCCGACCTACGCCGCGATGATCCATACGATGGACGCGAGTCTGGGTCGTGTGATGGATGCACTTGAAAACACGACCGACGCCGAAGGTAACGCGCTGATGGACAATACCATCATCGTGTTCTCGACCGACCATGGCGGTCTGGTCAACGTACAAGGGGGAACCGGCCCGACGCCCCCCACCCACAGCTTCCCACTCGCAGGTGGCAAGGGCTCTGGTGCAGAGGGCGGCCTGCGTGTTCCAACAATCGTTAGTTGGGTCGGAAACAGTGATATCCAACAGGGTGTGATTTCCGACAGTCTTGTTGTGACCCATGACATTTACTCAACCGTTTCAGACCTCACCGGCGTGACCGGCAACGCGGCACACAATCAACGCATGGATAGCATCAGTTTTCGCTCGGCACTTGAAGGCGACGAAGGCCAACGCAACACGATCTATTGGCACTACCCACACATCAGCGACCAGGCCGGTGTCGGCAACGTACGCAACGGCAGGTTCTTCAGCGCGATGCGTCATGGCGACTGGAAACTCATCTATCATTACGAGGACCAGTCTTGGGAACTCTACGACCTCGCAGCCGATATCGATGAGTCCGACAACCTCGCGACTGACAACCCGGGCATGACTACAGCGTTGGGAGCGATGCTCGCGGATTGGCTGGTCGAGGTGGGAGCCCAGATGCCGATCGATAGCCGAAACGGGCAGGCCGTACCACTGCCACAGACCACTGGGAACGGCCTGGGAGATGTCAATCTTGATGGATTCGTTGATACCAAAGACCTGGACGTCCTTGTCGCCAACTGGGGAGACGAGACTCGCCTCTTTGAATGGTCTGCCGGAGAGCTCACCGGGGACGGCGTCATCGACCAGCTCGACCTAGACGTCGTTCTAACCAACTGGAGCGATGGAAATCCGCCGGACGTGAACATCCCCGAGCCCGCTTCGGCGATGGGGATGACCGGGATGATGCTCATGCTCATGCGTCGCACTGCCCAGCGGCGATGATCCGGTGGACATATCTCATGGCGCCTTGGTCAATCCGACCTTCTCGGATTTCGTCAGGGCTAGAGGCTTGATCAGAAACCAGGAAGCCTCGGATCGTCGACAGAGAGGTTTGTCGCATGGAAATGCACAAGACCTTTTCAATCGAACTTTCATAATACTGCTGGAGATGGAGGAACTGAATGGACTGCCACTTGCTCTACGGATAGAAAGACTCGATGGCTAAACACAAGTAAAGGCCAAGGGGACGGGGAATGTGGACCCGGGAAACACCACCACTCTCAGCACAGCTCGATGCATTCCGATGCATCTGGGTACGGCCAGGAGTGGGGAGCATCAAATGAGCTAGAAATAAAAAAAGCCTTGCAAAACAAGGCTCAATTCAATCCTATGCATTTTGATGCATCTGGAAATGGAAACTCCCCCACACGCACCCTTGACGAACCGCTTAACAGTGGAGCTAGGTGCCTGGCACTTCAAGCACTTACGTCAATCAAGAGCCATTCTAACCCTGCCCTAGAAGGGCCTGAAATCGGTCCCGAAGCCGGCGAGGTGAAGAATAGGGCGGAACTTGCTCGGCGTCTTAGCGTGAGCAGGGCAAGGATTACGCAGATGCTCAAGCCGATCTAGAGAAAAGCTCCAATGGCAGATTCACGAACCGACTCATCCGTATACGGGGCTTAATTTGCCAATCTTCTTGCGGACATCTTTTCATGGCTGGGCACTTTGATCCGGCTGGCGAGACCGATCTTGGACAGCGCAAGGATCAGCAGGTAGCTGAGGTCGATCTGCCACCAGGCCAGCCCATGCCTTGCGGAGGTCGGGAAGGCGTGGTGGTTGTTGTGCCAGCCCTCTCCGAGCGCGAGGATGCCGAAGATCGGGTTGTTGCGGCTCTCGTCGTTACTCTTGTATGGCCGGCTTCCCCATAGGTGGCAGACTGAGTTGATGCTCCAAGTCGCGTGGTGCACAAGCAGGACGCGGACCAGCCCACCCCACAGAAAGCCTAGCAGCACGCCCATCCAACTCATGGTGAAAAGGCCACCGAGCGCGGCTGGCAGGACGAAGCTGATCAGAACCCATGCCGGGAACAGATGGCTGATCCATACCAGCACTTTATCCTTGTGAAGGTCGTGGACGTAGTGCGCAAGGTTCTCGCTTTTCTTTTTCCCAAGCGACCAGCCGACGTGAGCATGCCACATGCCCTTAATCGTGCCGATCAGTCCGCCACCGTAGGCGTGGGGCGAATGCGGGTCGTCGTGGTCGTCACTGTGCTGGTGGTGTTTGCGATGGACCGCGACCCAGTGCAGCACTGACCCTTCGACCGCCATGGAGCCCATAATTGCGAGTACCGCTGCGAACCAGCGTGGGGTCTTGAAGCTGCGGTGGGTGAATAGCCTGTGGTAGCCAATGGTGATACCGAACCCGGTCAGCAGGTACATGCCGACCAAAAGGCCGAGATAGACCCAGTTGAAGTGACTGCCCCAGAGCAGCCAGAGGCCGATGACCAAGCCGGCGATAGGGATCGTGACGCCTCCGAGATTGATGAGACGTGGATAGATCCCCGCGCCATGAGATTTGGCGGGATGGCCGACGTCTAAGACCGATTGATTGTTCATTGAGTAGTCGTTATCTCGTGGCCCGGCAACGCGTTGTGCAGATGCAGATCGGGGGCAGACCACGTGTTTGTGGTGAGGATCCACATGGAGTATCTAGTGATTCTATGCCGTCGTCGGCTCGGTTGAGTTAAATCGGATACAATATTTGTGTTGGCTGTGTTGGGGTCGTGGATCGCAACAGGAAAGCTGGCACCGCAGATTACGATCACACCGGAGAACCGGCCCCTTCTATCGAAACCACCCGGATATCAGTGAAGGCAGTTAATCACAGCCCGAGTTTGAATCCTCCCCCTCTGCAGCAGCGTTTCCCTTAGAACCGACACCTTGACCGTATGTGACCCTTCTGATTGATCAGGGGCTTGTCATCATGCTGTCCATGGATCGTCGGAGCATATGACTGACAGATACGTAACACCCGACCCGAGCGACATACTTATTCTTTGAAGTGTCCGCCCACTCAGCGAACCGCTGGGTTTGGCCGGCACCAGGACGGATGCAACCAAGGCATCCAACTGATCCCGACGGGTGCCGCTGACGTCAGCACCGCCCAGACTCGAGCCCCTGCATTGTGGCCAATACCTAATGAAATGGCCTGCTGGTGCTCACAAGATAGAAAGCAATCGAATGAAACTTTACGTAGGCAATATGAGCTTTAACACGACCCAGGACGCACTAGAAGGCCTGTTCTCCAACTACGGTGAAGTCCAGGAAGTCGCGATCGTCAATGATCGTGACACCGGTCGGCCGCGCGGTTTCGCGTTCGTCACGATGGATGATGAGGGTGGTAAAGCCGCAATCGAAGCACTCAACGGCCAGGAATTCGAAGGCCGCACACTCAACATCAACGAGGCCCGCCCACGCGAGAACCGCGGTGGTGGCGGTCGTGGCCGCGGCGGCGATCGCTGGTAAGCAGATCATCCGCATCTGATGGTTAACACAGGGACAGTTCCTGATAAGGGGCTGTCCTTTTTTTCGCATCGCAATGAAATCGATGGTCTGATCAAACAAAAAAGCTCGCCTGATGAGCGGGCATTTCTGTTAAGCCGTTCGCGTACGGCTTTGTGAAACTCCCCCCACACGTACCCGTAACGAACCGCTTAACAGTGGAGGTAGATGCCTGGTACTTCAAGCACTTACGTCAGTCACGGATCATCCTGACCCTGCCCTGGAAGGGCATCAAATCGGTCCCCAAGCCGACCT
>JBMZAP010000189.1:0-5743 GCA_049611445.1 Phycisphaeraceae bacterium | reverse complement strand
CAAGACCTGTCGCGAGTGTTCCGATGAGTGCATGGGTTTTCATATTGAGTTTCTCCGTTCAGAGTTGAATGATTGATAAAGAAGATGAGAAGAATTGAGTTATGCGCGGCGACGCCGAGCAAGGCAGAGCCCGCCCAAGCCGAGCAGTGCCAGCGATGATGGCTCGGGGACTTGGTCGAAGCGCACATTGTCGATTGTCGGACCACGGTCCCCACCACCGTTTTCGCCGGTGGAGATGAACGACAGGGTTGTCGTGGTGGCCGTCGCCGTGAACTGGATCGATTCGGTGAGGAAACTGTTGGGCACCCCGTTTGCGAGGGTGAAATCTGAAAAATCGTTGGAGTACGATGTATTCGCCTGACCGGTGATCGCAACATCAAAGGTGGTCGTGTAAGAGGCATCGCCCACGACGGTCAAAACGCTATGGTCAAAGGTCACCTCGTAGGTGGTGCCGATCACCGTTGCGATGTCCGTCGAAATCGAGGTCGTATCATTTGACAGCCCAACGGTTCGGAGATTACTGATTTGGGGTGCTCTAATACCAGTAGGACCGTTGAGAATGGGCCAGTTGACGATTTGCCCTGCTCCACCGACCGTCCAAAAAGGCATTGAGCCGCCGGAAGTAATAACCACATTTCCTGTGTAGGGGTTGTTGCCCGCATCGGTCTCGAAGTCTCCGCCGGGAAGTAGCGTTGTCGCGGCGTTGGCCGAGCTAGCGAGAGTGATGCCTGCGAGAGCGGTGATGAGAAGTGATGTTTTCATCTGGAGTTCCTCCATAAAGGTGAAAAAATGAATGTAAAAAGATGTACAAAAAAACAAGGGTTGATACCCGGCAACGCTACCGGGCGAGAAAGTGTCATGGTTGAGCCACCCCCGTTTCGTAGAGCGTGGTGATCTCGTCGGGCGACATCACTCGGCCGAGGATGAATAATTCGTCGAGGTCGCCGTCGAGGTAGGTGATTTCATGATTGAGGTGTGGCGTTGCGGCACCGATTAAGAGCTCCGCATCGATCGTGCTGAGCCGGCCCGCGTCGGTCCGAGGCAGACGCTCAAGCAACACGCCATCAACATAAATCGAGCGAACACCTCGATCGTACGTCACCACGAGGTGCATCCATACCGAGCGTCGCTGAAGCGAGTCGGTAGATGACGCGTTTTGTTTGCCCGGCCGACCATGCAGAAACACCGCGTTCGGATGGTAGCCGCCGCCCGTACCATCCCACGACAGCCCAAAGTTCAGCACATCCCCAACCCCGACCTTACGCTTCGTCACCAGGTGGTGGCTCATCTGATCCATGTGGTCGGGCTTGACCCACAGGCCGATGGTGAACTGCTCCAAACCATCGATTAACCTGGCGTCTTGAACACCAATGCGGACGGCGTCGAACTCCTGCGCCTCGAATCGAAGCGCGTTGGTTCCGGGCCAACGACCCTCGGTCAGGGTCGGCTCTGAGTTTGTTCGCCCCTTTTGCCCCAGTTCGCCGTCCATGTTGCCGCGTGTCGATTCGGCGCGGTTGAGCAGCTTGCCGTCAACAAGATCCTCGGCTTCGAAGCCCCAGTACGCGATCATCGCCGGGTCATTGCGGAGTGTTTCACGCATCGCGTGGTGAGGCAGCAGCTTCTCAAAGCCGTCTGCGAACGCTTCGTCCACGACAAACTGTCGGTTGTTGCCATCGACCGAAAGGCGTGCGGTCTGGTTCGTGACCAGAGACTGCGGCTCGCCGCCGGGTGTGGTGAGTTCGATTTCGCCGGTGAAGACCGAGGCCGTCACACGGCCGCCGTCGACCTGCACGCCAAACTCCGTGCCAAGGTCGGTGATGTCGGCGTGGGCGGTCTTGACCACGAACCCCTTGGAAGACTCGGTGTGACAAAGGCCAACCAATCGGCCTGAATGCAAATAAATCGCGTTGACGTCGTTGATCAACTCGATCGTGGCGGGCGCCTCGATCCGAGCGATGGCCCCACGCAAGGTGGTCACTTCGGCGAAGCCCTGGAAGAGCGTGAGACGCTGACCTGCACGGAGATCCTGGTCTGGCCGACGGTCCCAGACAGCTTCAAATTCAGCAGTGAGATTGGCCACAACTGGAAGCACTTCTGGTACGACCGGCGGGGTTGCGATTTCTGTTGTCGAATCGGATGAAACGCCGCCAGCGAACGGATTGACCACCCAGAGCAGCAGCAGCACGACCGCGGCGACGAGTGCGCCAACGAACGGCATCGGCTTGGAACGAATGAGTAAGCGAGAGCCATAGCTGATCGCTGAGAATGCTTCGCTCCATGACACGCTGGATTCGGGATCACGCTGATGATGTGCGTCAGGAATGTTGACGATCGTGACCATGTCCGCGACCGCGTGGTCATAGTCATCCTGCAGCTGTTGAAGGTCGTCTCCCGCAAGGAATGAGCCATCGTCAAGCCGCATCGATGTCGTAATCGACTCGCGTTCATAACGATCCTTAAGCAACTCATCGAGCATCATCGCCTTCGCAAAAGCGTCGGCATACGTTGTGTTGCCGGCGAGGTCTTGCTCGAGTTGCGTCAGCTCATCAGCACTGAGCTTGCCATCGAGATAGCGATCGATCAGGCGGGTCGGGTCAGTCATTGTTTGCCCTCCCCTTCCGCCATGTGTTTTTCGATGCAGTCGCGCAGCGCCTGGCGGACACGGAAGAGCACGCCAGAAACCGCATTCGCCGTCGAGCCGAGCATGGTCGCGATGCCATCGACACGTTTGTTCTGTCGATAACGCAGCTCGATCACGCGTCGGCTGCGATCGGGCAGCAACTCGATGCAATGCTCCAGTGCCGCACGCATGTCATCCGTGGAGTCAGCAAGCCGTTCGTATGCTCCGGCCAGTGCTTCGAGCGATTCGGTTTTGAAGATGTGCTTGTCGCGTTGGTTGCTTCGATAGCGCTTGTGGATGTGGTTGCGAGCAATAGCCAGCGTCCAGGTGGTAAAGCTGACATCGCCAGGGATCTCCGCAAAGCCGGCCGAGACCGCGGCACCAACTTCCTGCACGATGTCCTCGGCATGCTGACGGTCGCGCACCGATGACATCACATAGGCCGTGAGGACAGGCAATACCTGCGTCCACTGGCGCGTCAGGTCCTGACGAAGCTTCTGATCAGATGTCGGTTGTTCAGCCATACGGATACCACACAACAGGCAACGCGAACGCGCTGCCTCACTTCGTTAGTACCCGATTGATGGATAATCTTTTACAACTATTTGAAAAATACCCCCAACAGGTGAGGGTATTTCGCTTTAAGTAACGATGTATCTCTTGCGACGCAGAGGGCTGAGTGCCTCCATGTCGTTGAGCTGCTTAGCGCCGACGCCGTGCAACCAGCAGGCCACCGAGGCCGAGCAGTGCCAGCGACGAAGGCTCGGGCGTGATCGTCAGGTAGTCGAACTGTGCCGCACCACCGCCGGAGGTGTCATTCTTATGGAACAGGCCGACACGGGAGTCTGCGGTATTGATCGTGAAGTTAGTCGCCACGCCGCCGAGTTGGGTCCACGCGTCGCCCGAGTTCACTTTCCAGAAGAAGTTGTAGACATCGTTGCCGCCATCGTTCTGGGTGATCTCAACGCGGAGGAACACACCGGGCGCAGCACCAAGGCTCGGGCTGCCCACGTTGGGGTTATTGTCTCCGAAGCCCTGTAAACGAGCGTTCCAGCCGTTCCAGTCATCCAGGCCCAGTCCGAAGTTCGGGACGGTGCCATCCGCGCCGTAGAAGCCGATACCAGCAACTTCCTGTGCATTCGCCCCGTTGTCCACCATGCTGACAAAGGTTTCGACTGACCAGGTCTCACCATTGGAGACGGTAGGAGCTGCAACCCAAGCGATCACCGTGCCGGTTCGGCCGCCCCACATGTCGTTATTGAGGCCATTGGCGGCGTCGAAGTCGAGCGTGTCGTTGACGGTATCCAAAGTAGCGGTGATGCCATCCGCGCCATTCGGGTCGTCGATGTTCAACCCGGCGATCGCACCCAGCGAGGCCTCGTCGAAATCAGAGTGGAAATACGCTGCTGTTGTCGAACCTGTTGCGACAGCGCATCCAGCAGTCAACGTGGCCAAGAAAAGCTTCTTCATGATGAAAACCTCCTAGGGTGCCGTCCAGATGTCGCACCGAGTGTCAAGAAATTGCGTGGCTGATTAGCCAATTGTTAGAGATAACACTTAAAGCCTACTGAGAAAAGGACCGGCCGCAAAGAAAAATCCCCCATAATTTTGAAAATTATGGGGGCAATCGGTTTTATGGTCTCTGCGGAGGGATTCTGGACTCAGTCCAACTTCGGCAACTCAAAGCCTTTGCGTCGCTCGGCATAGTCGAGTTTCGCATTGGCGGCTTCAGAGTTGGTGAACTTCCAAGCCTTACCATCGAACTTCAACTCACCCTTAACGTCGTAGCTGATGTTTGCCAGGTGGCACAGTGCCGCGGTACGCGAGCCGACCTCGACATCACAGACCGGCTGCTTGTCCGTGCCGATGCAATCGATGAAGTTGTTGAGGTGGTTGCCGGGCGTGTGGAGGCGCTTGTCCGAATCAGTCAAAGGTTCTTCGAGGATGGACTTGGGCTCGGATTGAAGCCGGCCGCGGTCAACATAGATGCTGCCCTTCTCGCCGACGAACTTCACTCCGAACGGCCCCGGTACATGGACCATCGTCTTGCCGTCGGCGTAGACCATCTTCGCGCCGCGCTTGGCGTTCTCGTCCTCTGGCCCAATGATCGAGACCGGGCTCTCGCGGTCCTTCTGGAAGCCCCACTGAGCGATATCGAACATGTGCGCGCCGAAGTCGGCGAGGATGCCGCCAGCGTACTCTTCATACTTGCGGTACATGGGGTAGTTCTTGTGGACGCCGCGGGGGGAGAGCGTGGGGTTATAACCACGTGCCGGGGCCGGGCCCTGCCAGAGATCCCAGTCCAGGCCTTCGGGTTTGTCTTCGGTCGGAAGATCGCAAGGCACCGCCGGGTCGCCGCAGCCGACCTCGGCGAGTTCGCACTTACCCAGTCGGCCGTTCACGACATACTCGCAGGCCTTGATGAACTTGCCGCCCATCTCGGAGCGTTGCTGGCTGCCGGTCTGGAAGGTGACGCCGGCCTTCTTCTGCGCTTCGATGATGACCTGCGATTCACGGAGGTTCAGGGTCAGGGGTTTCTCGGCATAGACATGCTTGCCGTGCGCCATCGCGTGCATCGCGGGGATCGTGTGCCAGTGGTCGGGGGTGAACACGAGCGCGATATCGATGTCTTTGCGATCGATGATCTCACGGTAGTCGTTGACGCCGATGCAGACATTGCCGCCGTAGTGTTTGTTGGCCACGCCGACGTAGTGGTTGCGTCGATCGGTATCGACCTCGGCAATGGCGAGCAGTTTCATCTTCGGGTGCTTCAGGAACTGGCCCAGCAGCCGATCGCCGCCCCGCTTACCAGCACCGATAAGGATCGCGCCCATCTGGCCGTTGGCCTTGTCCTGCGCCCAGGATCGGCCGGTGAGCATGGTGGGGCCGAGGGCGGCGGTAGCGGTGAGGCCCGCGAGGACCTGGCGTCGGGTGGGGTGGTTGAATTCAGACATGGATTACTTCCTTCAAAAAAGTTGTATAGAAAAATCGTATGAAATTATTTTTCGCCAAGATATTCAATCTTGACGTAGTACGCGCCGAACGTTTTTTCGGCTTCATTGGTAAGCGTTGCTGTAAGTAAACCGGTCATCGCGGGCAATTCGATGTCGAACGCCCCTACCG
>JBMZAP010000188.1:0-5805 GCA_049611445.1 Phycisphaeraceae bacterium | reverse complement strand
GGTCGGCCTGGTCGGTGCGGATCGCATCCAGCCCGGCCATCGCCCCGCCGTCGCCGCCGACGGCTTGCAGGCCGAAGTACGTGATCAGCAGCCCACCGACGAGCAGCCCGATGCCATTGAGTGTGTCGGATACCGCGATGGTTCGCAGCCCGCCGAAGAGCGCGTAGACCGAGCCGATCAGCCCGATGATCCAGACGCTCAGCCAGAGCACCGCGGTCTCGTTCTTGATCCCTGTCAGCCCGGCCACATCGATCATCTCTTTCAGGCCTTGAGCTCCCGCATAGAGGATGATCGGCAGCAGGATCACCGCGTAGGCCACCAGAAAGATGATGGTTGTTATTGCCCGGGTCGACGGGCCGAATCGCTCGCCGAGAAACTCCGGAACGGTCGTGATGCCGCTTTTCAGGAAGCGAGGCAGGAAAAACAGGGCCAGCAGCACGATCGCGATGACGGTCACGATCTCCCAGACCATGACGTGCAGGCCCTGGGCGAACGCGGCACCGTTCAGACCGACCAACTGCTCGGCGGAGAGATTGGTCAGCAGCAGTGACCCGGCGATGACGACGGCCCCGAGCTTGCGGCCGGCGAGGAAGAAGCCGTCGCTGGTGGCGTGGTCGTCCTTGTGGGTGAGGTACCACGTGAGCCCGGCAACAAGGCCGGTAAAGAGCAGGAACGAGAGAAGGATGGTCACAGGCAGGGCTCCGGTCGCCAGAGTTGGCGTTTGATGCGGTCCCCATGAGCATACCACCAGTGGGCTAAGGCCTGTAGGCGCACATGGATACCGACTGTGCGAAATTGCATCAGGAGGTGGATTGAACTAACTTATTGGGCTCGAAAGCCCCACCCCTTTAGGAACGCGATCAGATGACGACCGACTACGCGACGGATGTCCGTGACACCGAAACTGCACAGAAGTACCGTGACATCGGCATGGAGCACGAACTGGCCGGTGATCGTATCGAAGCGATCAAGGCTTACGAAGTCGCTTACACCGCCGACCCCGATGACGCGGACACGAGCTTCCGTCTGGCCTACAACCTCGATCTGCTTGGCGAAGAAGATGAGGCATTGCACCTGTACGAAGAGTGCTGCCGAGCCGAGCGTCCGCCGCTGAACGCGCTGGTGAACCTCGCGGTCATGTACGAAGATCAAGGTAAGTACAGCCACGCTGAGCGATGCATCCGCCAGGTGCTTGCGACCGATCCAAACCACGCGCGGGCCCGCCTCTATATCCAGGACATCCTCGCAAGCAAGGCGATGGTGTACGACGACGAGTCGGAAGCCAAGGCCGTTAAGCAGGATGCGCTCTACAACACCCCGATCACCGACTTTGAGCTGACCGTCCGAACGCGTAACGCGCTCCGCAAGATGAGCATCCGTACGCTCGGCGACCTGCTCCGTGTGACCGAGGCAGAGCTCCGCAGCTTCAAGAACTTCGGCGACGCGTCGCTTGACGAGATCAAGGCCATGCTTGCCCAGAAGGGTCTGCGACTTGGTCAGACCGTTGAGCAGCATCAGGAAGAAGTCAAGCAGCAGGTCTACGAGCAGCTCGCCAGCGAGACCGGTGACAGCTCGATCCTCACACGCAGCGTCAACGAGCTTGACCTGTCCGTCCGTGCTCGCAAGGCATTGGCGCTCTTGAACGTCGCAACGCTCGGCGATCTTTGCATGAAGACCGAGGCCGAGCTCATGGGCGTCAAGAACTTCGGCATGACCTCGCTGGTCGAGATCAAGGCAAAGCTCGAAGAGATCGGCCTGGGCCTGCGAACGCTCGAAGCTTGATCCAAGCTGATATGTATAAACAAGAGCCCCGCTACTGGCGGGGTTTTTTCTTGCGCCTACAATCCTCGCCATGACGGACGCGGCGGAACATGTGATCGATCGGCATGCTGCCCGGGTAGTGTTGCTGGATCGGGACAACCGGGTGCTGTTGTTTCGTTGTAAAGACCCGTCGGCCGAGCGTGCTTTCTGGATAACCCCTGGCGGCGGTCTTGAGGGTGATGAGACGCATGAGCAGGCGGCCGGGCGTGAGTTATTTGAGGAAACAGGCTTAAACGAAGTGCCGATCGGGCCCTGCGTCTGGACGCGATCCCACACGTTCCCCTGGCTCGGGAGGATGTATCGCCAGCATGAGCGTTTCTTTCTCGTACGAATCGATGCGCACGAGGTTGATGTTTCGGCACACTCGGATGAAGAGCAGATCGCGCTGATCGAGCACCGCTGGTGGTCGGCTGAGGCGATATGCCAAGCGACGGACGAGTTTTTTGCCCCGCGACGATTGGGCGTCTTGATCGGGAATCTGCTCGAGAAGGTGCCGTCGGCGCCCATCGATGTCGGCGCATAAAAAACCGCCAGGGGACAATTGTCGCCTGGCGGTGGATTTGTTTGAATTCTTTTAACATCAGGCGTCGTCGCTGAAGACCTGCTTCAGAACCTGCTTGAGCATCTTGGCCGTTTCAGATTCAGGATCGACCTCGATCGCCTGCAGGAGCGTTGCCTTCGCAGCGGGCTTGTCCTTGACCAGGATCAACTGGATGCGTGACTTGAGAGCTAGTGCTTCCTGCTTGATGGCGGGAACCGTGGCTTCACCTGCGGCCAGTTCGTCCAGCTTCTTGATCGCGCCTTCGGGGTCGGCTTGGGCGCTACGCATGGCGGCTTCGATGTCCTTGCGCTGCTCCTTGGCAACTTCGATGTCTTCGTAGTGCTTCTTCAGGCCGGCTTCGTTGTTGGCGTCCAGAGCAATGATTTCTTTGACAGTGGGCTTGTAGTGCTGTGTCGCCATCTCATCGCCGAGGGCCTGCATCGCGGCATGCAGGTGCTTGGCCTTGGCGACGCCTTCGGCTTTGTCGGCGGCGGCCATGTGCTGGTCACGTTCGACGCGCTTGGCCTTGAGCTCTTCCAGGTGCTTGATGTAGGCTTCCGGCCCGCCACGCTGGTAGCCCGTGCGGGCATAGGGGCGACCTTGGGCGTCGGTCAGATAAATCGTCGGGTAGCCACGGATACCAAACTCGTCTTTGAGTTTGTTGTTCTGTGCCCGGGTTTCATCTGAAACCTTGCTCTTGTCACGAGGGAAATCCAACTCGACCAGAACGAGGTTCTCGTCGGCATAGGCCTTGAACGCGTCCTTGGAGAAGACTTCGTTGACCAGCTTGATGCACCAGCCGCACCAGTCTGATCCGGTGAAGTCCAGGAGCATGTCTTTCTTTTCTTCAGCGGCTTGTGTCTTGGCGGCCTCGTAGTCATGGGTCCACCCTTCCCCGCCTGCGAAGGCAGGGGCTGCGGCGAGGCACAGAGCGGTCAGGGCGGTTGCAATTGACTTGCGTGGATTAATCATGGTTTTCCTTAAGAGGGGGTCAGCGTAAAGACGTCATACGCCCTGTCAGGCGTACAGGTTCGTTGACATCATATGTTTATCACGTCAGCGGCTGTAGGCGATTGCCCCGGCCCCGGCGTGCTTGCTCAGGCGATTGTGGACATACAACGCCTCAAGCAGTAATTCTCCCGCACTGGCCAGCGTGCCCGGCTCGTCTGGGTCGAGTGAAAGATCGCTTGCGAGCTGCTTTGCAGCATCCGTCAGGCCTTCGACGTGCTGCATGCTTTCCACGAGTTCCTGGGCTGGAGCGGTATCGCCGACAGTTAGACGCAGGCCCTGATCAAATTCAGAGGCGAGGTCTTCATAGTCATCGATATGTGCCACCTGATCGAAAATCTTCTTGACCGCTTCGCCGAGGAGCGCCGCGACGAGTTGATCCTCGGCCTGCTCGGAGTCGTCGGCCATCATGAGTTCAATCTTGCCACGCGTGGAGGTGAAGATGTGTTGCAGGTCACAGATGCGGGCGACAACAACGTCTTCGCCGGTAAGGATGCCGCGGCGCTCGGCACTGGAGACAACGGTCTCCAGGCATGCGACGGAGGTGCGCACGCTGACACCTGACGACTGGTTGATGTGCGAGCTGGTACGGGCAGCAACAATGGCTTCTTCAAGCACGCGGTGCAGATACTCGGGCACGACGACGCTTGGTGTACCTTCATCATGGCCGTCACGATTCAGCCAGGCATTCTCTGATGTGATTTGCATGCCTTCGGCAATGCTCAGCGGATAGTGTGTGCGGACCACCGAGCCGATGCGGTCTTTTAAAGGTGTCACGATCCGGCCGCGATTGGTGTAGTCCTCCGGGTTGGCGCTGAAGACAAGGGACAGGTCCAAGCTGAGCCGGATCGGGTAGCCGCGGATCTGGACATCCCGCTCCTCAAGGACGTTGAACAGTCCGACTTGAATGCGTGGCGCAAGGTCGGGCAGCTCATTGATCGCAAAGATGCCTCGGTTGGAGCGTGGGATCAGCCCGAAGTGCATCGTTGCTTCATCCGAAAGGTGGCGGCCTTCCGCGTGTTTGACGATATCGATTTCGCCGAGCAGGTCTGCGATCGTCACATCGGGTGTGGCCAGCTTTTCATGATAGCGCTCGTCCCGATGTAGCCAGCGGACGGGGGTGTCATCGCCCTGCTCGCGGACGGTGCGTTGGCCCAGTTGCGTGCCGGGCTGAGTGGGGTCGTCAGGGATTTCAATGTCAGCGATGACCGGGATCCACTCATCGAGCAGTCCGGGCAGCATGCGGAGCATCTTGGTCTTGGCCTGGCCGCGGAGCCCAAGGAAGAGCATGTCGTGGCGTGCGAGCAGTGCGTGGGTGATCTGCGGGACGACGGTATCGTCGTAGCCTCGGATCCCCGGGAAGAGGGGGTCGCCGGATCTCAGGCGGGCGATGAGGTTTTCCCGTAATTCCTGCTTGACGCTGCGATATCGGTAGCCGGATTCCCGAAGCTGGCCGAGGGTTGCGGGGCTGGGGTGTGCGTGTGTCAAGCTGCGTTCCGTGCGGGTTGGGATGGATCAGATACTGCGGGTAACGCTAGACCCGAAAGATGTGTAAGTCAACGCTGTTTTACGGGTTAGGACGTGGTGGCTAGGTCGGGTTATAATCTTGGCTTATCCGTTGGCCTGGATTGGCCCTGTGATGAACCCCTTTGAGCCGCTTCAATGAGCCAGTTGTTGGTCGCCGTATCTTCTCCCTGGGCCAGTGACAAGCTGGCTGAACCTATCGCTGACTTCGCCAAGAGGTTGGATGCGTCGGTGTTCGTCGCGCATGTTGCGACGCTTCAGGAGACGGACGAGCACGAGTCGGATGCGACCCAGCGTGGCGAGCAGACGCTGCAGCTGTTCACGGATCGGCTTAAGGCTGCCGGCGTGGAAGCGGAGGGCATCATGCTCTTCTCCGACGATACCGCGAAGGCAATCCTCAACACCGCACGAGCACGCAACTGCTCGCTCATCGTGTTGGGCCTGACGGGCAAAGGTGTGCTCAAACGCTTGATCGCGGGTGACGTGCCAACCAATATCATTCGCTCTTCGGAGATCCCCGTCCTGCTGTGCCCTGCGAACTGGGACGGCACGATCTAGCGGAATGGCTTGTCACAGGCCTGATCCGTGTCATAATCAGAAGATGCGGGCGATGATCACCACCTTGATCTACGGGTTGACAGGCAGCGTCCTGTTGATGACTGCAACTGGGGTTTGTGCTGCGTCTGAAACCCAAACTCCCGAGGCGATCAGAGCGGCTGATCAGGGGCAGTTTCATTTTGCTTCCAATGAGATCGGGGGACTCTCCGGCATCACCTACCTCGGCAAAGATCGCTTTGCGGTTGTTTCAGACAAAGGTGGTTTGTTGGGGCTGGCCACGATTAAGGTCGACCGCAAGACCGGCGAGATCATCAGTGCGACGATCGATGAATTGATTGTGCTGGAAGGTGGGC
>JBMZAP010000187.1:0-5822 GCA_049611445.1 Phycisphaeraceae bacterium | reverse complement strand
GACGAGAGGGTCGAGGTGCCGGATGAACGGCGAGAACTCGACCATAAAAAATGCCTGAAGATCAAAGGTGCGCGGCAGAACAACCTCAAGAACATCGATGTCGACGTCCCCCTCGGCGGGATCGTGACCGTCACCGGCGTGTCCGGCAGCGGCAAGTCCACGCTCGTCAATCAGGTCCTGCTCAAGGCCGCAAAGAAGGCGCTTCTCGGCTCGCGCATCAAGCCCGGCGAACACGACAAACTCACCGGCTGGACGAATATCGATCGCATCATCGAAGTGGACCAGTCACCCATTGGACGAACCCCTCGCTCCAACCCGGCGACGTACACCGGCGTCTTCGACATGATCCGCGACCTGTTCACGAAGACCAAGGAGTCAAAGATCCGCGGCTACAAACCGGGCCGATTCAGTTTCAACGTCAAGGGCGGCCGCTGCGAAGCCTGTCAGGGGCAGGGCACCAAGAAGATCGAGATGCACTTCCTGCCGGATGTCTTCGTCGAATGCGATGTCTGCAAGGGCAAACGGTACAACCGTGAGACCTTGGAGATCACCTACCGCGGCAAGAACATCAGCGATGTGCTGGATATGACCGTCGAGGAAGCATTGGCGTTCTTCGATAGCTTTTCGGATGTAAAACGCCTGCTGACCGCACTGAACGATGTCGGCCTGAGCTACGTCCAACTGGGCCAACCCAGCACCACCCTGTCCGGCGGCGAGGCCCAGCGTGTCAAACTTGCCACCGAACTGGGCAAACGTTCGACCGGACGGACGCTGTATGTCCTGGATGAGCCCACGACGGGCCTGCACTTTGCGGATGTGAAGAAATTGCTGGCCGTGCTGGATCGGCTCGTGGATGACTCAGCAGGCCGGGAAGTCGGCAGCAACACGATCCTGCTGATCGAGCACAACATGGACGTGATCAAGCACAGTGACTGGCTGATCGATCTGGGCCCGGAGGGCGGCGATCGCGGGGGGACGATCGTCACGCAGGGCACCCCGGAAGACGTCGCGGAGCACGAAACCAGCTATACCGGCCGCTTCCTACAAGAGCACCTGCCAGCGTTGGTTTGATGCCTTTTTGCCTGTCCCATATCATGCTCGGCTAACCACAAGGAACCCCCATGCCCGGCACCATCACCTGCAGCCTGATTACCCCCGAACAAGAGGTCTTCGAAAAGGAGGCCAGCTACATCGATCTGCCCGCTCACGATGGGCAGATGGGCTTTATGGCTAACCGGGCACCGATTCTCGTGAAGCTCGGCACCGGTGTTCTGACAGTCAAAGGGGACGGCGGCCAGACCCAGATGCAAATCAGCGGCGGCTTTGCCCAGATGAAGGGTAATACGCTGGCGATCCTGACGGATAAGGCCGAGGAAGTCGCCTAAGACAGCGGCCTTGGAGGGGGAGCTAAGATACTGTCGATAAGGAATCGGGGCGGCGGTGTACGTGCGCTGTCGTTGTGCCCCGCACACGCGCCTAAGGATGGGCCCGATGCGATCGACGGTTCGAGATCTGCTGCCAAGCATGTTCCACCGCAGGCTGTTGCTGCTGACAGCGGTGATGGTCGTCGTGTTGGTCGTGCTGGGGACGCAGATGTCCATGCTCGCAACCGGGGCAACACACCAGAATGCGCGTGAGATCGCCGAATCGAAACTCCAACGGCAGCAGGTCATCCAGACCAAGCGCGGCGCGATCCTTGACCGCAATGGGCTGGTGCTTGCTCACGACGAGCCGGGCTGGGAACTGGCGGTTCACTTTGACCTCTTGACGGGCAAGTGGGGCTACAAGAACGCATACGCCGACGCATCGCGCGACAAACTGGCATGGACTGAGATGAGCCAGCCGCAACGTGAGGCAAAGGTCACTGCACTACAACGCGAATACGATCAACAGGCCCAGGCCATGTTTATCACGCTCGGCGAACTCTCCGGGCTTGGCTACGCGGAACTCAACGAGCGACGCTCTGCCACTGTTGAACGTATCCACAAGTTACAGAACTACCTATGGGAGATCTGGCGTCAACAGGCCGAGGAAGAGCGCGGCGAACCGGTTCGGCAATCTGAAGTCGCAAAGCCGATCGAAGCCGAGACACAGCACCACGTACTGATCACGGACCTTTCAGATGAGCTTCGCCTTCTCGTTGAGAACTTCATCGAAGAAGGCAATCGCGCGATGCACAGCGGCGACGAGCAGTCGCGTTCGGCCCTGCCCTGGACGATGGTGCAGTTGCGGCGAACAACGATGCGACGCTATCCGATGGACCGGATGACGGTGGAACTCGATCTTTCGACGCTGCCGGGGCCCTTGGCCAATGATGAGCCGATGGCGATGGAGGTTGGCGGGGTAGGACTGCACCTGATCGGCATGATGCGGGATGCATGGAAAGAGGACGTCGCAAAAAAACCGCTTCGCGATCGATCGAGCCAATTTGATTTACGCGGTTATGCGGATGGCGATCATCTGGGACGTTCAGGTATCGAACAATCAATGGAACTCGTACTCCGAGGTTCGCGTGGCTTGCGAATGATCAACCGCGATACGGGTGAAACAACACAGCAGATTGACCCGCGAGCAGGCAAGGATGTTGTTCTGTCGATTGACATCCGCCTGCAGGCACATCTCCAGGCACTCATGTCACCCGAGTTCGGATTGATGACGGTGCTTCCCTGGCACCTGAAAACAGATGACCCACAGGAAAGGCTTGGCGAGCCATACAACGGCGCTGCAGTAGTGATTGATATCGCATCGGGTGATGTGCTCGCGGCAGTATCAATGCCTGATGCGCCTCGCGACATACTGGACCAGGACAGTGCGTTGCTCTGGAACGATCTTGTGAACCAGCCGATGGTCAACCGCGCCGTCGCCGTGCCATACCAACCGGGCTCGACCGTTAAGCCACTGGTCGAGGCGGCCGCGGTCTCGGAGGGCGTGCTTGGTCGCGACGAATTGATCGATACGCCGGGCTTTCTCTGGGAGGACAAGCCAACGGTCTACCGCGACTGGTACTGGAAAAAATACGCACTCCTGCGTGGCGAGATCAATGGTACGACCGCGATCCAGGTCTCATCCAACCCGTTCTTTGGGATCCTCGCGGAGCGATTGATTAAACGCTTTGGCAAGGATCGTCTACCGGACTGGTACCGCAGTTTCGGCTTGGGGGTGGCACCGGATGTCCAGATACCTGAGGTGATTGCCGGCTACATTGGATCGCCGGACAGGGAACTGGAGCACAATGAAATCTGTTTCATGGCGATCGGGCAGGGCCCCATCGCATGGACGCCGCTTCAGGCTGCCACGGCCTATATGCGACTGGCGTCGAGTGACCTGAGTCGCCAGCCCCGGCTAGTGGTGTCGCCAGCTAAGCCGAAGACGCCCTCAACTGTGCCCAATGATGCCATCACATCGGCCGCCCGTGACATGGCTCTCGAAGGCATGTACCTCAGCGCAAACACACAACAGGGCACGACCCACCATCTCAGCCACCCCTCGGTCCCCGAAGTCCACCGCAAACCGTTCTTCAATGTCGAAGGCGTCCGCATCATGGCAAAGTCCGGCACCGCCGACCCGGGCAGGTTCCGATGGATCGACTACAACCGCGACGGCAAGCCGCAGGAAGACGAGATCGAGCGATCACTGCGTGACCATGCCTGGGTCATCGCGCTGGTCCAGCCTGAAGGTGCTTCCCAACCGACGCACGCGATCGCCGTCGTCGTTGAGTACGCGGGCTCGGGCGGGCAGATTGCCGGGCCGATCGCCAACCAGATTATTCACGCGCTGCAACGACACCAATACCTGGATTGGCCACCGACCCGATGAACCCCGTCGTGAAACAACTCGCCATGCAACTGCGGATGCTGCTTCGTCCGCATGCGGGCTGGTACGCGCTGATCGCGGCAGTCATCCTCACCTGGCTGGGCAGCCACGCGATTGACACGGTCTCTCCCGGCCACGCCGAGGTCCAGACCGCGCGCTGGCTGCCCGTTGCGCTCGTCGCCATGGTCCTGATGATGATCCCCAGCCCGCGGTGGATCGGGCACATGGCCTACCCGATCCTTATCGTCGCGATCCTGCTGCTGATTTTTGTGATCCTGCCGGGCGTCCCGCGATCGATCGTGCCGGTACGCAACGGTTCGACCGCGTGGATCAACCTCGGCTTCATGATGTTTCAGCCCTCCGAAATGGCCAAGGTCGGCTTTGTGCTCGGCCTGGCATGGTATCTCCGGTTCCGCGACAACCACCGGACACTCTTCGGCCTGCTCGTTCCGTTCGCGATCATGTTCGTACCCGTCATTCTGATCCTCAAAGAGCCGGACCTCGGCTCGGCGCTGCTCTTCGCGCCGACGCTCTTTGTCATGCTCGTCGCGGCCGGGGCCAAACTCCGTCACCTCACCGCGATTCTAGGGATCTCGGTTTCGATCGTTGCGGTCGTCGGGGCAATCACGATTTTCGCACCCGATACCGTCCAGATCCTAAAGGGCCACCAGCAGGACCGCATCAAGGCGATGTACTTCGACATGATCGGCGACGACCGCATGGCCCAACGCGAGGGCTATCAACAAATGGTCGCCAAGCGGATGGTCGCCGCGGGCGGGGTCACAGGCTATGGCAAGGAGCGCTCGGCCACCATCGTCGACTACAACGATCTGCCCTTTGACTACAACGACATGATCTTCCCCGTCATCGTCAACCGCTGGGGGATCGTTGGAGGCCTGGGCACGATGGCCCTCTATGGGGTGCTGGTCGCATCCATCCTGCTTGTTGCGGCAAGGTCCAAGGACCCCTTTGCACGCATGTCCTGTGTGGGCTTTGCGGGCATGATCTTCACTCAGGCTTCGATTAACATCGGGATGACCGTGGGCCTGCTGCCTATCACCGGCATCACGCTTCCGCTCATCTCCTACGGCGGCTCATCGATGCTCTTTACCTTCATCATGGTCGGACTGGTGATCAATTTCGCAGCCAGACGCCCACAGATGCTGGCCCGGCCGAGCTTTGAGTTTGATAACGCGGATGCGATTTTCCAGTAATTGAATGGGCGACTCGCGTCTGACGCTAAACTGTCGGGCCATGATTCCAGACTTCGTTTACACCGAACTGCGCGAACTCGACATCGAGTTGACACCCGATCAACTCGGCCAACTTGCTCAATATCTCGCGCTCGTCCTTGACGAGAACTCACGCACCAACCTCACCGCGATACGCGAGGAAGAGGCGGCGTGGCGGCGGCTGATCATCGACTCGCTGACGGTCCTGCCGGGGCTCGATGAGTTGGCGGCGGGCAGCCGGGTGATCGATGTGGGGGCCGGGGCGGGCCTGCCGGGGATGCCGGTGGCGATCGCTCGGCCGAACCTGCGGGTCACACTGCTCGAATCAACGGGCAAGAAGGCCGACTTTATCCGTCGTGCGATCGAGACGCTGGGGCTCACGAACGCGACCGTCCTGCAGGAACGGGCCGAGACAGCCGGGCAGTCCACCGAACACCGCGAAGCCTACGACGCCTGCATCAACCGTGCGGTCGGGCCGATGAACGTCCTGCTGGAGTTTGCCTTGCCACTGGTCCAGACCGGCGGCCGCGTGCTGGCGATGAAGGGGCCACGCGTCGAACAGGAACTGGAAGAGGCCGGCGATGCCTTGACGATCCTTGGCGCAAGCGAGCTGGCTGTGATTGACGCGTACCCCGAGTCATTCGAGAACGACCTGGTCATCGTCTCAATCATCAAGGGGTCAAGCACGCCAGAGGAATACCCGCGCTTGCCCGGCGTGCCAAAGAAGACGCCGCTGTAGGGCTGCCTTCTCATAGCACGAAGCGTCAGCGAGTGGCA
>JBMZAP010000186.1:0-5838 GCA_049611445.1 Phycisphaeraceae bacterium | reverse complement strand
AATTGTCTTTCGACACAAATATTGACAAGTGTCTCTCGCCATGACCCCCGCGTGTTACGCGGCGGCTACAGCAGAATTACATCGGGGCTTTGTTCGTCTTAATCGCGCTGGGCTTGGCTTTGGCGGTGATGTCGAGCATGCGCTGAAGTGCGGTGATCGCGTGTTTGCGGGCGTCGGGATGCACGGTGATACGGTTTACCACTTTGCCCTCAGCAAGGTTGTCCAGCACCCACAGGAGGTGTGGCATGTCGATGCGGTACATCGTCGTGCACAGGCATTGGCAACTCGAGAGGATTCGTGCGTGCACGCCTCTTTCTTTCGCTTCGTTGACCAGGCGGTTGACCAGGTGCACTTCGGTAGCGATCGCCCATCGGCTGCCTTCTTTGGCGCCGCGGATCGCCTGGATGATGCCCTCGGTACTGCCGGTCATGTCTGCCTTTTGGCACAGTTCATACGCACACTCGGGGTGAGCGATCACTGTCACGTCCGGCCACTCGGCACGCACTTCATCGACGTGCTCAGGCCGAAACAGCTTGTGAACCGAGCAGTGGCCTTTCCACAGGATGAACGTGCTGTCGAGGATCTTCTGCTCATCGTTGCCGCCAAGGTCCTGCTTGGGGTCCCAGAGGCACATCTGTGTCAGCGGGTCGAAGCCTGCTTGTGCACCGGTGTTTCGGCCAAGGTGCTGGTCGGGCAGGAACAGGATCTTGACGGTCTCGCCTTCTTTCAAGGGCGTATCCCCGCCGGCCAGTGCCCAGTCAAAGATCTTGTCGCAGTTGGAAGAGGTACAGACCGCTCCCCCGTGCATGCCGCAGAAGGCCTTGATCGCCGCGGTTGAGTTCATGTAGCAGATCGGGATGACGCGGACCTGTTCACCCGCATCATCGAAGACCTCGTGGAGTTGATCCCACGCATCGACGGTCTGATCGTAGTCGGCCATGTCCGCCATGGAACAGCCGGCGCCCATGTCCGGCAGGATGACCTGCACATCCGTGTCGTCGCCTGCTTCTTTCGAGGGAGTGAGGATGTCGGCGGTCTCGGCCATGAAGTGGACGCCACAGAAGACGACGTACTTGGCCCCGACTTCCTTGACTTTCTGCGCGGCGAGCTGAGAGAGCTTGAACGAGTCGCCGTCGAAGTCGGCGAACTGAATCACGTCATCCTGTTGATAGTGGTGGCCGAGGATGACCAGGTCGGACCCGAGCTCGGCCTTTCGCGCTTTGATCGCGTCGGCGAGCTGGTTGTCGCTCATCTTGGTGTATCGATCGGGTAGGGCGGGCTGCCAAAGCATGGGTCACTCCTGGGTGACACAGCATTATAGGCCATCGGTCACTTTGTCCCCGACAGCCGCCGGACCGTGTGGTCGAAGCCCTTGACCATCGTGGTGATGAATGCCCAGACGATGGTGGCGTAACCTGCGGCAGCGAGGATGGCGGCGAAGGCCAGCCCGATCCGTCCGATGATCGTGTCCTTACCGATGCCAAACTCGGCGACGGAGTTGTGCGGGTCCACGAGCATGATGAGGTTGGTGGCGGGGCTGAACGCATTGAGCACCGGGCCAATGAGCGGGATGTTGCTTGCCGCGGCCATGCCGCACAAGCCGAAGACCAGCGCGCCGAAGCCCACGATCGAAACCGAGGGGACAATCGCGCCAAGCACGCCCTTGGCACGCAGTGACGAGTACATCCCGATCGCGACGCACACCGCGATAAACGGCAGCAGCATGACCAACAGCAGGATCGGTGTCTCGAAGTAGATCAGTGGGGTCGGGCTGGATGTGCCGGCCGCGACGGTCGAGTAGTTGTTGATGTTCTGCTGCAGGACGGTGGTCTGTGGCCATCGACCGACGTTGCCGATGATCGTGTACACCACGACGATGGCCAGGCTGATCACGGGCAGTGCGATCAGTAAGCTGAGGTAGCGGACCAGACCACGCAGCTTGCCCCAGATGTAGTAGCGGGGGGTGATCGGCGTGGTGAGCATAATGTCGAGTGTGCCATCCTCGCGTTCCTTGGAGACGCTTCCCGCAGCCATGTATAGCGCGATGAGTGTGATGACGACGACCTCGGCGATGAGCAGGGCAGTCAGTGCCTGGCGGAACCAGGTCGGCGGGGAGTTGAGAGGGGCGTTGGAACCGACGGATGCGTTCTTGCCAGACTGCCAGAACGAATCGAAGTGGTAGTAGTACAGCAGGATGCCCAGTGCGACGAGCCCGAGGGTCAGAAAGCCGTAACGCGCAATGATTCCGCCGAGCAGTCGGCCACGCGTATTGGCCTCGCGCCAGGCGACGGGGTTTCCTGTTCCCAGTGACCGGGCGGTGCGGGCACGTGACCCGGCGAGGTTGAGCTTGGCCTTGAGCCAGAGCATCAGCTTGCTGTCGCCCGAGCCGATGCGTCGGACCCACAGGGAGCAGAAGAGGACCATGATCAGTGAGCCGCCTGCCGTGATCAGCGCGAAAGCGGCGAAGGGCTGGCCCAGATACAGGCGGACAAGCCAGGGGTAAGCGGCGAGCGACTCGGGGCTTGGCGGGCTGTAGTTAACGCGATTGATACTCGCTTCGAGGACCAGCAGCGGGTGGATCGCGGTGAGTACGGTGGTCTGCCCGGCGACCCCGCCGAGGTTGCGCAGCAGCAGGATGTCCAGTGAGCCGACCACGACGAGGTACGCCGCGATCGAGATGACGAATGTGAACACGGCCTTGCGACCTCCCGCACGCATCACGGAAAGGACGACTGCGACCGCGCCGACGAACAACGCAGTTAACGCCGCGACGGCGAATGCCACAAAGATCGAACTCACCGGCACGCCGCCGAAGATCAGCATCACGGCGAACAGTGGCAGCCCGCTGCACAACAGTGCAAGGATGAAGAACAGTCGGCCGATCAGCGACCCAAGCACGATCTGCAGGTTCGACAGCGGCGTGGTCAGGAGGATGGCGTAGGTCTTGCCCGACTGCTCGGAGGCGATGGCCCCGGCCATGAAGATCGGCGCGATCAGGCAGACGAGGATGACCTGCCCCATGGCGATGACGCGGAAGATCTGGGCGCCGGCCTGTGCCAGTTCGCGCAGGTCGCCCGATCCGGTGAGCCCGCCCCCGCCGACCAGACCGATGAAGACGATGCCGATGAGAACGACGAGATAGCTGAGGCGGACAACCGCGTGCTGGTTACGCCTTGAGGCGCCTTGGACGATTCGGACCACTTGGGGGTTGCCCGGAACGAGTCGCCACAGCCATGAAAAGAGGCTTTGCATGAGGCGATAGTTTATCGCCTTAGCGGGTGTATGACTCAGTCAGGTTCTCGATCGACTTCTGGGAGGCCTTCGGGTCCACGACACCCAGCAATACCGCCGCGTCGACACGGGCCTCGAGTGCCTCTTTGGTTTGGCCATCGTTGTCCAGCGTCTGAATCAACGCATTGAGCCCCGCCAGGCGATGATCGACCATCGCGTTGAGTGCCCAGGGCCCTGCGGAACTCGCCAGTTCGCTGGTCAGGGCGCCGCTGACGTAGCCGTCACTCTGAAGACTCAGGTGGTCTTCCCGCACGCCGACGTGTGGGTTGGCGTTGAGGACGCGGTCATCGCTCTGTGCAAAGCTTGCCTGATGGGTGAAGGTCTTGACGGGCTTGCCGGTAGACGTATCGATCAGTTCGGTGATCACCTTCAGTTCGCCCGTCTTGGTGTAAGTCTCGACGGTGTACGGCCAATCGTGGTGCAGGGTGACCTTGATCTGGTGGGGCGTGCAGGAGAGTTCGTGCTCAAGGCGGTGGACGACGCGACGTTGCCGATCAACCTGGCTTCGCAGACTGTCGTAACAATTGCATGGGCTGCCATCAGCGTGTCCCCTGCACCGGACGTCCGCCAATTGAGACTCGAGGCGACGCAGCGTCCGGCGTTCTCGGTGCAGCCTGCTCTGGACGCGGTCGTACTCGGGGTTGTGGCGGTATTCCGTGGTCGTGTAGTGGTGGGTTCGTCGGACCGAATTGGTCAGACGTTCCTCGATCAAGCTATTACTGATGGACAGTCGCAGTTCGTAAGGGGCCGCTTTTTGCTGCAGGGCGACGCCGCGCGATCGTACGGATTGCAGGTTGTCGAGCAGGGCGTTGCTGAGTTGCCTAGGGGCGATATCGCCGCGTCGCCTTTCGTCTGCGGACACGGACAGCCCGAGGGCGAGCCGGTCACGGATCGCGGCACGCATGCGGACAACACCCTCGTCCAGCGACTTGCTGCGTGAGTAGGACTGGCCCTTGTGGTAATGGATCAGAGCAGTACCGAGTTGGCCGGCCTGTTCGTGTGCATCGGCCCACTTGGCGTAGACGATCGCCATGCCCAGGCGTGCCTCGTGGTGTGCCTGGCGGTAACTCAGTGCGCGGGCATAGGCCTGATGAGCTTTGTCCAGATCGTTCTTCTCGAGGTGGCTGTCCCCGCGGTGGGTGTAGTCGGCTGCGGCTCGACGAGGCAAGGCACTTCGTAATTCGCCGAGCCCGCTGTGGGACCGATCGATTGCCAGGCCCGCATCGGCCAATGCGATCGCGTCGTCCCACTGGGCTTGGCCGGCGGTATGCGTCGCCTTTTTGAATTGTTCATCTGCCAGAGCTTGTTGGGCCTTGGCGTAATCAAGCAGTTCTTCAGCGCGTTCGTTGAAAGGCCAGATAGTCAGGGACGTGTTGAGCGATTCGATAGCCGGGCCCATGGTAAGGCGATCGATGAGGGTTTGGCCTTCGTGCTGGAGCCTGCGTGATTCATTGAGATTTGCTCGCGCGTCGTGCAGAGCCGCGCGGGCCGGGAACAGTCCGGCATTGGCAGCGATGGACTTGAGTTGGGCCTGCTCGGCGAGTAGCCAGCGTTTTTCTGCTGCCTTTGTCAATCCTTCCCGGTATCCCGCGAGGCCGGGCATTTCTGGAGAAAGCGTGTCGGGCGTTAATGCCGCCATCGCATATGCAGCCGACTCGTTGGTCATGTCGTGCTGCATCGAGCGCGCCAGATGTTCACGTGCGGCGTTGAGGTCGCCGAGGTCCGCGGCAGCGACCGCACGGGTGTAGCGCCACTGTGAAGCCTCTTTCAGCACGGCAGGCAGCAACTGCGTTGGGTGGGCATAGCTGGGATCCTGTCGGCTTGCTTCCCGTAGTTGATCGATTGCCGCCTCATATCGACCCTCGGTGCGCAGTCTTCGTGCGTCGTCATACGCCACGCGTGATCTCGCGATTGCAAGCTTTCCAAGGAAGTCCTCATCGCGCGTGTAGCTTTCCTTGTGCGCCATCGCGCGTTCATAGTGATAAACGGCACTGCGCATATCGCCCGTCTTGAGTGCAGCGTTACCTGCCTTGTTGTGCTTGTATGCGGTGCAGCCGGACAGGACGAACGAGAGTGCCAAGAGCAGGGCAAAGAAGATTTTCATGCAGCACTCCCTGTTTACGTTCCATTGCACCCGATATCACATTTTCCCGCAGCGGGCCGGAAAACAATGACGCGGTCTCGAATGGCAGGGTTACCACGTCTCGAACATTTATACGTGTACGGACTAGTTTATCCAAGCACTTTCTGCCGAAAATCTCGCCGCTGGGTATCCTGTTCGCGTGTTCATCCTCAAATCCACCAACCTGGTCAAGTCCTTCAACGGTCGAACCGTCGTCGATAAGGTCTCTTTCGCCGTGGAAGAGGGCGAAATCGTAGGCCTGCTCGGCCGCAATGGTGCGGGCAAGACGACCAGCTTCCGCATGACCATGGGCATGATCGAGCCCGACGCCGGCCAGGTCGTCTTTAACGGCCAGGACGTCTCGACGCTGGCGATGTACCAGCGGGCCCAGCGCGGCATGGGCTATCTCGCCCAGGAGCCGAGCA
>JBMZAP010000185.1:0-5973 GCA_049611445.1 Phycisphaeraceae bacterium | reverse complement strand
GGAGTCGAGGCCGGCGAAGTTGTTCTTGTTCGAGTTGGCGTAAGTGACCAGACCCTGGTGGATGCCGCGGAGCTGGGTGGAGCTCTGCATGCGTCGTGCGGTACGTCGGGCGGCGCCGAGTGCGGGCAGGAGGATGGCGATGAGCAGCGCGATGATCGAGATGACCACGAGCAGTTCAATCAGCGTGAAGCCGGACCGGCGGGTACGTGAAGCGGTTGTCATTGAAAGGGTTCCTTGAAGGGGTGAGAAAACGTTTTTGAATTGATGCGGGCGCAACGATCGCGCCAGCTTGTGATTAACTTTCAAGCCAAGGTCAGGTGATTTGGATCGATGGGATTGTTGACCCTGATCCGCACGCACTTCGCCGCGGGAAGCGGCGGCGTCAGCGTTGAACGGTCAGAGATTGCACCGGTCGGAGCTGACGTTATGTGTCACGCAGCGACCGGATTCGCTAAGTGTGGGAAAAGCATACCCGCATCAAGCGGGGTAATACAAGGGGAATACAACGATAATTTGGGCAAATTAGAAATATTTTTTTATGCAATATGTGCCCTGATTTAGCCTTTTGGCTCTGAGCTGTTAAGAGCAGCCCAGATGTTGCCAATCCGGGCTTGACCTGCAGGGGTGTCTCAGAAGCGTCCGACTTGCTGGATTTTGCTATCATCTTCGATTCGCGCGGGCGGCGGCCTGCCGAGTCGAAAACCAACCTCAGTGGGAGCTGACCTGTGAGTACGCGTAGGCCGTTTATCGGTGGCAACTGGAAGATGAACCTGCATAAGCAGGAAGCGCTTGATCTGGCCCTGGAGCTTGCAGACAAGGTCACGGGCGATGCCGTGCAGGTCGCGGTGTTCCCCGCGTTCCCTTACCTGCTTCCCATCGCAACGGTGTTGCATGAGAAGGGTGCCCCGATCGCGGTAGGTGCTCAGGATGTCTATACCGAGGCCAACGGCGCGTTTACCGGCGAAGTCTCGCTCTCGATGCTGCAGGACTGTGGTGTCACGACCGTGCTCGTCGGCCACAGCGAACGTCGGCACGTCATCGGCGAGACCGACCCGCTGATCAATGACAAAGTCCTCGCGTCACTCGAAGCGGGCATGGACGTCATCCTCGCCATCGGTGAGAAGATCGAACAGCGCGAGTCCGGCAAGACCGACGCGATCAACATCGGCCAGCTGGGCTACGGCCTGGCAGGTGTCAGTGCCGAGCAGATGAATCGCGTGACCATCGCTTACGAGCCCGTCTGGGCGATTGGCACGGGCAAGACGGCAACCCCGGATGACGCGCAGGCGGCACACAAAGCGATCCGCGACGCACTGGCGTTCCAGTATGACCAGGCGGTCGCCGATGGTGTGCGGATCCAGTACGGCGGATCGATGAAGCCCGGCAACGCGGCGGAACTGCTGGCCCAAGCTGATATTGACGGCGGGCTTATCGGTGGGGCGTCGCTCAAGGCGGACGACTTTGCCGCGATTATCGAAGCCGCCGCGGTACCCGCGTAAGGCTTATACACAAGGAAATCCAAGCGATGCAAGCTCTAACCGAACAACTCTTACTGGCGCGTGGCGAAGCCCCCGGTGCGATGATCTGGATCATGGCCCTTGGCTTCACTTTCATCTGCCTCTTCATGATGGTCGTCATCCTTATCCAGAAGCCCAAGGGCGGCGGCCTCTCCGGCGCGTTCGGCGGCGGTGCGGGTGGTGGATCGAGCCAGGCATTCGTCGGCGGCGGTATCGGTAACGTGCTGACCGCGGTGACCGTGGTCTGCTTTCTCATCTTCCTCGGTCTGGCCGGTGGCATGACCCTGGCGATCAACAGTGGCGACGAAGTGCCCGAGGAAGACGACACCGAGCAGGTCGATGCCGATGCGGCTGGTGCGCCTGATGGCGACGCAGAGCTTCCACCCGTAGAGCCCGAGGGTGACACCGAACCAGACGAAGAAGAACCGGAAGAATCATCGGACGAACCTGAAGGCGAAGCGGCTGAACCGTCCGAGCCTGCTGAGGCTGCTGAGTAAGCACCACTTCAATCAACATGATCTTGCGAGCCAGCGTTTGTACGCTGGCTCGCTTTCTTTTTGGATAGTCGATGGTTGCTTGCTGTATGATGCCTGCTCACGCATACTAAATCGCAGGGCATCTCGCCATGATTCATTCGATGACAGGCTTCGGGGAAGCGTCGGCCGGCTCCAACGGCATCGGCTTCTCGCTGGAGCTGCGCAGTCTCAACAACAAGTTTTTCAAGCTCTCGTGTCGGCTCCCCGAGGAGATCTCCGCACTTGAAGCAGAGCTCGAGCAAGCCCTGCGCAAGGGTGTTGCACGCGGGTCATTCGTCTTGACCATGAAGCTGCGCATCGATGACGAGCGGGCTGCTTCGGGCGTCAACGAAAATGTCCTGCTGTCGTACATGGACCACCTGGAGACCGTCCGCAACAAGGTGCACGATCAGGCAGTGCAGATTGACCTGACCCAACTCCTGGCGTTGCCGGGCGTGTTGCAGCCCGCGGTGGACGAGGAAAAGATTATCGAGGAGGCCAGGCCTGTCGTGCTTGACCTGCTGCAGCAGGCGTTGGCCAAGCTTAAGCAGATGCGGATCGTCGAGGGCGTCGCGCTGGCGGATGATCTCTCTAAGCAGCTGGACGTGATCATGGATCGCTTGTCCGTGATCAAGGAGCGGGCGCCGCTGGTGATCGACGAGTACCACGACAAGCTCAGCAAGCGGGTGCAGGAACTGCTGGCAAAAGCGGAATTGAAAGTCAGCGAGCCGGATCTGCTGAAGGAAGTTGCGATCTTCGCGGACCGAGCGGATATCAGTGAAGAGATCACCCGCCTGGGCGGACACGTTGAGCAGTTCCGCGAGGTGCTGGCGGCAGAGGCGGATGAACCCGCCGGCCGAACGCTGGACTTCCTCGCTCAGGAGATGCTGCGTGAGTCCAACACCATCGGCAGCAAGTGCAATGATGCCCAGATCAGCCGCTGTGTTGTCGAGCTTAAGAGCGCGATCGATCGCATCAAGGAGCAGGTACAGAACGTGGAGTAGGGCCTGATGTTCAGCACGACCACCACATGCTTAGCCTTTTCCGGGGAATCTTCTGACCATCTTTGGGTTGTGCTGGCGATCGCCGCGATCACAACGCTGGCTTGTGTGGGTATCCACTACGAGACGATCCGCCTCATGGTGAAGACACTGCACCGTGAGACCGCGCGCCGCTCAAGGCCGGTGCTTATCGTGACGGTACTGATTCTGCTTGTCGTGCACCTCATCGAAGCGGCGATCTTCGCACTGGCGTATCGGCTGGTCTTCCTGCTCCACCCGACCGGGGGCAGCCTGCTGGAGGGGCCTTACGACGACAGCTTCGGAGACACCCTGTATTTCTCGTTGTCGGTCTACACGACCGTCGGGTTTGGCGACATCGCGCCGCTCGGGCCGATCCGCCTGCTCGTGGGCATCGAGGCGCTGGCAGGGCTTGTGCTGATCACGTGGTCCGCGTCGTTCACCTTCCTGATCATGCAGCGCATCTTCGCGCGTGATATCACCAAGTAGCTTCACGGCTGGGTTGCGGTGCACTTTATTCAAACATTCGTTTAAGCGGCGTTCGCATGCGGCTATCGCTATGAACAGGCTGTTCATAGCCGATATCAGGTGATTTTGATCACTTACTCATGATTGAAACGCCCAGATGAAACGTTTGATTGAATCAGGCGAGCGCATCGAGGTTCGGCTCATGGTCCAGCATTGCAGACAGGCACGCCGGGTGCTGCTTGGGGTTTTTCAGCAGTTCAGTTGCCTGTTCAGCATGAAGCGGTTGGCTGAAGTACCAGCCCTGGGCGTACTGGCAGGCCAGTGCCTGGAGCGTGGCGATCTGTTCCTGTGCGGTGATACCCTCCGCGATCACGTTCAGGCGAAGGTGGTCGGCCAGTTGCGTGATCGTTGAGATAATCGCGCTGGAACGGTGGGTCTTGTCCATCTGCATCGCGATACGGGCGTCCTCAAGGAAGGTGCGGTCGATCTTGAGCGTATCGAAGGGCAGCTTATGCAGGACGTTGAGTGACGAGTAGCCCGTGCCGAAGTCATCCAGCGCCAGCCCCATGCCAAGTGCTTTGAGTTGACTGAGTCGGTCTGCCATGAAGTCCAGGTCGTTCATGACCGCCGTTTCGGTCAGCTCGATCTGCAGACTTGCGGGATCGAGTTTGTACGCGGCGAGTTGCTGCTGAAACAGCGTTACCAGGTCGGCTTCGTAAAGCTGGATACGTGAGAGGTTGATGTTGAGGAAGTGGCCTTTGAGCCCATGTTCTTTCCACGTGGCCAGTTGCTTGCAGGCCTGCTCGATGACCCACCGGCCGATCTCGCCGATCAGGTTGACACCCTCGGCGATCGGGATGAATACGGCGGGCGAAACCTCGCCATGCTCGGGGTGGGTCCAGCGGAGCAGTGCTTCAAAGCCGGAGGGCTTGCCGGTCTGCAGGTCGACGATGGGCTCGTACACGAGCGCGAGTTGGTTCTTGCTCAACGCGTGCTGCAGGTCCTGTTCCAGGCGGATGCGATGGATGAGTTTTTCCTGCATGTCCTGGTCAAAGAGGACGTAACGGGCTTTGCCGTTCTGCTTGGCAATGTAAAGCGCGCTATCCGCGTCGCGGAGGATGTCCTCAGCCTGTTCGTACTCGCCATGGTTCACTGCGATGCCAATACTGGCGGTCGAGGTGACTTCCTGGCCGGCGATGTTGTGCGGCTCTTTGAAGACCTTCAGTAGACGTCGGGCAACAACAAGCGCATCTTCCTTGTCGTGGATGCCGTCGAGCAGAACGACAAACTCGTCACCGCCAAGGCGTGCGGGCAGGCACGCGCCGGCCGTGGTGCTGAACGTGTCACCATCACGGAGGTTCTCATTCAAGCGCTGAGCGATCCGGATGAGCAGTTGGTCGCCGGCTTCGTGACCAAGCGTGTCGTTGACCTGCTTGAAACGGTCGAAGTCCAGGAAGAGCAGTGCGGAGTTGTGCCCGGGTGTGCGTCGGCAGCGTTTCAGTGACGAATCGACGTGTTCGATCAGGGCCTTGCGATTGGGCAGACCGGTGAGTTCGTCGTGGTAGGCTATGTGCTTCAATTGAGCACGGTTTTTGTGCGACTCGGTATTGTCCAGGAAGGTCACGGCGATGCCGTCAGCCAGCGGGACCATCGCAACGAGGTACCAATGTCCCTCGCTGCCGACCTGGTAGTTCTTCTGGACAGGCCCGTTGTCCTCTGCGATGGAGAGCAGGTCCTGATAGAGCTCGTGGCCGATCAGGCCCGGCAGCGCTTCATCAACGCTTTTGCCGACGAGTTCTTTTTCGCTCTTGCCAAGCAACTGCTCACCAGCAGGGTTGATGAGCTGGATCTGGAACTGAACTTTGTCGGAGGCCTGGTTTGTTTGCAGGACACAGACGCCACCGAGTGAGCTCTCGAGGATCCCGTTGAGGATATTCTGCGAGCGCCGGACTTCGTCGAGTTCGGCTTGTGCGCGTTGCCTTCGCTTGACGTCGGATGAGCCGTGACTCAGCGAGGATCGCTGCACGATGCTGAGCAGGCCAAAGCCGCCGGCCGCGATGACCATGAGGGCACCGAGCTCGGGGATATTGCTGAGCAAGTCGTAGAAGCCGGGGGCATGATTCTGGATCGTCCCGGCTGAATTGGTCCAGAACAGCGCAAGCGCCATGAGTGCGATTGCTACTGCCCCCATGCCGCCGCCGAGGATGCTCAAGCCCTTTTCTACCTGCTTATTGTTGGCGATGTTGCCTTGAGCGAGCGCGAGGACAAGCCTCTCCAGACCGTCGCGGTCTTCGTTGTTGAGGTGCTCGAAGTGCAGGCCGTAGACGTGCTCGTTCGCAGTGTGCTGGCGGTGCCACATCACCGTTGCGCGCAGGTTCAGGACCTGATCGTCAACGCCTTTCAGGATGATGTCCTGCTCGCGAATGTACGCCAACGCTGTCGTAGCCCACTGCT
>JBMZAP010000184.1:0-5976 GCA_049611445.1 Phycisphaeraceae bacterium | reverse complement strand
CTTCGCCGTTCTTCAACTCGATGAGCAGGGCAACAACCGCCTGGCCTACCTGAATGTCTGCATGCCCAGCGGCTGGGCGCCCGAAGAAAAAATTGGCAAGCCCTTTCACGCGGTACACGCCCCGGTCCCGCACATCGAGCCGATCAACGCCAGGCAGCATTCGATCGCGAAGCTCATGGTCAACGCGACGCGCGGCGCGGTGCGATTCGCATGGACCATCACGGATGATGCGGCGCTGAACCATCACCCTAAGCGTGATCGCTCGATCGAGCATCCCACCCCTTTGCCCGATCACCCGAAGGGTGAGCCGCTTCTGCGTGTCGAACGGCAGGTCATCTGGGGCTTTCCCGAGCATCAGTCTGCCCTGTTTACCATCCGCACCTATCTCTATCCGTTCGAATCGCTCATGCCTGAGGTGCGAGCTGCCCTGGCTCGGGCAGTGGCGGGGATGAGTCAGGAGAGTTTGGTGTACAAAAACATGGACAGGGCTTTGATTCTTGACAGGCTGGCGTGACCCGCGTGGGTTGTGATACTATTGCACTTCCTCAGCCAGGGATGGCGTGGTGTAAGTGCGGGTATCGCAATGGAATAAGCGAGGTCTCCCGTCGGTTTGTCGGCCAAGTGTTGGCAACAGTTTCTTTACGTGCAAGGCAATCGAATGAGTGGAAGTAATCACGAGTCCTCCCCGGTCATGCAGTTCGACATTGACCAAGCCAGTCACAAGACTTTGGCCGACACCAAGCTCTACAAATACTTCCAAGCCGCCGTACGCCACAAGACCTCCGACCTTCTGATGCGTGGCGGTGAGCCGCCCAAACTTCGGATGCGTGGCGAGCTTAAGGCATTGGACGTGACCCCACCGTCGGTCGAAGAATTCAATGCGATGATCTTCGAAGGGATTACCGACGAACAAAAAGAAGAGTTTGGCCGACGTGGCTCGTTGGACCTGGGTGTCGACTTTATTGTTGACGACGAGAAACACCGCTTCCGTGTCAATGTGTTCCTGACGCGTGGCCGATGTGCGATTGCCGCCCGCCGTGTGAGTAACGAGATTCTCGACTTCGAAGACCTGTACCTGCCTCCCGCGATGCGCAGGGTTGCCGACGAAGTGCACCAGGGCCTGATCCTGCTCTGCGGCGTGACCGGCTCGGGTAAGTCCACGACGATCGCGTCGATGCTTCAACGCATCAACGAGACGCGCAAGTGCCACATCCTGACGATCGAAGACCCGATCGAATACCTGTTCCAGGATGCCAAGGCGATGTTTAACCAGCGCGAGGTTGGGATCGATGTGCCCGACTTCCCCACCGCCCTGCGTGCGATGGTGCGTGAGAACCCCGATGTTGTGCTGATCGGCGAGATGCGTGACCGCGAGACATTTGAAGCCGCGCTGCAGGCCGCTGAGACCGGCCACCTCGTGTTTGGCACGATCCACGCGTCCTCGGCTTCGCAGGCATTTGGCCGTATTTATGACCTTTTCCCTGCAGACGAGCGTGAAAACGTTCGTTCACTGCTTGCCTACCAGATGCAGGCGTTTGTTTATCAGAAGCTGTTGCCGACGCTGATGCCGGATGTGCCGCGCGTGCCTGCAGTGGAGATCCTGCTTCAGAGCCCGCCGACCCGGAACTACATCCTTGAGGGCCGAGAAGGCGAATTGGAGAAGGTGATCGCCGACAGCCGTGAGGCGGGGATGCAGTCTTATGTAGACTCGCTGGTGGAGTTGGTTGAGAAGAACTACGTACACCCGAAGGTCGCGCAGGCCGCGTCGCCTAGCCCGGAAGAGATCAAGATGCGTTTGCGTGGCATTAAGACGAAATAATCGTTTGCGCGAACCCGCACAGGAACCTTGCCCCATGTTTCAGATGATCGCTCAAATCGAAGCCGAGCCGATGGTGCTGATGAGCATCGCCAAGCCCGTGCTGATGCTTATTGTGCTGGGGGGCTGGGCCTGGCTGGTCGGCCGCCTGGATAAGGATGCGGGCTTTTACTACGCCAATCAGCAGCAGTGGGGGATGGCCCACCTCGGTGTGGGGGTCATCGGCTTCATGGTGATCTTGCTTGTCCCGATCTTCTGGGTCGGCTTGCCGCTTGGCATCATGGTCCTTGCTGGCGGGTCCGTCGGCTACGTCGCGTATCGCAACGGCAAGGTGCCTGAGGAAGAGAAGTGGAATCCCAAGGACATCGTCAACGAATTGAGCAAGAAGCATGAACGCGAACGCGGCGAACGTGCCAAGGCTCAGGCGAAGGTCAATCTCGTCGACAAGGGCGGGGCGATCATGGAAGTGCCTCATGGCGACGACCCGCGCACGCCGGCTTTCGAGTTGTTCCAGGACATGCTTGTCTTTGCAGTGCCGCGTGGCGCCGACCGGATTGATATGACGGTCGATGCCGAGAAGGCCAAGTTCATCGTGCGGATCGACGGCGTGCGTGTCGCGCAGCCGGCGCCTGACCGTGAACTGTGCGTGCAACTGATCGATTACCTCAAGGAAAATGCGGGCATGGATCTCGCTGAGCGCCGCCGCAAGCAGGTCGGCAAGCTCGGTGTGGAGGTCGAGGGCTACGACCATCACGAGATCAAGCTGACAACGCTTGGCTCGACACGGTCGATTCAAATGACCATCGAGTTCGACCTCGAAGACTCCCACAAGATCGAGATCGATGAGATGGGCCTGTTGCCTCGTCAGAAGCAGGCGATCGAAGACATCCTTGCCAGCGATCTTTCCAAGGTCGTTATTTTCGCCAGCCCGCCTGGCTGTGGCACGACATCATCGATGTATGCGATGATGAACAAGCATGACCCTTACACCTCGTCGGTCATGACCTATGAGAAGCTCTCGCCGTTCCAGATGGAAGGCGTCAACCACAACCTCTTCCAGGAGGGTGCCAGCAGTGAGCAGCTCACGGACCAGTTTGCTGCACTGCTGCGATCAGACCCGAACGTGATGCTCGTCGAGCAAATCGCCACGCCCGAGATGGGCAGGCTGATTGCTCAATCTGCGGAAGACACACGCTTCTATATCTCCTTGCCCGCCAAGGACACGCTGGGGGCGCTCAAGCTCTGGATCAAGATCGTCGGCGACCAGCGTCTTGCGGCCGAATCGCTCGGGATGATTGTCAGCCAGCGTTTGACGCGACGGCTGTGCCTGACATGTCGGGCCCCGTATCAGCCCGATGCCGCGGCGATGAAGAAGCTGAACATGAAGAAGGACTCTACCGCGCACCTGTATAAAGCTTCGGGCAAGGTTGTGCTCAAGGAAGAACAGTCCATCTGTCAGGACTGTCACGGTATGGGCTACCGAGGGCGCATCGGCGTCTTCGAGGTGATGCCCGTTGATAAGACCGCCAGCGCACTGATCGCGTCGGGCGAGGGCGAACGCCTCCGTGCTCACCTGCGAAAGCAGCACATGGTCTATCTGCAGGAGGCGGCGCTGGCCAAGGTCGTTGAAGGCGTCTCCGACATCAAAGAAGTCACCCGCACCATGGGCGAACACCAGAAGGGCTGACCCCAATGCTCACTTTACTCAACCTCGCCATCATCTTGATTTTGCTGATTATGATCGCGATCTGGGCGACCTACGGGTTCTTCTCAGCCTTCGTTCAGTTGATCATTGTCATCGCCTCGGGCGTACTTGCTCTGGCATTGTGGGAGCCTGTGTCCTACATGCTGCTCGGCCGCATGCCTGCCTACGCCCACGGCGTTGGCCTGCTCGCGCCCTTTGCGCTGCTGATGATTGTTCTTCGCACGGTCTTCGACAAGTTGTGCAAGGCCAACGTCCACATGCCACGCATTGCCGATCAGATCGGCGGCGGCGCCTGCGGACTGTGCTCCGGCATCCTTGCGGTCGGTCTGCTGCTCAATGGCGCGAACTTCCTGCCGATGCACCGAGAGGTAATGGGCTGGGAACCCTACAAGGTCGATGCCAATAAGGTCACCGACAACGACGAAGGGACCGACCTCTGGGTCGCGGTCCACAAGTGGTCTGCGGGTTTCTTTGAACTGGTCTCGGCAGGATCCATGTCGCCAACCGGTGGCACGCCTTTGGCCGAAGGCCGTCCGGAGCTGGCCAAGCGGGCGATCCTCACGCGTATGCCTGCCGACGTCAACCAGATGCGCACCGCACACCCCGGCTCTGTGAAGGTCGTCGGTGCCTATGCCATGCCCGCGTCCGAAGAGGCGGTTTATGGCCTGGCTCAGCGCTCGGCCATCCTGACCTTCCTCAGTCCAAGCTACGAGATGCCCGGCGATTTCGAATTCGGCGAAAACGGCATGGGCATGATCGATGCGATTTATGGCGAGTTGAATAAGCGTTATGACAACCCCAAGGAGAATGGCCAGCCCTCGCAGATGCTGAACGTGCAGGCGATTCTGGAAGTCGCGCGTACGCCGCAGTACCAGTTCAAGGCCGCCACCAGCCAGGAAAACTTCCCGCTGTTCGTGCAGATGGTCTCTGAAAAGATGGGTGCTGATATGGTCAATCGGCTTAAGCCCACCATGGGCAAAGGCAAGCGGCTGTACATCGTCGATACCGAGTGGAACAACGACTACCCCGGCACGTTCAATACGGACGGCAAGCTCCGCGTGGCCATCCCACAGGTCAGCCTCTCTGTTGGCGGTGAGCAGATCGCGCCGATCGGATACTCGATCCAGTACAGCCGCAACACCGGCGGGCGGATCTTCACGGAAATCATCTCGGACCAAGCCGATGCGACCCTCGTTAACGCTGCGTACTCCAAGTACACCGAGACCAACATCGGCTGGGTGTTCGCACTGCCGGATGATGAGGATCCGGATTGGTTCTTCGTTCGTGAGTTGCGCTTCGATCTGGACAAGCTCGAGAAGCCAGAGGGGCAGGAAACCAGGGAGAACATGAACCCCGGTGCAGTCGCTCATGTGGTTGGTGCGCCGCTGCTGCCCAGCCCAGCGGACCTTGAGAAGCAGAACGGTGAGAACGGTGGGCAGAACGACACAGGCGTGAAGATCGCAGGCTCCAATGCCTATGCCGATGTCAGCGAGAAGCTGCCTGGCACGTTCTCCGGCTCTGCGGTCAGTTACGACTTCGATAAAAACGCCGATCCGTGGGAGCTCAAGGCCGGCCTTGGCGAAAGTCTTCCGCGTGGTAAGGGTGGTCAGAAGAGCTCGTGCAGCACCATCTGGGTCCAGTCCTCCGACCGCCTTGTGCGGATCAAGCTCGATGTCCAGAAAGCCAAGTCGCTCTACGGCCGGGCCATCCAGCTGGCGGAGTCCCTGAGTGTGATGAAGGTTAAGGACGAAGGCGGCAACGTCTACGACTCGATTGGTTTTGCGAAGCTCAAAGCCGATAACACGATGCACCTCGACATCCGTGAGGATGCCTTTAACCGCGGGGTCAGCGCAAACGAGCTGCCCAAGGTTGGTCCCGGCGAAACGCTGATGGTCTACTTCCAGGTGCCGTTAGGCACGAAGCTTTCATCTTTCGTGCTTGGCACGGAGGATCAGAAGTTTGAGGAAATCCTCGAAGTGAAACGGTCTGAGCGCTAAACGCTCCGATCAAACGCGTATACTCCCGGCCATGGGTGAACCCGACGAGTTCGCAGACAAACAGGTCACCGTGATGGGTCTTGGCCGGTTCGGCGGCGGGATCGGTGTCACACGCTTTCTCGTCGATCGTGGCGCGGATGTACTGGTCACGGACAAGGACGACGCCGAGAAACTTTCTAAGAGCGTTGAGCAGATCCAGGACCTGATCGATGCGGGCCGGGTGACGCTTCGGCTGGGCGAGCACAACGTCAGCGATTTCACGACCTGCGATTTTGTGGTGGTGAACCCCGCGGTGCCCCCGGGTAATCGGTTCGTGCGGGCCGCCGAGGCCGCAGGCATCGAGGTGACGACGGAGATGCGTTTGTTGGTGCAGCGGCTGCCGAACCGACTGCGAACGATTGGCGTGACGGGTAGTGCCGGCAAGTCCACCGTGACGGCGATGATCGGGCACGTGTTGG
>JBMZAP010000183.1:0-6031 GCA_049611445.1 Phycisphaeraceae bacterium | reverse complement strand
GGGCTCGGGGGTGGGCTCGGGCTCGGGAGTGGGCTCGGGCTCGGGAGTGGGCTCGGGCTCGGGGGTGGGCGCAGGAAGAACCGTTGCGGGCAGAACCTCGATAAAGCGGGTTTTCTTGTACTGAGACTTGTACTGCAGCTGCAGGCGTCGAACACCGCTGGTCTGCGGGATGGTCAAGGTGACAGTGTCCTGTTTGACCTCAAGGTTCTCCCGGATCAGATCGCCCCAATCTTTATCAAACAGGTGGAACCAGACGACTTCACCGTCGGCTAAACCTGTTGTCGGAACAGTCAGCTGCTGACCGACGTGGACCTGCGAGGGCAGCATACCCAAAGCAATCGAAATATCCGTAGTCTGAACTTTCGACAGCGTATTCTCAATCTTGAATGGAAATTGCTCTGCAACTTCTGAACCATCCTTGAGCGTTACGGACACCTTGAGGACATAGTCACCATTTGCATGCTTGGTGGTATCCCATGGGTTGAGCTTGCCGCCCTTGTCACTCATCAAACCATAGGGTGCCTTCTTCTCAATGCGATTGACCACACCGGGAATTTCCATCTTTACCTGCTTAACAGGCTCATCAACGAGTACCTCGACATGGACGGTTCCCTTGATAACGTCACCGAGTCCGGCGACGGTAATATTTGCCGCGTTCGCACCCAGGCACAAAAGGCAGGCTAAGACACCCACCAGTCGCGTGAACAAAGCAGAACGCTTGGGCTTAATCAACTCTAGAGATTCCTGAACAGTTGGAATTCGCAGATTCATCACAAAACCTCAAATAAAATACGACACGACACGTCTGGAACACCCGAGATAAGGGTCCAAGGTCAAATAACGGCAAGAATACGGGCCCGAATAAGTGCCTAAGCTCCAATAAATGCGCACATACAGAAGCTTTGCCGAATATGCCGGTCAGATAATCAATGACGGCTTAGAGAATTACGGCAAAGCGGTTAAGCGTAGAAAAGAATCCGCTTATTCGGTTACAGCGCGCAGGATAAGCGCAAGCCTGGCGAAATCGAATAAGTCCTTGCGAGGTTAATTTGTAGCGATACTAACGATCGCCTGCTCAAGAATTTCGCAGACCGCATCAACATCACTTGGCTGCATGACCGAGACCGGAGGCAGGAAACGCAACCGTAGCGGGTCACTGCCGCAGAGAAACGCGATGACGCCGAGCTCATAGAGCTTGTTCATCACGGCCTTGGTTTTTTCGGCATCACCGTTATAAACCTCAAAGCCGATCATCGAGCCCTCGCCGAACAGATCAGACCCGAGTTTGTCGGGGTGGCGTTGGTGGATCGCACGAAGCTGGTCAGCAAAAAGCTGACGGTAGGCCATATTAAGACCATCAGTGCCGAAGACTTTGGCATCATCAAGTCGTGCGAGCACCTCACGGGCCGCAAAGATCTGTGAAGAGGCACCGGTGAAGGTCTGGCTGATCAGACCCGGTCGAGGGTTGTAGTCATTCGTAAAGAGCGTAGCGCAGACCTGCGTCATCTTGCCGACAGAGACCACATCGACGTACTCATCAAGACCATAGTGCTGGAAGGCGAAGGGCGCGGACGTACGCCCGAACGATTGGATCTCGTCAACCCATACCGCTAAGCCCAATTCCTTACAGCGCGCCATGACGGCCTTGAAGTAGTCGGCGTTACCCGCGTTATAGCCGCCCTCGCCCTGGATCATCTCGAACATGACCCCAGCCACTCGACCGGCATAGCGTGTCAGGTGGTTGTCCATATGCTTGATCGTGCTATCGATACTTTTTTGCAAGTCATCCGGTTTATAGAAAGGCAGGTAGCCAACTTTGATCGTTTCAGGCAGCCCACTGCGGTATGCAGCCTTGTCCGTGACTGAAGCCATTGCGAGCGTTCGGCCGGTAAAGCAATGACTGAACGCAAGGATCCGATCGGCTGGCGCATGCTTCTGGAAGAGAATCTTCAGCGCGTTGTCGTTTGCCATGGACCCGGAGGTCGTGAGGAAACAGTGCTCGAGCTTGGCTCCGTGTCGACAGGCACGTTCGACAAGATCATCGCAGAGCGCGGCAGACTCAGCGTTCTGCTGCAGATTACCCTGCATGACCGCATCAGCGATAGCCCCATCAAGACCAGCGTTGATTAAGCCCGGGTCACTGTGACCAAGACCATGGACGCCGATGCCACAGATCATGTCGTATTTGATGCTGCCGTCGAGCAACTCGACCAATGGCCCCTTACCCAAGCCAGAGCCGAGATATGGGATCGGAAGTGCTCCGCCACGTCGTTTCGCGAACGATTCGAGTTCTATTTGATATGCCTCGACCTTGGCAGAGTCAGCAGAACGTGGCTGGTCGATTGACTTTTGAGCGTCTAACAGCGCTTCCGAAATCAATTGCCTGGCCTGCTGGAGCCTAGGGTCGTTGTGGAGTTGTTTAGCAGCGAGTTCGGTCATTTTTGGGTCCTGCGTAATGCTGTTGCAACATCCTAACAAGCTTTGGTGAAGGCCTAGTTTGGCGAACCATCCAAAACTTCAAGAGATGCATAAACACATCTTCGCATCTATGCTGCAAACCATGAATCGACACCCTACCACGCTCGATTACTCTCTGTATAGAAATCGAGAGGGTCACTTCATGAGGCCCATGCTGTAACCCAGCAGCCCCTTTCTGAAATGCTATCGACAGAACGACCGAACTATTAAGGGGCTGTCTACCAGAGCAATCCGCCAATAAAAAACCGGACTGTCATACTGACCAGTCCGGCGTACAGCTTTCTCTCCCATGGATCCTGATGGATTACTCTTCCGCTGGTTGCGGGTAGATCGAGATCTCAGAGCTTTTCCAGCCAATTGGCGGGCCCGGGTCTTTGGGTGACGCATTTACATTCCTTAGCACCATGTCTTTTGGTCTAAAGCCCTTGTCATATCGAAGGATGCCGTGCAACTCACCGACAAACCGGCTGTCCTGAATCAGGACATTACTGGTCGTACCCTGCATTTGCAGAGGCCTGTACTGGCCAATGGTGTTAATGTCGAGATTCACGAATGCACAGTCTTTGAGATTGCCCGAGAACAACCCTTGGCCCGACACACGCTCTGCGGTGACGTTGTAGACGATCATGTTCGTCGGGGTACGGTTGTACCACTGGAAAACATCCGGATGGAAGTGCTTCTTAGCCGCCGCGAGATTTTTGACCTTAACGTTCGCGATCAAGCCTGCCTGGCGAAACACATCTTCGTAGACCGAATCAAGCGTCACATTGCGGATGATTCCATTGTCGCAGGTGTGGAACGCCGTCTGAAGTTGCCGGATCGACATGTTCGTGTGGTACTTGGCCGCCCATTGGTGATCCGACATCCACCAGGTGAGGGTGCCGTCAGTCTTGTTCGCATCGACACCGATGTAGTCAACATTATCCATCCAGAGCTTTCCGCCCCGACCAGGCCCGCGGCTACTTGGGCCGGCCTTGATCGTCACCCCTTCGACCTTCAGATTACCACCGTCGTTGCGGCCGATGTTATATAGGATGCATTGCTCTTTGGAGATGCCGGGCTTAGGCCGGATGATGAACCAGCCTTCTTTTGGCAACTTCAGATCATGTGGAATCACATGGGCTCCCGCATCCAGTTCGAGAACGGGAATGTCAACACTACCACGAGAATTCGCAAATAGGGTCAGAGGTTCGAGCACACGTGGGATGCCACTTTTTGGATACGCAACGGCACGGAGTTCAACCCGGCCATCCTTTACATCCCGCGCATCGATCTGTGCCCAGTACTGCTTGACACCTGTGCGAGGGTTCACAGTAGGCTCGGTAATCGAAACCCACGCCCCGCCGTTGAAACTCAGCTCAACACGGTCGATCCCGTAAGAGTGGAAAGCAAGCACACCAACCTCAAACAAACCTTCAAAGGCCTGTTCAGGGACGACGTCCCAACGCGAGATCGCCATCGTGGTCTTATTACCGATCGCAGCAGGCTGTGGGGTTGGGCCAGTGAAACCATCGCCGGGCTCAAGCGTTGCAGGACCTGACTCCTCCGGCTCAGATTCGTCGCCGTCCGCCTGACCATCTTCTGCCACAGAAACGCGTTGCATCAACACCGCCTTCGGACGGTCGGGGAGCAGTAAATATGCGTGGAGGTTGTATTCGCCATCAGGCAACTGATCAATGATTTGATCATCAACCGCGTAGTTGCCATCCTCTTCCCTACGCATGTGCCGCAGCGCAACGAGTTCATTGCCGGATGCCTGAGCATAGATTCTGTACTCGACCAAGCTTCCATCGGGCAATGCCGCGTGCTCGATCATCCGGTACGACACTTCCTCTGCAGAGCGGGCCCATGGGATCGGGGACTCAGATGCTTCCCACAGCACCTGCGCAGTTTTCGGGTCGGTCGGTTCTTCAAGCAGGATGAACTGGAGGACGGGATCGAGCCCATCGCCAATGGTCGAGCGATCGAGCAAGCGGTGGGTCGTGTCCCCATCTTCTTCCTGTTCGAAGATTTTGAAGACGGTCTGTGTCGCTGACGCGGACACGGTTAGAAGCATAGAGCAGATGAAGAGTGAGCCAAGCAACTGTTTCAAGATGCACTCCTTTGCGGTAGCCGCATTGCACGGCGGGTTCAGGACCAGCACTCGGCATGTATAAAGCGACCTCATGTCGCACACGCACTGCAGTCTGGTGTGTTGATTGAGGAGACCTGGTGGCTGAGGGAGCCGGGGGGGTAGTTAGGTCTGCCTGATCGTGGGGGGCCAAAACCGAATAAAACGTTCAAAACGCACTTCGATTAACAGTAATCCACCCATATTAACATGAAAACCGTTGCATGAATTCGATTTGTTGTAATTTTTCCTTGCTAAACAAGGAAAATACGCACACCCACTATTCGTAAGTGCTTCTCACAGAGAGACTAAGATCTTAATAATGGGCACAAAAAAAAGATTGCGGTTCTTTTCGGACTTAAGTACAAGGGCCCACAGCCTGGTGCGAATATCGCGCCAGCGGCCTAGCTCAGATAGGCCTTTGAACGTTCTCTGAACTGGTATACCGAGAAACTACAAAAAAACCCCGAAGCACAGGCCACGGGGTTCTTGATAGTAATTTGAATGGCAATCGGCTTAGCGTTTCGAGAACTGGAAGCGCCTACGAGCACCACGCTGGCCGTACTTCTTACGTTCGACCTTACGGGCATCACGTGTGAGGTAGCCTTCGTCGCGGAGGGCCTGCTCAAGTGACGGGTCATAGCCCTTCAGTGCACGAGCCAAGCCGAGCATAACGGCACCGGCCTGACCGGTGATGCCGCCGCCGGTTGTGTTCACAAACACGTCGAGCTTTCCTTCCATACCGGTCGCCTTCAGCGGTGCCAGGGCTTGCGCCTGGTGCTGCGGCTCGGAGAAGAAATTATTGACTTCCTTGCCCTTGATGAGGAACTTCCCTTCGCCGGGCTTAATACGAACGCGAGCGATCGCAGCCTTTCGGCGGCCGGTACCCCAGATAAAGCCACCGGCATCGGGCTTGGCGGGTTCTGCCAGCGGACGGGTCTGCTCGACAGGTGCTTCTTCGACAGCGGTCAATCCGGTATCGAGTGTTTCAACGGCGGGTGTGGTTTCTTCTTCGGTCATGCTTCAGCCTGTATGCAGGTCGTTAAGGTGCTTCGTACTCAATCAGGCGCTCTGTGTTTCCAGAGCCTTGGGGTTTTGTGCGGCGTGGGGGTGGTCCGGGCCGGCGTAAACCTTCAACTTGCTGAGCATCTTGGTGCCCAGCTTATTTTTCGGCAGCATACGGCGAACGGACTCTTCGATCAGACGCTCAGGGTGCTTCTCCTGGACTTCACGGAAAGTCTTGACCTTTCGGCCCGACGGGTGGCCGGAGAAAGTCTGATGGATCTTCTGATCCAGCTTCTTGCCAGTGAGCTTGATCTTCTCGGCGTTGGTGACGACGACAAAGTCGCCGGTGTCAACGTGCGGCGTATAGGTTGGCTTGGTCTTGCCCATGAGGATCATGGCGACCTCGGTGGAAAGCCGGCCGAGGATCTGGTCGGTCGC
>JBMZAP010000182.1:0-6040 GCA_049611445.1 Phycisphaeraceae bacterium | reverse complement strand
TTTCATACGATGCCTGCATGAAGATCGCGATCGCACCGGACAGCTTTAAGGATGCGCTTGGTGCGAAGGGGGTCGAGTGCCATATATTCAGCGGGTTGCGGTCTGTTCTGTCGGATGTCGATATTGCGGGCTATCCAGTGTCTGATGGTGGGGAGGGATTTGCTCAAGCATTGCAATGGTGCTGTACCTCTAGCTGGGAAGAATTGCATGGGCTCGATCCGCTTGGGCGTGAGGTTCCAGCCAAGTGGCTCAAAATGCTTGATGCGCAAGACCAACCTCTTGTCGCTGTAGTCGAACTGGCCGAAGTTTCGGGTCTGGAGAGGCTTGAGTCGGAGGAACGCGATCCGACGAAGACAACAACATACGGCACGGGGAGATTGATAACTGAAGCCCTAAGCAGTAGATCGCATGGCATTTATCTAGGTATCGGTGGCAGCGCTACGAATGATGCCGGTTGTGGTATTGCCCAAGCTTTGGGCGTGCGCTTTTTTGATCAGTGTGACCAGCTGATCAATGAGCCGATTACAGGGCGAGACCTCGAAAAGATCAAGCGAGTTGATGTCGAGCGCTCTTCTGTTTCAGAAATGTCCCATAGGATGAAGGTCGCCTGCGACGTGACTAATCCGTTGACTGGCCCGAACGGTGCCGCTCACATCTATGCCCCGCAGAAAGGCGCGACGTCTGAACAGGTCGAGCAACTCGACGCGGGGCTACGGCACATGGCTCAGCTCTGGCGCGACCAGCTTGGTGTCGATGTCGAACGCATGCCCGGGGCCGGTGCGGCCGGTGGGGTCGGCGGTGGGCTTGTTGCGATGCTAGGAGCCGAACTCGTGCCCGGTGCGGACCTGGTGCTCGATACGATCGGCTTTGATGAGCGGATTAAGGATGCGGATTTGGTGATTACCGGCGAAGGCCGGCTCGACAGCCAGTCACTGAACGGCAAGGCCGCGATGGCCGTGGCCAGGCGATGTCAGAAAGCGGGCGTCCCCTGCGTCGCGCTCGTCGGCTCGGTCGGCGAAGGGGCAGAAGAGTCACTCGACCACGGACTCTCTGCGTATCACGTCATCGGGGCAGGGCTGCCTGCGGAAGAATCGATCCGGCGGACTGGGGAGTTACTTGAGCAGGCGGCTATGAAACTTGCGCAAGAACGGCTGCTCAAGTAGGCCTGTGCCGCTATGCTTCAATGATGCGTGAGCATTTTCCAAAGTTCTTCATCATCGGCCTGCTTGCCCTGATCGTCGGCGTGCCGATCCTGTTGCGCCCTGCAAACAGTGCCGAGTTCGACCCCGACGCACCGAAACTGGTCATCTATACGCCACACAACGAGCAGATCCGTTTTGAGCTTGAGAATGCGTTCAACGACTGGCGCGTCGCTAAGAATCTGCCCGAGGTTGTCTTCGACTGGCGCACCCCTGGCGGCACCAGTGATATCCGAAAGAGCATCCTCAGCCAATTCACACAGGCGATTGATGCGGGCAAAGACCTTGACGAAACAGGTATCGGTGCAGATTTGTTCTTTGGTGGCGGAGAATACGACCACAATAAGGTAGCCGGCGGTATCGAGCGGGAGGTTGATGGCGTTGCGATCAATCACCGCATCGTGATGGACCCGGAGCTAGATCCCGATCTGTTTAAGCAGGTTTTTCCAAAGAAGTTGATCGGCGGCGAGAAGCTCTACGGGCAATACACTTTTGAAGAGGGTGGTGAAGCGGTCCAACTCGTCGGCTGGACTGGCATCACGCTTTCGAGCTTTGGCATCGTCTACAACCATGATGTGCTGAAGGTGATCGGTGTCGATCCGCCGCGGACGTGGTCCGATCTTGGTGATCCACGACTGCGTGGGTGGGTTGCGTTGGCAGACCCGGGGCACTCCGGCTCGATCTCCGCGACATTCGAAACGATCCTCCGGCGAGAGGGATGGACCGAAGGCTGGCGTACGCTGCGCGAGGCATTTGCAAACGCACGCTACTTTGCGACGAGTTCAGACCGTGTGCCCGTCGATGTTTCACGCGGTGACGCGGCCGTTGGGATGTGCATCGATTTCTACGGCCGATACCAGACAGGTATGGTCGGTGACAACCGGATGGGCTACAGCGACCCGATCGTCGATGGGCAGAGCATGACCGCGACGACGGCCGACCCGATTACGCTCCTGCGCGGAGCACCGAACCTTGGGTTGGCCCGCGAGTTTATTGCCTGGTTGCTTTCGCCGGATGCACAGGCACTTTGGCAGCGATCGCTGGGGGACGGAAGCGATGACCTGGTTCGTCCCAGGCAGTTTGAGCTTCGTCGCCAGCCGCTGCGGTCTGACATGTATACCGATCTCTCACGCGCTTCGTGGGTCGATAAGGATTTGAACCCGTATCCCACCGCGGTGCCGTTTCCCAAGGGCACGCCCAGTTACTTCAGCATGGTCGCGCCGGTGACGAAGTCGATGGCGATCGAAGTGCACCACGACATGGTGTCCGCCTGGCGAGCACTGAATGATGCGATCGAAGCGAATCACCCAAACGTCGAAGAGATGAAGTCTCTCTTTTATGCCTTGCCGCCAGAGTTGACCCTGACCTGGCCAGATGGCGAATTGGCGGAGAACTGGCTTTCGATCCAGCGTGATACGGAACACCCGCGTCACAGCGAGGTGGTTGAGGTGCTGGGTTCGTTTAAAAATCAGCTTCGGGGAATCGAGGATGTCCAGGCGTCCCAGATCAAGTGGCGTGCGTTCTTCCAGAAGAACTACCGCGAGGTCGTTCAGTTGGCGAAGTGATCATGCCTCGTCTTGATCTGCCTCTTCGTCCTCAGCCATCTCAGGCTTCTCTTCCGGCCTTGCGATGATCGCGGCACCTTCCTTGGGCGTGATCTGTGCGAGCACGGTGACGCCGCCGTAGACGCGCTGGCCTTCTTTGACTTGCAGGCGTGGTGCGAGGTCTTTGCAGATGTACAGTTCAGTCGTTGAGCCGAGTTTGATCAGGCCGATGCGTTGGCCACGCTGGATGACCTGATTTTCGTGGACGTGGCAGACGATGGTCCTGGCAAGCAAGCCCGCGACCTGTCGTACTGCTGCCATCTTGTAGCCACGGTTGGGGTGGACCAGCACGAGCAGGTTGTTCTCGTTGTCTTCGGCTGACTCGGGCTTGAGTGTGTTGAGGTGCTCGCCGGGTGTGTGGGTAATGGACTCCACGGCGGTGTGGTATGGACTGTAGTTGATGTGGACGTCCAGCACGCTCATGAAAATCCGCACGCACGTTGCAGGTCCTTCAAGAGGTTCGAAGTGGGCGACATCGTGGATCGAGCTGATTCGACCATCTGAGGGGGCGACCATGACGCCGCGCTGGGTCGGCGTGCGTCGTTCGGGGTCACGGAAGAAAGCGAGCAGACCAACCGTTGCGGGCACAATCGGGATCAACAACCACCACAGGCCAATGATCACTACGGCCACGCTGAGCATAAAGCCTACAGCGGCGATGGTGATGCACTCTTGCTTGGCATGTTTACTGAGCATAGGAATCGACCTGATCGAGAGGCCATGGTATCGGCCAAACGTCAGGCCGTGGTGTAATCGGTAGAAAAGAAAAACCGACTTGCAGAACAAGCCGGTTGTATGGGTGTAGTTGTTAAACAGTTCAGCGTGCCGCAGACTTGCCGACCATCATGCCGACGACTCCAAAGATAATGCTGACGCCAAGGATGCCGCCTGCGATCATGAAGACGTTTGAGTTATCACCGAGCGGATCAATCTTCTCGACGAGCGTGCCTTGAACGCCGTAAATCGCGGGGACCATCGCTGCCAAGCCGAGGACCAGTGCGAGCATGACACCAAAGAGCATGCCGGCGCCGAACCAGCTACCAGCCGGGTCATAGGCTTCCTGGTAGACAGCGGTACGAGCGGCACCGCCAGAGGTCACGACGGCATCGGTCGCTTCGCCGGTGAGGTTCTCAAGGCCGGAGGGGCCGGACGTGCCAGTCTCCATGGAGATTTCGCCATCGAAGACGCCGGAGGAGCCGACGGCCGAGTCCATCGAGATACCGGTGCCGGTGCCGACACTGTCAGCGCCGGGGTAGATCTCATCGAGCAGTTCGGCACCGAGCGAGGTGTCGTCAGATTCGCGCGTGAGGTCCAGCAGGCCCGAGCCTGATCCGACGGATTCGAGCGCGAGCTCTTCGTCGTCGATCATCGGGCCGGTGACCTGGGTCTGAGCCATGGGGTCAGCCAGGTCGATTTCGCCTGCGTCAAAGACGCTGACACCAGTGGCTTCGTTCGGGTTTTCAACAGGTGCTTCCACGCCGACAGCGGTATCGCTCTTCAGGTCGATCGCGTCGCTCTCGCCGGTGTCTGCCAGTTCAAGGGGCCCATCAGAGGCATTGTTGGAGGACTTCGCGTCGACCTGGTCCCGTTTGAACATGAGCTTGTCGCCGTCGCGGAACTGCTGCAGCTCGTTGCGAGCGGCCATGTCCTTGATCGCTTGCTCGTCGACACCGAGTTTCTGTGCGGCCTCTTCGAGCGTGTAGAACATCTTTGCCATCGTCGGCTCCTGCGGGGATTCAATCGGGCTACCTATGGATCGCGGCACACGCACGAACACCGTAGGCCCGGTGCTATCAGCAGGTTACAGGATAACCTTGTTCAGTTGTTCTGACAAGACCTGTGTTGCGGTATCATGCTCGATCCCACACACCCCCGATATGCCCGAAATCCAGCTCCAACAACTTGTTAGCTCCGCCGGAGGCTGCTCGACCGACGCAGGCCCGGCCGCTTCTCCCGCCAGCGACCCCGCCAATACCACCGGGACCGGCCCCAGTGTCTACCTCGAGACATTCGGCTGCCAGATGAATGTCCTGGACACTCAGCTCGTCGTCAGCCAACTCCGGGGCCTGGGCTATCGATTCACAGACGATTGGGAGTCGGCGGATGTCGTGCTCTACAACACCTGCTCGGTTCGCGAACAGGCGGAGAACAAGGTCTGGTCCCGTGTCGGCATTGTCGGCAAGCACAAGCGTGAGAAGCCCGGCACCGTGCTCGGCGTCATCGGCTGCATGGCCGAACGCGACGGCACCGACATGATCAAGAAGTACCCGCAGATCGACCTGCTCTGTGGCCCCGGCGAGCTCGACAAGGTCCCGATGCTGATCGACAACGTCTTTAAGACCAAGGTCGACGAGCGCGGCACGCTCAACAACTCACAGGTCGCGCTGCAGGGCAACACGCACCGACGCAGCTCTACGCTCAGTGCTGCGAGTGACAAGCTCGAACTGATCGACCTGTCCCGCAGCTTCGTCGCCTCGGATGCCGAACTGCCCGGCGAGCACACGCCCGGGGCGGGCAAGTCCGCCTACGTTCGTATCACGCGGGGCTGCAACAAGCTGTGTACCTACTGCGTCGTGCCCAACACGCGTGGGGCCGAGGTCCACCGCCACCCCGACCACATCGTCGACGAGTGCAAGAAGCTCGCCGATCATGGCGTGATCGAGGTCACACTCCTGGGCCAGACCGTCAACCACTACCACTACGATCAAAGCGCTGCGCAACAAGTCGATGGCATCTGGCAGCCTCAGGTCGGCACCGTCATCAGCCCGAACAAGGGCACCGGCGGCCCGTCACCAACATTCAACGACACGACTACGAGCTTTGCGGATCTCCTTCATCGTATCCACGAAGAAGTCCCGGCCATCCAGCGTCTGCGATTCGTCACCTCGCTGCCACGCGACTTTGGTGATGACATTCTGCAGGTCATCCGAGACAGCCCGCGTATCTGCCGGTACCTGCATCTGCCCGTGCAGTCAGGATCCAACCGCGTGCTGGCAAGGATGAACCGTGGCTACCGAGTCGAACAGTACAAAGACCTGATCGATCGGACCAGGGCGTATCTCCCGGAGGTCACGCTGGCGACCGACATCATCGTCGGATTCCCGGGCGAGACTGATGAGGATTATCAGCAGACCCGTGAGCTGCTCGAGTACAGCCGCTTTAAGAACAGCTTTATCTTTAAATATTCGCCACGCCCAGGCACCGCCGCGTACGACCGGATCCCTGACGATGTGCCGG
>JBMZAP010000181.1:0-6063 GCA_049611445.1 Phycisphaeraceae bacterium | reverse complement strand
GGATCACATCCTGCCCACCCAGATACGGCCGCAGTACTTCCGGCACCGTGATGCTGCCGTCTTCATTCTGATACAACTCTAAGATCGGGATCAGAATCCGCGGGCTTGCGGCGACGGTGTTGTTGAGGCTGTGGCAGAAGACGGTCTGCTTCTTCTTGCCGTCCGGGCCGGTCTTTTTGTAGCGCAGGTTCAGTCGGCGGGTCTGGAAGTCGTAGAGGCGCGACGCGCTGTGTGTTTCGCCATAACCTTCGCGGGAGGGCATCCAGCACTCGACATCAATCATGTCGGCGTTCTTTTGGCCAAGATCACCCGTGCAGCATTGGAGCAGGCGGTACGGCAGGCCGAGGTTTTGCAGAAGCTTCTCGACGAAGCCGATCATCTTGCCGTGCCACTCGCGGGATTCCTGTTCGTCGGCCTTGCAGATGACGACCTGCTCGACCTTGTCGAACTGGTGGATGCGGTAGAGCCCTGCGGTGTCCTTGCCTGCAGCACCGGCTTCGCGTCGGAAGCAGGTGCTCACGGTCGTGTAGCAGCGCGGCAGGGAGTGTTCGTCAAGGATCTCGTCCTGGTGCAGGCCCATGAGCCCGACCTCGCCGGTGCCCGTGAGGTACTGGTCGTAGCCGCCGCCACGTTTGGTTTCCTCGATGTGGTAGGCCTGGTCACGGCCGCCGGGGAAGAACCCGGTGCCGACCATGCACTCTTCACGAACGAGGACGGGTACGGACATGGCTTTGAACCCGTTTTCATTGACCATGAAGTTGAAGGCGTACTGAAGGATGGCGTTATGCAGGCGCATGCCGTCACCGGTCAGAACGTAGCTGCGTGAGCCGGCCATCTTGACGCCACGCTCAAAGTCGAACAGGCCCAGGGATTCGCCGAGTTCCATGTGCGACTTGGGCTCAAAGCCGCGGTTGTCTTTAAAGGGCCTGGCCGCATCGAAGTTGTCGGGGTTCCAGGTTCGCAACTGGACGTTGCCGTCAGAGGAGGTGCCTCGCGGGATTGGGCCGAAGAGCCCGTCCTGGTCGGCGGGTTGGGGGACCTGCAACCAGAGTTCTTCACGCTTTGCTTCGAGGTCACGCACCTTGTCGTGTAGCGTCGCTTCCTCGGCCTTGCCCTCCTCGGACTTGGCTTTGAGCGCATCGACCTCTGCTGTGATGGCCTGCTTTTCTTCATCGCTGGCTTTTTTCATCTTGCCCATCAGTGGGCCGATCTGCTTGGCCAGCTGATTGCGTTCGGCGGTCAGGTTCTGGAGCTCGGTCTGCGTGGCACGCACCTGTTCGTCAAGCGACAGCAGCGCATCGATATCTACGGCGTACTGCTTATCCGCGGCGCCGGTGCGGTACTTGTCAGGGTTCTCACGCAGGTCTTTGAGGTCGATCATGGGACGGATAGTTTAGCGGGATCGCGCGATGCGTATAGAACGCCGTAGTGGGAGACGCGAACCGTCCCGTTCTGGAAGAGGTTGTTGAGATTACGCCGCTCGGCGGATCGACTTGAGGGCCCCGCGGGTCATCGCCTGGCGGCGCAGTTTGCCGGCCAGCTTGCGCAGGCTGTCGTCCTCGGGCGACAGCTCAATGGCGTGGTTCAGGCACACGATCGCGCGGTGCAGCTGATTGGTCTGCGTGTAGCTGTCGACCAGCTGCAGCCAGGCGGCCGTCAGTGTCGGACAGAGGCGGACCGCCTCACGGCAGTCAGCGATCGCCTGGTCGTGATCCTCCGCCGCGACCATTGCGATCGCCCGCAGGCGATGTGCCTCTGCCAGTGATGCGTCATCGCTGACAAGCAGATCGTCCATCCCCTCGACGATCGGGCTGAGCAGGGTGATGGCCTGCTCGCTGAGTGAGGCATCGAGCAGTTGCCGGGCAAGTTCAAGGACCTGCCGCGCATCCTGTCCGGGGTTGTCGAGTTCCGCAAGCAGGAATTTGACGCGGTCGGCTTCGTCCCCGAGCTGGTGTGCAGCCAGTGCCAGGCCCAGGTCGATGCCCGGCCGATCGGGTTGGTGCTGCCTTGCAGCGAAGTATGACTCGATCGCCAGTTCGGGCTCTTCGCGCTTGATGTGCAGGTCGCCGCACAGATGGTGTGCGACCGCGTGGTCGGGGTGCTGTTGGATCAGGTCTGACAGTTGCTTGTATGCCGCGTCGAGGTCTTCGGATTCGAGCAGCAGCGAGGCGTACTCGATCTGGGCGTGCGGGTCGTCACACTGATCGCTGAGGTGCGCTTCGAAAAGGGCGCGGGCTTGCTTGAGCTCGCCCAGATACCAGTGAGCACGTGCGGCGTTCGCCTGCGCCTGTGGATGGATCGGGTCGAGTTCGCGGGTACGTTTCCAGCACCAGATGGCGCGTTGAAGCTCGCCACGCATGGCCAGCGAGTGCGCGATGTGGTCGAAGCAGACGGGGCAGTCCGGTTCTTCCTGCTGGGCGAGATAAAAGACCACTTCCGCCTGATCGTGGTCGCCGAGTTGTGCGTGAGCGGCGATGCGGTGGCAGTTGCAGGCGTGTTGTTTGGGATCGACCTCGTGAGCCTTGTCGATGTACGCCAGCGCCTCTTCGGGCTGGCCGAGTCGGATCAGGTTCATGCCCAGGTGCAGGAGTGCTTCGTGGTCGTTCGGCTCGTTTGTGAGCAGTTTACGGTAGGCGTCAGCCGCCTCTTCATATCGCGACAGCGCATCGAGCGTCAGCCCGAGCCCGAACAGCCAGTCGCACTGGTCCGGGTTGATCGCCAGTGCCCTGCGGAGCAGCCGAAGCGCGTGGTCCCATCGCCCGGCTTCGTAGTGCCGCCAGGCTCGTTCGGCGTGTTGTTCTGCAATTGACCAGTCGTTCATGCGTGATGCTTTTGGGGGAGACGGTTTGTAGCGACTAGGTAAGTCTCTGTCGTGGGTATCGGTGGTTGCGGGGGCTGACTTCGGCGGTGGTTCTGATTTTCACATTGTGTTTTATCTAGCCGGTTTTCCCTGATCCGCTCGATATGATTGGTATCAGGAGGGCGTCTTTTATATGACAAGGCTCGGTGGGGAAACCGAGCAATGAAACGCCTTTTGCTGTGCCCGATAACCGACACGTGGACCATACTGATAACACAACCCGATTTTGCTCAAAGGCCGATAAGGTTGGCATGGCAGCCGTGCGAATCTGGGTTTTATGTTGGTTCTTTGTGGCGGCGGGGCTGCTGAGCGTAGCTCAATCCGTTACCGCTCAACCGATCAACCTCGATGGTGAGGTGGGCGTCAAGCAACTGGCCGACTGGATCGCCGAGGCGGGTACGGCCGGGGATATCCGGCAGAAATGCGCAGAACGGCTCGTGGATGAGGTGATCGACCGGGAACGCGGTGCCATTCAGGCGGCTGTCTCGCTGCTGGACAAGGATCGGCCGCTGTATGTTCGCAAGGCGATGCTGCTTGCGGTTTCAAAGGAGCCGCGGGCCGATGAAGTTTCACTGCTGGGCGAAGCGGTGCTGGCGATGCGTGAAGTGCTGCCCGCAGAGATCGAGACGCTTTGGGTCAACACGCTTGGACAGATCGAGTCCGATGACATCGCCCGGGATCTGGCGAGTACCGCCAGCGATGAGCAGGCGGACTTGAACCAGCGCCGCCTCGCGATCCGCGCGCTGGGTGAGCACCGTCGGCTGTTTGCCGCAGAGGACCTGATTAAGCTCACGAGTGTGAATCGCCTGCCACAGGTTCAGCAATGGGCTTACGACGCGTTGGCCAACCTCAGCCACCAGGACAACCTTGGTGAAGACCGCGCCGCTTGGGGCAACTGGTACAACCAGGCCAAGGGCCTGAACGCCACTGATTGGCAACGCATGCTCCACGAGAACCTGCTTTTCAAAGTGCGAAGCAAGCAGGACACCGAAAACCGCGTACAGGACCAGTTGATCCAGACCCAGCGTGCACTGCACCGTGCGACCCCGCCCGAGCAGCGGTCGGCCCTGCTGATCGATCTGATGAAAGACCCGCTGGATGCCACGCGGCTGCTCGCGATGGATCTCATGCGTCAGCGTGCCGAGGATGGCGGGGAGTTTGGAGCACTGCTTCGCGAACAACTCCGTGCGATGCTCGATGACGAGTTGGCAAGGGTTCGCGAAGAGTCTGCGACGCTTCTGGGACAGTTGCTCGATGCAAACGGTGCCGACCTCATCGCCGACCGCTTATCCAGTGGCAATGAGGGTGACGCGACCGTCGAGCGTGCTTACCTCACCGCGCTGACGCAGATGCCCCGAGCCAAGGCCATGGCCCCGGGCTATGACATGCTCAAGAATCCGCTTCTGGAAGCGCAGGCCGCGGGGATGCTCGCCGCGTCGCACCGTGCTGGCCAGGGCGATGAAGCGTACTGGGAGAAAGTGCGTGACCGTGTCCGTGACCTGCTCGAAGGCGTGCAGTCACCCAAGGCACAGATGGTTACCTTGCTGGGGCTGGTGATCGAGGAAGATGACGACAGCAGTTGGGAGCGCATCGCTGGCTGGGTTAACGCAGAGGACGATAGCGTCCGCGCTGCTGCTGCACGTGTATGGGCAGGGTCGGATCGGCCGCTGACAATTCTCGCCAAGCGCAGCGACGACGCCGTGATTCGCCCGATCGCGCTGCGTGCCATCGCCGAGCGTGGCAGTGAGGTCGAGACGGTGAAGGCCATCTCAACCCGCCGCCCGACCGAGGCCGAGGACGTGCGTTTGTGGGAGCAGGCCCTGATCGCGATGGCGGGTCGGGTTCAAGGCGGCGCGGTACTCGAGGCCGTCAACCAACTGAGCAATGACAATGGCCAGACCCGGCAGGTCCGCCAACGTATGCTCACCGCCGCGATTGATCAGTCCGCTGAAGAAGACCCGCCATCAGGCACACGCCTGAGCATGCTGCTGGCACGTGCTCGTGTCCGTGTGTTGGCTGACGCCCCCGCATTGGTTGTGCTCGATTATGAGGCCGCGCTGCAGCATGCCGACAAGCTCAATGAGGCCCAGCGCTACAACGCCCGCAAGGGTCTTGCCCTGGCGTACTTCTCCGACTCGCGTGTCGATGACACCGTCGCCATGATCGACAAGCTCTTTAAGCCGGACGGCTCACTCGTCGAAGACGCGAACAAGTCACCGCTGCTCGAAGAGATCCTGGAGATCGGCAAGCTCGCCATCGAACAGGGCAGGGCCGCCGACGCGGGCAAACTCATCGCCGGCCTCCGGACCATCTTCGGCCAGGGCCTCACCGCCGCCAACGCCGAACGCCTCAAAATCCTTGAAGACCAGATCAAGGAAGCGACGCCGGCACCCGCGGAATAACAAATCCTCAGCAGGCCACCGGGTGAGCTCATTGAATTTGCTCGCCCGGCTATACTGTTCTATTCCCCATACCCCGAACCCCAGCCCCAAGACACCATGTCCAACCTCATCACCGGCAAAGCGTTCGTCCTCGGCGACGACATCGATACCGACCAGATCATCCCAGCCGAGTACCTCAGCTACGATCCCTCGATCCCCGAGGAACGCAAGATGTTCGGCTTCTATGCATGTGTCGGCGTACCCGAGGCCAAGTGCGGCCTGCCCGCCGGCAACATGAAGTTCGTCGAAGACGATGCCTACACCACCGACTACACCTTCGTCGTCGGCGGCAAGAACTTCGGCTGCGGCTCCTCCCGCGAGCACGCGCCCCTGGCCATCGCCGAAGCCGGCGCCAAGGTCGTCATCGCCGAGTTCTACGCCCGCATCTTTTACCGCAACTGCGTCAACGGCGGCTACCTGCTTCCTGCCGAGTGCGACACTCGCCTGATTGAAGGGGAGATCTCCACCGACGACGAGCTCGAACTGGACATCGACAACAGCACCCTGACCAACAAGACCACGGGCAAGAGCTACACCCTCAACCCGCTGGGCGAAGTCAAGCCCATCATCGACGCGGGTGGCGTGTTCGGTTACGCCCGGCAGCAGGGGATGATCGCGGGGGAGTAATCTGTGGTTGATCGATTGCAGCAAGCGTTTGAGCAATTCCAATCCGACGGTAATGCCGATCGATTTCTCATCGCAATCTTTGAATTTGGCGGATATCCCCCAGATTCGGAGTTGGATACTCCAATCGCCCACCGG
>JBMZAP010000180.1:0-6092 GCA_049611445.1 Phycisphaeraceae bacterium | reverse complement strand
AGCAGGTTCCTGCCGAATCAAAAAAACGGCGGGCCCGGCCTTGTCGCTTTGCAGCGGCTCGGCCGGGCCCGTCTCGTCATTCCGCCATGGGCTTGTTAGCCCAACCACGGGTTCCGTATTGTTTGAATGGCCGTCTTAGCCGGCCTGCTTTACGTCCCTTGCCTTGGCGAGCAGCTCTTCGCTGATCTCCGGCATCGGGTAGTGCTCTTTCAAGAATGCCTGAATCTGCTCGCTCTCCGCGACGCGGAAATAAACGACCTTGTCCAGACGATTGGTCGCGAACGTCACCGCTCGCGCGAGACGACGGCGCGACGCCGCCATCAGTAGTTCGCCGGTCGGTTCGAAATTCACCGGCATGCATTCAAACTGCCAGGCCTGCCGACGATTAATCATTCGCAGCGCCCGGTCGTCGAACGCCTGATCGTTCAGGTCGATCGTCCCGGTGAAGCGGTGGTACTGCTCGATCCATGCGTTCTCGATCGACTCAAGCGTGACCTCGAACATCCGCTCGGCCAACACCCCAAAGGGCAGGTGCAACTTCTTCTGGGCCTGCACGATCTCAAAGACCTGTTGCTCATTGAGCACACCCTGCTCGACAAGGATCTCGCCGATCCGGATGGGTCTGTTTTCGGGGTTGTTCGACAAGGCAATGACTCCAATGGCCAGTAGCGGCCTAGAGCATCAATCGGCCTAATTCGAGGGCGGGTTTATCCGTCTGCATGGATGATAAATCGCGGACCTACATCTGATTCGGCCGCCCGATAGTGCTCAACTTCCTGGCACTATGGGACCTGAATCTGTTCCTGTTTGAAAGCCCATGGTCCCCTACATCCGCCCGGTGTGATGCGCCCTGTCACAAATCCACTGAATACAGGCCATGGGGCTGGGTTTTGGGCTTAATCACGATCACCGAGGTTGATCCCGCTGCCTGAACTTTGAATAATGAACTTGTCTGTTGCTGCTTTTCGAGTAGCGGCGTCTCCAGTTCTGATTGATTGAAGGACACAGTTTTCATGCGTAGAGGGTTCACCCTGATCGAGTTGTTGGTGGTCATTTCGATCATTGCGCTGCTGATTGCGATTCTCTTGCCGGCACTTGCCCAGGCCAAGCGGGCGGCGCTGCGCACACAGTGCTCTTCAAACCTGAAGCAGGTGGCGACCGCGAACATTACGCTCGCGGTGGAGCACAAGAGCCACTATCGACTCACGGACAGGGTCTTGAACGAACAACGGTCCCGTGGTTGGCTGACCTTTGAGGTCGACCCCGGCGGCTGGGACCACATCCCCTGGGTCAACTACGCGCTGTTTGAAGATCTGGTGGATGTCGGTGTGGACATGGAGTCGTTTGGTTGTCCGAATCGTGGTGCGGAGTTTATCTGGCGGCATAACTCCTATGGTTGGCGGACGGGTTATTACTGGCTTTCAGGGCGGGACACCGCGCGCGGCTACTTCACGATCCCCGGCGGACGCTCATGGATCTCGCCGCTGCGTGTCGGCGATGACCCGGAACTGGTCATGCTCAGTGATGTCAACGAGTTCAACACCGGCAACCCTTCCAGTGCCAACTACTCACACAGCCCTGACGGGCTGGTCTCCGCGCCGCAGGGCACCACACCTGAAGATGCCGGGAGTGACGGCGGCTTTATTGCTCGCAACGACGGCTCGACACACTTCACCCCCGTGGCCGACATGGCTCAATTCGGCGTGCGTGACGATGGCGGCCGACGCGGCTATTGGTGGGACTCGCCTGCTTACGAACCGGCACCCTAGTGACGGCAGATTGACTTCTACTTTCGGGCCGGCACGTTGAAGTAGAGCATGGCGCCCGGCTCGGCGGGGTTGGCGTAGATGATGTCCTGGACGTTCGCCTCGATGCGATAGGACCACGAGCCCGGCGCAACACGTTGGCCGGGGACCTCGGCGACCCACTCCTTGTTCTTCCAGATCATGGCCTGTTCGACGATGCCGGGCAGGTCCGGCGGGGAGTAGCGGACGATCGGGTTGGAGGCCTTAAAGCCACCGGTCGAGAGGAAGAACGTCACGGGCTCGCCTTCCTTGCCGACCTTCACGCCGGCGTCGATTGATGCGAGGATCAGGCCTTCGCGATCCAGGATGTCGGTGATGAAAGGCCGTTGTGCCGACCCGATAGAGGTGGCCTTGCCGCCTGCAAAGATGTCGAAGTAGTAGCGCACGCGGTCGCCCGGCACGAGCTTCCGTGTGTCCAGTGTGACGAACAGATCGTTGCCTCGCAGTTCAAGCGTCTTGGGAACATAGGCGCCAACGTTCGCAGGCAGGCTGTAATACACCGTGCCTCGCGCGTCAGCGAGCTGCTTGTCCGGGATATGCACTTCCAGATGCAGCGGGTAGCCCGCCTCGACAGCGGGCACGACCCGGTGGCTTGGCCCACAGCCGATGGTGAGTAAGCACAACAAGAGCAAGGCTGCAGAGGCGATCGCTTTCGTATTCATGGACGAACCATACTTTAAACATGATGTGGTTGGATAAAAAAACCGCGGCCAGTTGCCGCGGCTTTTATGGGTGTTCATACGACGCGGATTATTCTTCCGATGCTTCCGCCGCCTCTTCGGCTTCCTCGGCGTCTTCCGCGGGTTCTTCGACAGAATCCAACTCGCCTTCGGCTTCGAGGATCACGACGCGGTCGATCTCGATGACGTTGAGCTTCAGCGCCCGGTCGTAGCTCGTCTTGCCGACGACGCCGACGAGTTTGTTGAGCATCGTGGCAACGTCGAATTCCTTACTCGGTGCAACGTACGCGAGCGTTCGTCCGGATGGTGAGGCGTCCACCACGCGGTACAGCAGCGGCAGCGACCCGCCGTCGTAGACGGTCGAGGGCATGAGCACACCCACTGCGGTGAAGCGGTCGGGCAGCGGCTCAAGATCTTCCTTGGCGGTAATGACCGTGCGGGCCTGTGTATTCTTCTCGGCTTCCTTGGCCCGGGCCATCGTTGTAACGATCTGTTGTCGGCGCTCGATCAATCGCAGGCGTACCTCGATGATCTGCTCGTCGATACTCGGGAGGTCGTAGGCCTGCAGGTTCTGGTACGCGGCGGCCATCTTGTCCAGCGGCTGCTTTTCAATCGGCAGGCTGAAGTAAGGCAGCACCTTGTTTTCGACAGTCTTGAGCGCACTGCTGCGTGCAGGGGTTTCGACTTCAACGTCCGGGGCCTTGGGCCAACCCTCGGTCGAAGGCGGGGTGGGGACCTTGACGGTGTCGGGCTTGTCCGGTGTGTCTGGGACCTCAGGGGTCTCCGGTGTTTCCGGTGTTTCTGGGGTATCTGGCGTGTCCGGCGTCACAGGCTCAACCGGCGTCACCGGCTTGACGGGGTCAACGGGTTCGACAGGCGTGACGGGCTTGTCTGGCGTGTCAGGGATGTCTGGCGTATCCGGTGTGTCTGGCGTGTCAGGGGTGTCTGGCTTGTCCGGTTCGTCGCCCGCGCCTTCGAGGTCTTCCGCGGTGGCCTTGCGGAGTGTGCCGGCGGGGATGAAGACGAAGGCATCCTTCGGTGGGGCGATCTTGTAGAAGTTGCCCTCTTCGGTAAGGATGGTGACGGTGTCGCCCTTGGAGAGCGTGCCCTGGACACGGTAGGACTCGCCGGGGCCGCGGAGCGAGGCGGCTTTGAACTCGGTGCGGTCGGCATTGATGGTGCCGGTCTCGCCGTCGCCCTGGGCATCGACGAAGGCCTTGGAGACGTAGCTGTTGACACCTTGGGGCACGCGGATCTGGTACCAGGTCTGGTTGAACAGGACCTTCTCGACGCGGGCCATGTCCCCCTTCTTCAGATCGCCGACGACGTAGTAGGCACGTCCGGCACCGGAGCGGACCTCGATCTTCTCTTCGGTGACGACGCCGATAAACGGCGCGTCCTGCGCGGCGGTCGGTAGCGTGGCAAAGACCATCAGCACGGTGGCGAGGGCGGTAGCGAGCGTGGCGCGTTTCATCATGGGGCTCCCTGGGGTCGTTTGGCCTTGGATCGGCCTTGATCGGCTGGCCTTGCACATCTTACAGGACGTTCGCCGTTTTGTGGGTTCAAATCGAACACGAAAGCGGGGTTCTATGCATCCCGACGCACCGGCGTGTGCGTTTGTTCCGCCGGGCTCGTCTTTTAAGGTTGTGTATCGTCGAAGGTACGCCGTTCATTCTTTCTGCCGATAGAGACCCTCAGATGCAGGCGAGCAAGCGAACTGTGACGGGGCTGGTACTGATGGCCATGACGGCCGGGGCGGTGTTGCTTGTCGATGTCCTCTCCGACCTCTCACCGGCCACTGCCGACCCGGGCACGAGTCTGACCGAGCCGATCCCCCCGGCACCCGAGGATCAGCGCATTGGCAACGCGCGCAATCGCATCGGCTGGACCCACGCGAAAAAGCGACTCCAGACCGACATGCCCATGGGCCGCGGTATCCCTGTGGGTCAGGTCGAAGGCAACGCCCAGACCGGCTATCTCGCCGACACGAACCACCGCGCCCTGCCCGGCACGGGTTTCATCCCCGAGTCCGGCGAAGCCAAGCTCAACGGCCACGCCACCACCGTCGCCACTTACATCGCCGGCCCGCAATCCGCCGGACAGGGCGTCCGCGCGGTCCACGCCTGGACCGTTAACGACTGGATGGGCGAGGGCTATCTCAAGAGCGGATCAATCGAAGACCCGCGCAGCGATCACCCAGCGCGCGTGTTCAATCACTCGTGGATCGGCCGAACCTCACCCGGGGCGCCGGTCATCCTCCGTCGCGTCGATCATGTCGTGGATCAGCAGGATGTGCTGGTCGTCGTTGGCGTTGACAACCAACCCGGCAAGATCCCGCACCTGCTCGCCAGCGCATACAACACGATCAGTGTCGGTGCGGCCAGTGGTAACAGCTCTGACGAACTCACGGAGATTGAAGGCGCGGGCCGATGCAAGCCCGACATCGTCGGCCCGGGCGGGCTGACCAGTTGGACGACCGGCCAGGTCACGGGGGTGTGCGCTGCGTTGCTGGAGTATGCCGACCGTCTGGTTGAAGCAGATGATAAGAACAAGGACGCCGCACGCAGCGAGGTGATGAAGGCCGTGCTCTTAGCCAGTGCCGACCGCTCGAAGAACTGGTCGCCGCAGGAAGGTGAGCCGCTGGATCGAAAGTTTGGCGCGGGGATGGTTGATCTGGATCGTTCGCTGGTGATGCTCGATGGCGGATACGCCGAGCCTGACAAGCCGACGAACCAGCGCTATGGCTGGTCATTCGCGACGATCGACCCCGGCACCCTGCGCAGCTATGACTTCACGGTCGATCTGGAGCAGGGCCAAACCGGTATCGCGCTGGTCTGGCACCGACGTGTGATCGGTGGCAAGGCGCAACTCGTCAACGAAGCCACCGGCGAGTCTCGTGATATCTGGAACCCCGGTTCTTTCGTTCCCAACCTCAACCTCGGCCTGGTGAAACGCAACGACGACGGCAGCGAAACGATGATCGCCGCCAGCATCAGCAAGGTGGACAACGTCGAACTCATCCACCTGCCCACCCTCGAGCCGGGCAAGTACACGCTCCGCGTGGTGCGCAGCATGGATAAGGCGGAGATGCCATGGGACTACGCGATCGCATGGCGGATCGAGGCGAAGGAATAGCAGTAGGATTCTTGGATGGAAATAGCGATAGTTGTCGCCATCATTTTGATTGGGCTCTTGCTGTGCGTAGCTGGCTTTGCACTTGCGGTGTGCTTCACTTGGTACCTGTTCGGACCGAGTTTTTTTACAAACATGTCAGAGAAAGGTTTTGGATTCGCACTTAGCCACGCATCACATCGTATGACTCAGATTCCCGATAAGCTGGCCAGCTTGATGCGAAGAAATCATGCGCAAGACTCATCAGAATCAGGTGATGATCTGCATCATGACTAGTCTCCCTCCACCATCGCCGGCACATCGCGCACCGCTTCCTTGATCTGCCCCGGCAAGCGCATAAACACAACCAATCCGATCACCGCGATGAGCGTCGTAATCGAGAAGATGTTGAACATCATTGGCAGGGACTGGTCGGCCAGTTCGCCGCCGAGGACGTTGCCGACGATGCGCGAGGGGCCGAAGACGGTCATGGCGT
>JBMZAP010000179.1:0-6186 GCA_049611445.1 Phycisphaeraceae bacterium | reverse complement strand
TCGGGTGCCTTGGCGAGAAAGACCGATTCAGGCAATGCGGATGTGCCGGCATTTTCGTCGGTCGTATCTCCGCCGCCGCAGGCGATGAGTGTCAAAGAGGTGATGGCAAGCAGTACCATCGCCAACGGTGTGCAGAGTTTGATTTGTTTCATCATGAATCCTTTCTAAGGGTTTGGTAGTTCAGTTTGCTTTCAGTGCTTCGGCAATCGGTAGCCGGAGACAACGCAGGGCGGGAGGTACTACGCCGACCAGTCCGAGCACGAGCCCGGCGGCGAGGCCGAAGCCGATCGTTGGTGCATCGACGAGCAGCCCGAAGGCGCCCATCGAGAAGCGGATAGAGATGCCGTCGAGCACAATCAGGCAGATCAACGAGCCGATGACTGCGCCGGTCGCGGTGGCGAGTAGTGATTCCTGCAGGAAGCTGATCACGATCGCTCGTCTTGAATAGCCCAGTGATTGCAGGGCGCCGACTTCACGGATACGTGACGCGAACGCGGCATACATCGTGTTCAAGCCGCCCAGCAGTCCGCCGGCCCCGATGAGCAGGGCGGTGATCCACACCATCATCTTTACTGGCTGATAGAACGCGCTGAGTTGGTCGTAGTACTCGGTTTCCATGATCGCGGCGAGTTCGAGGTCAACCCGGCTCTTGACGAAGAGGTCCACGTCGGCGAACTCGGCCCGGTCCAACGTCAGTACAACGCACGACAAGCCCTCGCGTCGGGTCAGCGTCTGGATGCTGGTCAGCGGCACCCAGAGTTCTGCGTCCATGACGGTGTTCGGTGCGGCGAATCGCCCAACGATGGTAAACGGCCGATCGTCGATCCATAGCTTCTGCCCAATGGCAAGGCGTGTATCGGGTAGGCCGAGCCTTGCAGAAGTCAGTTGTCCAACGAGCAGTTCGTCGGCGCCGGTCTGTGGCGCACGCCCCTCGGTCAGGCGGACCTGAGGGTGGACACTGAACGCGGCGGGCGTCATGCCACGAAAGACCGCCTGGCCGATTGGTTCGGTATCCTGCTGAACGGCTACGCCGAGTGCCGCATGAACCTCGGGGGAAACATAGGCTTGTCCGGCCTCGGTCCTTAGTCCGGGGATCGACGCCTGAGCCTGGCTTGCGACCGCAGTGCTGACCTCGCTGCGTTCGATGGATTCTTCGCTGCCCGCGCCAAGCAGGATCACGTTGTTGGGCGAGCCCGATCCGACGAGCGACTGATCCATGCCGCGCACAAACGCGAAGGCCGACACCGCGAGTACGACGACCAGCACACTGCCTGTCACGCTGATGAACAGTCGCAGGGGTGACCGGCCAAGGTTTCGTACGGCATATTCGAAGGGTAGTGTTCGCATCGTATTGCTCCTTAAACCGCGCGGAAACAACTGGCGATCGGACGACGTGCCGCCTGCACCGCAGGTACAAGGCCTGCAGCGACGCCGAGCACGATGGACAAGGCCATCCCCATAGACAGCAACACCGGTCCGGCTTCGATGGGAATGCTCAGGCCATCGACTGACAGACTCAGGCGAGTCATACGAATCGTCAGTAATGCTGCACTTGCGCCGAGTAAGCCGCCGAGCATTCCGAGTACCGCCGCCTCGGTCACGATCAGTCGTCCGATCAACGCGCTTTGATAGCCCAGCGTCTGCAGGATTGCGTGTTCTTTGACCCGATCCTGTACTGACAGCACGATCGCGTTGCCCACCAGTGCAAGCACTGCAATCAGACAACCCCAGCCCAGATACTTCGTAAACCCGATCAATTCGATCATATCCCCGGCAACTTGCGCGACAAATGCCTTTTCCGAGCGGGTGGTGGTTGGCTTCTCGGCAGCAGCGAAGATCGTGTCAATCTCCGCAGACACCATATCGAGTTTGCTGGGGTCATCGACCTGCACGTTGAACTGGGTCACGGTGCCCAGTGTCTTATCTACCTGCTGCTGCAGATAGTCCAGATGCACATAGGCAACGTTCTGATTCTGCGGCTCATCGGATTCGAGGATGCCCGCGACGTATGCGGTGATACCCGCAGCGTCGAACTGGTCGCCGGCCTTCAGTCCCCGGCGGGCGGCAAGGGTCTCGCCAAGCAGTGCGGCGTCCGAGCGGCGTTGCCAGTCCTCGAGTGAGCCGGAACGGTAGCGGATACTTTCGCCGATGGTTGACTCGAACAAATCACGTGGCACACCACGGAAAGTCACGACATCCAGTGACGCACGACAGTTGTTGACGACCACGCGGATCGGCACCACTGATTCCACGCCATCGATCGCCTCGATCTGCGACAGATAGTACTCAGGCAGGTCGCTGGTGAATGGACAAAATCTATCCTCGCGGTAGACGATCAGTGTTGTGTCGGCAGCGGAAGCTTCGGTTGTCTGGGCAACGCCTTGCTGCATCGCCTGGATTGCAACGAACAGGTACATCGCGATCGCGACGCCGAGAATGGTCAAGCACGAGCGTACGCGATGGCGCGAGATCTGCTTGATGACCAGGGGCCAGTACTTAAGACGGATCATGCGACGCCTCCTTCACGAGTCGTCGCGGTCTCGCCGGAGAACGCGGCAGTGACCGACTGATCAACCAGTCTGCCCTTGTCCAGGTGCAGGGTCAGTCCCGCATACTCGGAGGTCGTTGCGTCGTGCGTCACCATGATGATCGTCTTACCCAGTTCCTGATTGAGTTGAACGAGCAGGTTCATCACCGCCTGAGCCGAAGGCTTGTCCAGGTCGCCGGTGGGTTCGTCGGCAACGATGATGCCCGGGTCCGTCACAATCGCCCGTGCGATGGCGACGCGTTGTTCCTGCCCACCGGAGAGTTGACGCGGGTAGTGGTCGTGGCGGTCGGCGAGTCCGACCACGGAAAGGGCGAACTCGACTCGTTTGTGCCTTTCTTTGCGCGACAGCGGGTGCAGCAGCAGCGGGAGTTCAACGTTCTCATACGCGGTGAGCACGGGAACAAGGTTGTAGAGTTGAAACACGTACCCAACATGGTCCGCACGCCATGAAGCGAGTTTGCTTCGGCTCATTGTCGCGATGTTCTCCCCACCGATGGTGAGCGATCCGGATGTAGGCTGGTCGATCCCTGCGATGAGGTTTAACAAGGTCGTCTTGCCGCTGCCACTGGGGCCCATCAGCGCGAGGAAGCAGCCTTCTTCGACGTCAAGGTCCAGCGCATCAAGCGGCTTGATGGTGCTGTTGCCCTTGCTGTAGGTCTTGGTGAGTTGTCTACATTCAATCAGGGCCATGGTTTATCTCGATTCTTGCTGGTGCCCAACACTGTGGACACGCTGGTTATCTTGGAGGTCAGCAGCGGGTTCATCGATGATCAGGTCACCGGGGTTGAGTCCGCTGGAAACAAGAATGGTGCCGTCGCCGCGCGCCTGACCAAGAGCGACGGAGCGTCTTTCGATACGCTGATCAATTGGCGAGACCCACCAGACAAAATGTTCGCCATCTTGTTCAATGACAGCACTTGTTTTGATGGCAACAGGCGAGGACGAAGGTGTGCTTGTATTGGCAGGGGTGGTCGTCATGGCACCCTCGCCGCTGTAGAACTTGACTCTTGCGAGCATGTCGGGCTTAAGCAGGTTGGAGGGGTCAGCGATGGCGACCTTACACTGCACGGTGTTCTTGGCGATGTCTGCCTGATGGACCAGACGTGTGACCTTGCCGGAGAACGACACGTCGGGCAGGACATCGACAATAATCTGTGCGTGCTGGCCCAGGCCGACCTTCGCCGCATCTGCCAAGGGCACATCGACGCGAACCTGCAGTTTTTCAGGGTTGTACAGGTGGATGGTGTGCGCTGAGTGCGGGTTGTCCATATCCAGCATGAGTTTGCTGCCCGGGCCGACGAGCCTGGCCATGACTACGCCATCGACAGGGCTGAAGATAGTCATGCGCTCCAGTCGGAGCTGCGCTTCCTCCAGAGTGGCTTGTGCCGAATCACGTGTTGCACGGGCTTCATCTCTCGTGCGTTTGAGTTGGGTCTTGAGTTCGAGGTCACGCTTGGCCGCGGCATGCTCGGCCTTGGCTGTTTTCAGCGTCGCCTCAAGCTCGGGCCGACGCTGTCGCGTGGCCTCAACAATTGCACGCTGACTTTGGACGCGGTACTTGGCTTCTTCGACCTTTAACTCCGATACGGATTGTTTGTTCAGCTTGGCCAGGCGTTCGTATGCTGCATTGAGTTCGTCGAGCCTGGCCTGGTCTCTGGCGATCTCGGCGTCCAGGCGGATCAACGCGGCATGCTCCGCTTCAACCTGCGACCCTGTGACCGCTTCAGCACGCCGCAGCGCAATTGGCTCATCCCAATCTGTCTGAGCCGCGGTCAGTGCGGCCTCGGCCATAGCGACTTGTGCCCTGGCCTGTTCAAGCGCGATCTGTGCATCGTCATCGACCAGCTTGACCAGCAACTGACCGGCCTCGACCGTTTCGCCTTCCAGGACGTGCACCGACTCGACGACACCATTGGCCAGACCACTGGCGTAGACCGGGTACGGGTCCGGTTCGACCCAGCCGGGGGCCTGGGCGACAACGGTCGAGGTGTTACGGTTGACCTGTGGTGTCCCCGTCGTATCACTGCTGGTGACCGAAACCGCGATGGCACGCGTCGTCATGACCTCGGTTGCCGGCCGGATCAGATCTCGTGCGGCGTAGAGGATCAGTGCGGCCGTCGCCAGCAATACTGCCAGCGGCAACATGACCCGTGTCATCCAGCGTCGTCTGGGGGGTGGTACGGCGGCAGCGCGGCCCTGTACAGCAGGCTGCTGCCCTTGATTGGAAAGTTTTTGCAGGTCCATCTCGGCCCGCTCCCATCTCATTGGTGTGGTGGTTTATTGGCACGCAACAGGCGCGCGACAACACAACGGGCTAGACGCGTTAGGCGCGCAACAGCCCTGAGAGATGGGTCAGGCGATGGGGGGTTGGATGTCCACGCCCAGTGCGGCAGAGGCCGGCAAGCGGGTGGGTACACAAGTCAGACGCTCGGCATCCTGGGTAAATAGCAATGCGAGATCAAGCTCGGGCGAAAACAGGTTGACCGTCCGAACCATCACACTGCAGCCCGTGCATGCGCAGGAACAGGGCAAATCCTCGCTCGGCCTGTTCTCATTGGGGCAGCAGGTGGTTTCTGCACTGTCGCAGGCCGACTCGTTGCCATTCACAGGCTCAGACTGACAGCAGCAGTCGTCGGCCGCGATGCGATAAGCACCAAATCCATAGGCCTGTGCGGACATTCCTGCCACCAGAATCACGGCGAGGAGGGCACCTATCAGGTTGGAACCAGTGTTGATCACGTCTTTAATAGTACGGTTCGATTGGATCTCGTCAAGCGGAATACGTCGCTTGACTTCTTAAGGACAGAACACGCGGGGTGCGTATTTCATTCCATTAAATAATCCAATCGGATTCAACTGCTCTAATGGCGGTAAAGCGCTGATTTAGCAGTACTTAGAAGCGTTTAAAACGTGATCAGCCACATACTTCCGGCGAATGAGTTCTTTTTTGTGTGAGATCACGGCTGATCCTGCGTTATTTAAGGTGAGATAGCAGATCGTCTTGCTTGTCCAGCAGTTCATCCTTGCTCCCGGTCGATTCGATTGTCTGATACGCCGACACAACCTGATTCCACTGTGCAAGGCTTTGCCGAACTCTGGCTCAAGTCCCAGAACACCCTTGGCGGCTACGTCTGCGCCCACGTCCCCGACCACGCCCTGGCCGAGGACATCATGCAGGAAGTCGCCCGCCAGGCCACCGCCAACTTCGACCAGTACGATCACCAGCGGCCCTTCTTCGGCTGGCTGATCGGCATCGCCCGCCAACGCATCGCCGACGCCTACCGCGCGAAGAACCGCCGACCGATCGTCTTCTCCTCCGACATCGTCGATAGCTTCGCCCGGGTCTACGAGCAACTCGAACCCGAGGAAGACCACCGCGCCGAGGGCCTTCGCGTCTGCATGGACAAGCTCAGCGACCGCCACCGCCGCGTCCTCGACCTCAAGTACGGCCGACGCCAATCCACCAAGACAATCGCAGAGCAGGTCGGCGGCTCTCCCGGCTCGGTTGACACCATGGTCTACCGCATCCGCGAAGCCCTGCGGCAGTGCATCAATCAATACATGAAGAACAACTGAGCGAACACCCGGGAGGGCGAGGCTCCCGCCGAGCCGCAAACCCTCTCCAACACCCGGCTCGG
>JBMZAP010000178.1:0-6322 GCA_049611445.1 Phycisphaeraceae bacterium | reverse complement strand
TCGTAGTTGACCTCATCAACCACTTGGTCCTTGGCATTGCGGAGCGAAAGTATTTCGTTCTTCTCACTCGGGCTGTTGCCAAGGTTCGAAAGAGGGTCGTCGCCAACCGCCCAGCCCTTGAGCTTGAAGACCTGAAACTCCTTGCCCCAGGCTTTGCGGAAGTCGGCAACGGACTGCGTGCCAGGGATCAGGACGATCGCCTCGCCCGGCGCGATGCTGGCCGACTTGGGCAGCGGGTCGGTCTTGCCGTCTTCATCCTGCAGGTAGAAGCCCGCGAGCGAGACCGCTTCGTCGCCGGCGTTGTAAAGCTCCACCCACTCCGACTGGTTCGGCGGCGCATCCTTGCCGATGCCACCCTCGTACGAGTCGGGGTTGTACATGATCTCGCTGATCAAAACCTGCCCCAATACAGGGCCGACACTGACAAGCGTCACAGCAGCGGCAAGAACAAACAAAGCAATCTTTTTCATCGGGACCCCCGGTCAGGCGTGGAATAGGTACAGCGCCAATGTACCAAGCAGGCATTGGGCCACAAGCACGGATTCACGCGTTAGTGTCAGCTAGATGTCGCTGGACTTGAAGCTTTTCTTACTCGCTGCCAGCCGTTTCCGCGAGCCAGGCGTTCTGCTGTTCAAGGAGCTTGGTCACAAGCTCCGGCCGCTGCGATGCATGGTTGGTGCGCTCGGGTTCTTCGTCTGAGAGGTTCACGAGTTCAAGCTGATCACTGCGCTGTGGCTTGATCAGTTTCCAGTTACCACTCCGAATCGCCCAACCGGTCCGCCAACCCCAGTGCATCGTCTCATAGCCCGTCGGCGTATCCCTGCGGATGATGCCATCGAGTGACTGGCCATCAAGCTTCACGCCATCGGGTCTGGATACACCACACCAGTCCAGCACCGTCGGCATGATGTCCATCGCGGTCACCAGTTGGTCACGTGCCTGGCCTTGCTCTACTTTTTTCGGGTAACGGATCATCGCGGGGATGCGGACGCCGCCTTCGTAGTAGCTGCCCTTCGCGCCGCGCCATTTGCCGGTGTATCCGCCGCCGCCATGCGCCAGATAGTAGTGCCCCTTGGGTAACCCGCTGCTGTGGTTGTCGACGGCGATCCCGTTGTTGTTTTCCTCGGAGTGTCCATTGTCAGACATGAAGACAATGATGGTGTCATCGGTCAGGTCCAATGCGTCAAGTTTGCCGAGCACCTGGCCGATCCGATCATCCGTCGTCGAGACCATCTTCGCGTAGGACTGGCGGGGCATTGGCAGGTCTTTGTAGCGCTCATCGAATTTCGCATCCGCCTGCTCGGGGTAGTGCGGGATGTTCATCGCGTAGTACAGAAAGAATGGCTCATCCTGATGCGCTTCGATGTAGTCGAGCGCGCGCTTTGTCATCAGGTCGGGGAAATACTTGTCGCGCTGGAAGACTTCGGTCGTGCCTTCGTAGAGGTCGTGAAAGCCTCGGCCGTGCAGGAAGTGATGGTTGTAGTTATCGATGAACCCGCCACGGTGCCCGAAGAAGGTCTCAAAACCCTGCCGCCTTGGCCCGTGCGTTTCTGCTGCGCCGAGGTGCCACTTGCCAAAGAGCGCGGTGCGATAGCCAGCGTCTTGTAGCACTTCAGCGAGCGTCACCTCACTGAGCGCCATGTTGACGCCAGTCACGCTCTTCATATTGCCCTGCGTCCAGGTCGTGACGCCGCTTCGTTGCGGGTAACGCCCTGTCAGCAGCATCGCGCGTGTCGGGCAGCAGACGGTATGAGCATAGGCCTGCGTAAAACGCACACCCTCTGCGGCAAGCCGGTCCATGTTGGGCGTATAGAGGTCGGATGAGCCGTAGCAGTTCACATCAAGCGTGCCCTGATCATCGGTCAGGATGATCAGCACGTTGGGCTTGCGTTCGGCTGCCTGCGGTCCCGCGCACCCCGTTGCAAGATAGAGCAGTGCGATCAATACAAATAATGATTGAGCCTTCAAGGTTTTCATATATCTCTCGTGTCGTGACGCAATGATTATTCGCGGTCTGGCTTCTGCTCTGTCGTGAACGGCGACGCGGGCAGGCCTGCCTTGTTGTAGAGCAGCGGGCCTGCAGGGTGCGGCACATAGGCATAGCGCACGGCCACAGGATCGGCGACCTGATCACTCGATACAACCAGTTCGGCACCATCGATTCTGCCTTCAGCAACATGCCAGACCCCATCTTCACCACGGACCATCAGGCATTCCAATTTCTTGTCGGGCGTGGAAACAGGCGCATCAAGGCCGGTCTTTTCAGCAAGCATGAGACCACCGTCTGCGTATTCAAACCGAATGCGAATCTCTCGCCCTTTGACCTGCGCACTTTGAAACAGCGGACCCGACGGAACAATGTCCTTCTCATAATCATGGTGCAAGGCAAGTCGCGCCAGTCGCCGACCCGTATCCACCTTGTTCGGCGGGTGCACGCTCTTGTCGCCGATGTCGATCGTGATCGCCATGCCGGTGTTCTTGATCGCCAATGTTTCGAGTTGCTCCTGCCGCAGTGCGGGCCATCCGTGATGCTTGCCGCCGAGTTCGTTTGTGCGTATGCCGTACCCGGGCAATTGCACGTAGTAGAACGGGAAATCACCAAGGCCCCAGACCTCGCGGTAGCCCTCAATGAGGGACTTCAGTAACGGGCCGTAGGACTCGCCCTTGTTGCCGTTGCTCTCGCCCTGGTACCAGACCATCCCGCGGACGCCTAACCCAACGATCGGGTCGATGAGCTTGGCGTAGTTCTTGCCTGTCTCGTGCGGCTGCTTGTTGAGCCAACTCTCGATGTTCGACCCGCCGACGGCCGAGACGACCAGACCGATCGGGACACGTGACTCTAGGTAGACATCGCGGCCGAAGTAAAACGCGGTCTTTTTAAACTCTCCCGCGCCTTCTCTGTCCGGCGTACAGATCGTCCAGCCGCCCTCGTCCGTCGGCGTCCAATGACGATAGCCGGGGTAGTTGGCGACTTCTCCTTGATACGTCCCACTGCCTTTCAGCTTGCCTGCGATGTTGGATTGACCCGCACACAGCCAGACATCCCCGACCACGAGATTTTTAAGCGTGAGCGTGGACTGTTGGCCGTCGTGTTTGGCGGTGATGGTCATCGCATGCCCCTTGGGGACGCTCTGTGGCGACGCGAGTTTCTCCGCCTTGAGCGGATCCAGCTTCAAACGCCAGTCGCCGTTCTGATCCGCCTTTGTCGTCTTCCGTTGGTCTGTGAAGGAAACCGTGATGTCCGCGCCAGCCGTTGCCTTGCCCCAGATCGGCAGGTCCATCCCGCGTTGCAGGACCATGTTGTCACGGAAAGGCAGGGCCGGTTCCAGTTCGACCGCTCCTGCGGTGTCCGCCGCCCTGCATATATGAGGACAACAACAAACAAGGATGCAAATATAAATCCAGACGTAATGTGGCTTGCCGTTCAATGGGTTACTCCAAGTTTCTTTCAATCGTACTCCGTTCGCGTCTGCTGTTCGATCATCTGCTGATAGGCCTTCCATCCTGCCAACTGCTCCTTGGTCAGAGACGCTCGGCCGGTGGTCTGAAGCCGATGCTCAACCGCGCGGAGCCAGCGCCGCTTCTCTCTCGGGAGGTTCACCTTGTCATTGACGACCAGGCCTGTGACGCGCTGCTGCTGGTGCTGGCGGACGATACGCAGCTTCTTGCGTGTATGGACGGTGTAGCCGTGACGGCGGCAGACCCGACGGACCTGCTGCACGGTTCCTCGCACATACTTGGACCAATCCTCGGGATAGCTGATCGTGATGTCGTCGGCATAACGGGTGTACGTGCCCCGATGCTTGAGCACGTAGCGTTCGATCTGACTGTCGAGGACATGGTTAATGAGGTTGCTCAGACGCGGGCTGGTGGGCGCCCCCTGCGGCAGGCTGTTGTTGTGCGTAACGATCCGGGTCAGAACGTCTGCTGCCGCGACGCTATAGCCAATCCGACGGAAATAATGCTCAACACGTGCTTCGGTCGTCGAAGGGAAAAAATCCTTGATGTCGAGCTTGATCACGACCGCCTGGCCGACGTGCATCGCGGCGTTGTGCGCGACCGAGACACCCGGGTCAAAGCCGGTCGCACAGGCATGCGTATTGAGATTGCGCAGCACCTTGCGGAGGATCAACCGCTGCAGACGCTTGGTTTCGGCACTGGGGATATCGAGCGTGCGTCGGCCGCCCCGCTTCTTGGGAATGCTTGCTCTCCGATAGCTCGGCGAAAAATTGCGCAGCTTCTGAGCCGAGTAGTCCAGGCGCTCGGCCAACGCATCGATATTCATCCCCAAGCCTTTGGCCGCGCGCTTGCGCTCGGCTTTAAAGGTCTCGTTGTAAGGCTTAAACCAGCCGCGCTTCTGCCCAACCACCAGGACAACCACAAGCACGATAAAAGGAATACCACAGCTGACGAAACAGACCTTCGCCAGCGGATCGATACCTGCCAGTAGATAGATGGATTGCATCCCCAAAAGCGGTCACAGGCCGTTAAGCCAGTTCCCACCACCTTGCTACAGTTAGCATGCTTGGTACAAGCATGATTAACTGTACATCCGAGTCTGCAGGCCGCACGACGCGACCCGGGCGACGAAACATCGCCCTTGCTCAATGAAGAGCCGCCAAGGTGAGGGCATTGTGTGGCGCGATCGTGGGTGTGTCAAAGAAAAGAAGCCCACGCCGTCACGGCGTGGGCTTCGAATGAAGTCATGAAATCAAATTACGATCACGCATCCAACTGCGGGCGATCGGCCTCGGGCCAGTCGACGTGGAACTTCTTGCCGCGCGGCTGATCCACACGCTCGTAGGTGTGGGCACCGAAGTAGTCGCGCTGGGCCTGCAGGAGGTTGGCCGGGACCGTCGCGGTTCGGTAGCCATCGTAGTAGGCCAGTGCCGCACCGAACGCCGGGACGGGGATGCCGTACTGCACCGCCAAACCGATGACCTTGCGCCAGGCGGCCTGCCCCTTGTGCACCGCATCCTTGAAATAATCATTGAGTAGCAGGTTGACCAGCTTGGGATCAGCCTCGTACGCCTCGGTGATCTTCTGGAGGAAGCGTGCACGGATGATGCAGCCGCCGCGGAAGATCTTGGCGATCTCGCCGAAGTTCAGGTCCCAGTCGTACTCGTTCTGTGCCTCGGTCATGAGCTGGAAGCCCTGGGCGTAGCTGACGATCTTGGAGCAATACAGCGCCTGCTGGATCGCGTCGATCAGCCCAGCCTTGTCGCCGACGCTGTCGGGGATCGCCGGTCCTTCGAGGACCTTGCTTGCTTCAACACGCTCATCCTTGATCGCACTGAGGCAACGGGCGAACACGGCCTCGGCCATCGCGTTGGCAGGGATGCCCAGGTCCAGCGCGTTCTGGCTGGTCCACTTGCCCGTACCCTTCTGGCCAGCGGTGTCGAGCACGACATCGACGAACCAGTTGTCCGGGTTGGCCGGGTCTTTCTGCTGGAGGATATCGGTGGTGATCTCCATAAGGAAGGAGTCGAGTTCGCCCTCGTTCCACTTGCCGAACACCTCGGACATCTCGCCGGGGTTCATCTTCAGCAGGTGCTTCATCAGGAAGTAGGCCTCGCAGATGAGCTGCATGTCGATGTATTCGATGCCGTTGTGCACCATCTTGACGTAGTGCCCCGCGCCGTTGGCACCGATGTACGTCGTGCAGGGCTCGCCCTCGTCGACGGTGACCGGGTTGTTCGGGTCGTTGCGCTCGATGGGCTTGCCGGTGGCGGGGTCAACCTTTGCGGCGATATCGCGCCAGATAGGTTCAAGTTCCTTCCACGCCGCTTCGTTGCCGCCGGGCATGAGCGAAGGACCAAAGCGTGCGCCCAACTCGCCGCCGGAGACACCCGAACCGAAGAAGCGGTAACCCTGCTCGGCAAGGTCCTTCTCGCGACGGATGGTGGCGTTCCAATTCGAGTTGCCGCCGTCGATGATGATGTCGTCCTTCTCCAGCAGGGGGAGCAGCCCTTCGATGACCTTGTCGACCGCGTCACGATCGGAAGGCAGCACAGCCGTCGACTTGACCAGCAGGATCACCTTACGTGGTCGCTTCAAAGAGGCGACGAAATCCTTGAGCTCTGGGAAGCCAATCACACGCTCGGCACTCGGCTCATTGGCCTTGTTCGAGGCGATGAACTCTTCCATCACCGAGGTCGTGCGGTTATAGACCGCAACGTTGTAGCCGTGGTCGGCCATGTTGAGGACAAGGTTCTGGCCCATGACGGCCAAGCCGATCAAACCAATGTCACATGTCGAATCAGACATTTTTTGCTCCAAGGCATTGTTGAACCACAGAGACACAGAGGTCACAGAGTCGAGA
>JBMZAP010000177.1:0-6366 GCA_049611445.1 Phycisphaeraceae bacterium | reverse complement strand
CAGCTGATGCAGCTCAAGGAGAAAGGTGAAGAGATCACCGAGATGCATGAGATCCCGCAGGTCACGTACATGGGCGACACGCTGTGGGGCAAACACTTTGAACGGCCGGAGGTACTGGACGCGAAAGTCCTGATCACCGAGTGCACTTTCCTCGAACCGGGCCACCGCAAGCGTGCGGGTATCGGCAAGCACCTGCATCTGGACGACATCATCCAACTGCTCGAGATGTTCCGTGGCGAACACGTCGTGCTGACGCACATGTCCCGACGAACCAACCTGTCGGTCGTGCGAAAAACCTTGGACAAGTACGTGCCAAGCGACCTGCGTGAGAAGCTGCACGTGCTGATGGACAGCCGAACCAACCGGGCGCGGTACGAAGCGCAGCTCGCTGAAGTCGAGGATCGAGAGTGACCAGGCCGCGTGTCGCTGTCTGTGCGGACCCGCCGCATGAGGTGCCCCTGCAAGAACGGGCCGACGCGTTAGCGGCTTCACTGAACATTGAAAAGACAAAGATCGGCGAGCCGGGGTGCGACCTGCTGCTTGCCGTGACCACTGAGCGCCTGGAGTTGCGTGCGCTGCAAGGGGACAGCGACCTGATCGGTGGCCACGCGGTCTTCGCCGACCTCACATCGATCGACACGACCTCACCCGCCGGCCGAAAGCTCGACGTGCCGCTGCTCAAGGCTGTGGGCATCAAGAAAGGTGAACCGCACCGCCCCACTGTCATCGACTGCACGGCCGGCTTGGGCGAAGACGCCTGGTTGCTTGCTTCGCATGGCTGCACCGTCACCGCGATCGAACGCCAGCCGCTGATCGCTGTACTGCTCGACGATGCGATCCGGCGTGCCAGCACAACCAAGCTTGAGATCGCCCAAAGGCTCACGCTTAACCGGGCGAACGGGATTGACTGGCTCAATACGCAAGCCAAGCGTGCCAAGCCGCACGCAATTGTCCTCGACCCCATGTTCCCGCTGGGGCGCAAAGCCAGGGAACGTAAACCGATGCGTGTACTGCGTCTGCTTGCGGGTGATGACGACGACGCTCCCGACCTGCTTGCCGCCGCACTTGCCACCGGCGTACATCGCATCTGCGTCAAGCGGCCGCTAAAGGCACCGGTGATTGAGCACGCACAGCGACCCAAGCCCGACGTCGTCTATAAGGGCAAGGCCGTGCGCTTTGATGTGTACCTGAACAACTAGAGTGAACCAAAAGAAAAGGCCATCTCGCTTAAGCGAGATGGCCGAGTCATGTTCCATTGTTTCAGCTTTACGCCGTCGCAGGTTCGCTGCTGATATCCGGATCATCGTCCGCCAGCAGGCTCGTCGGCTTCGCTGCCGCGGGACCAGCACTTGGGCCCTGGCCTTTCGTACCAATGACCAGAATCGGCGCGGCGACCGCGATCGACGAGTACGTCCCGACCAGCACGCCCAGCAGCATCGCAAACGCGAAGCCGTGGATGCCGTCGCCGCCGAGCACATACAACGTACCCACCGCGAGCAGCGTCGTTCCCGAGGTCAGCACCGTTCGGCTGATCGTCTGGTTGATCGAGTCATTAATGATCTCAGGCGTTGCCCGGCTCAATCGACCGCGGTTCTCACGGATACGGTCGAAGACGACGATCGTGTCGTTCAGCGAATAACCAATAATCGTCAGGAACGCCGCGATCATCGCGAGGTTGATCTTGAACGGGTCAAGCATCAACAGGTTGACGATCGGCGAATCGGGGCCAAGCTTGTTGTACGCCAGGCCTGCCAGTGCGATGACACCCAGTGCGACGGCAACGTCGTGGACCAACGCCGCAATCGCAGCCAGGCCGTAACGGATGCTTCCGAATCGGATCCAGATGTAGATGACGACTGCAAGCAGCGAGAGGAAGATCGCGACGATCGCCTGCTGCTGCATCGTGCCGGACACCTGGCTGTTAAACACGGTCACGTTGCTGAAGCTCGAATCACGCTGCAGCGCATCCTTCACAAGCCGCCACTCCGTCCCGGCCAAGCCGTTGGCGAGTTTACTTTCGCTCTCAAACGCATCAGCGTCCGTACTCGTGTAGTCGGTCCGGCCATTGTCATGTGCGACAACGATCACGCTCTTATAGAGCACGTTGCCCGCATCATCGAAGCGATCCACATCCTCGCCGGCCGGCACCTGATCCACGCCGATGACCGTGAATTCACGCGTACCCAACTCGTCGTGCGGGGGCTGGCGGCGCATCCGTTCGATACGCTCGGTCAGCTGCTGGACACTCAGTGCGGGCGTCAGGTCGTTGACCCGCATGGCAACGCCGCCGGCGTAGTCCGGGTAGTTCACATTCGACAGGCTTGCGGGCAGATCCTCGAACACCTCGGTCAGCACGCCCGACTTCATCGGCAGGACGGATTCCTTTGCCTGATAAGCCGAGAGGTCCCCACCATCGAACTCGACCTTGCGGACGGTCTGCAGCACATCATCAAACGCGATCTTCAAGAGGTCCGCGACGGCCGTGCTGTCGGTGATCAACGTCGCGACGTTAAAGCCGCTGGAGATCTCGGGGTCCTCGTTCTGCCCGGTCGAAACAACCTGCACCTGCTTGAGCAAGGCAAAGTCGGGCTTGGGCTCAGGCTTTTCAATCGCACGCGAGGTGTCTTTGAAACGCTCGTAGTCCGCCACCGCCGACTCATGCCGCTCGTAAGCCGCCTGTACCGCGGCCTGAACTTCCTGAGCCTTTGAGTCGGCAGCGTTGTAGCTCTCGCCCGCCTCGATTGACTCCTGCACACCGACCGCCAGCAACGCGACGGCTTCGATGCGTTCGCGTGCCTCACCGATATTCAGCGTCGTCAGCACGGGCTCGCCGAACTGGTCAACCTCATCGGTCGGCTTAAGATCAAAACCCACGGCCGTACCTGAGCGGAACTCGATGTCCAGCATGTCCACGCCACGCACGGCGACCGCTTCAAACAAACCCGCGGCCAGCAGGATCGCACTGATCGGCAGGACAAACTTCGCCTTGCTGATCCAGTTGACGTTGGGGTGCAGCAGCTTGTGCATCGCCGGCACCATGGTCGGCAGCATCTCCAGTGTCTTGGGTTTGCGGTAACGGATGTACAGATCAATCAGCACCTTGGTGCAGAACAGGGCCGTAAACAGCGTCGCAAGGATGCCGATACCCAGTACGACGGCAAAGCCCTTGACATCGCTTGTCGCGGTGTAGCCGAGGATCAGACACGTGATGAGTGTCGTGATGTTGGCGTCCAGAATCGTAGACAGCGCCTTGCCGTAGCCCTGCCTTGCCGCGATCTCGACGTTGACCTTGCGGTCCATGAGTTCTTCACGGATACGCTCGAAGATCAGCACGTTCGCATCGACGGCCATACCGATGGTCAGCACCAGGCCCGCAATACCCGGGAGGGTAAAGGTCGCCTGCGTCATCGCGAGGACGCCGAGGATCAGCACCATGTTGGCGGCCAGGGCGAAGTTCGCGACCATGCCCGCGAAGAAGTAGTAGATCGCCATGAAGATGGCGACAAGGATCAGCGAAGTGATCGCCGCCTCGAAGCCGCGTCGGACGTTGTCCGCACCGAGGCCCGGGCCAATTGTCTGTTGACTGACCGGAGTCTCGGAGAGCTGGCCTTCCAGTGAGCCGGCCCGCATCGTGTCACGGAGGTAGGCGATCTCGGCTGCGCTGAAGTCGCCGGAGATCTGAACGCCAGCGGTCAAGCGAGCACGGATGCTCGGCGTTGTCAGCACCTTATCGTCGATCAGCACCGCCATCGGCCGGTTAATGTTGGCACCGGTCATCTTGCCCATCAGTGCCGAACCTTTACCGTCAAGCGAGAAGTTGACGACAGGCCGACCCAGTTCGCCGGGGGCGCTGTTAACGCCGGTGACAACCCAGTCCTGGTCGCGCGTCATCGCCAGGTTCTCTTCGTTGTGCAACAGCACATAGAGCCGACCCGCGTAGGGACGGGCAACCACGTTGCGGCCCTGTGGGTTGCCGAAGAAGTTTGCGGTGGCGTTGCGGGCCTGGCCCTGCTCGATCGCATCCACACTCAGCGACTGCAGCAGCCACTCTTCGACCATCTCGCGATCCGGCCCATCGTCGACATACTGCTCAAGGTCGTCGATCTCGAACCAGCGGAACTCAGCGTCCGGCCGAGCACGTGGCCCCTGCTCATCCAGTTGCTGCTGGAACGGCTGGGCATTCGGATCGGTCGGGTCTGCTGCAACACGGAACTCAAGAACACCCGAACCACGCAGCAGCGCGATCAGGTCCTCGGGTCCGTCCAGCGGCCCCTTCACTTCTTCGTAAGCCAGCAGCGCTTCGTAGGCCGCCTTGATCTCTTCCGCCCGGTTCGGGTACTGGTCATACAGCTTCTCAAGCTGCTCCTGCCGCGGAGTCAGCACGCCCTCGGCGATCTCCTTCTCGGTCAACTCCTTGGGCGGGATCGCTCGCAGGAAGTCGAATTGGGCACGGTTGAAGCTATTGGCCGCGAGGATCTCAGCCTCGAGTTGGCGGAAGCGGTCCGCGGCATCAAAGTAAAAATCTTCGGCCGTCGTAAAGGCTTCAAAGACATCCTTGTTCGCTTCACGCTGGTCGCGCGGGATGGCATTCCATGCCTTGGCCGCAGCGTCATAACGCTGCTTGGCTTCATCACGATTGACATAGCGTTCTTTGAGCTGATTCAGATCCTTAAGGAGACCCTCGTTGCCCTTGGACAGTTGCTCAAGTGCTGAGTCGCCTTCTGCCTTTAATGCCGTGTCGAGCTTGCCCTGCGTCAGGTTGCCGCTTTCAAGGAGCTTCTCAGCATTGTCCAGCGCCTCACGCGCCTCACGCACCTTGGCTGGAGCTGAAGCCATCTGCACCTCGATGCGGTTACCCGCGACTTCACGCCAGACGAGGTTCCGCACGCCGCCGGGGTCCACGCGGTCCGCGAGGATGGTGATGGTCTCTTCGATCACGTCAGACTTGTTCGCGCTGCTGTCGGGGATGACCACGTCGTAGACCAGTCGTGTACCACCCGCCAGGTCGATACCGGGCTTGAGCCGGTCTTCGGGGCCGTAGACGCCGGGCACCCAGAGCAGCGCGACGGCGCCGAACATGACGCCGGCGATCAGCGTGACGCGCCACCAGTGGATGTTCATCGCGTAGAGCACGGCCGAGCCGAGGAACAGCACGGCAAGGATCAATAGGAAAGTGATAGCCATAGGTTGGTTTCTTCAGTAGGGAATTCGGGTAGGTGGGATCGACACAATCGCCGGTTTGTAATCACAAAGCTCAGAACGGGCTTGCGATCACGGAGATCGGCCAGCGGTCTGGAAGGGTACCGCTTGGGGGAGATTTTGAATCGTTGCGAGTTGCAGAGGTGCCCAGACCGCAGGCTCACAGAACGAGACCTGCTCGTTCATTGCCGTGGGTTGGTGGTCATCGCTCTGGTCATCATTGGCCAGGCCACGCGGCGAGACCAGATGTGAAGGCATCTTGCCCACATCAATGCCGGTCTCGGAACTGCCGGGCTCTTCATCGGTCTGAGCCGTTTGATCCACGCCACCGCCTGCTACTGTGCTCAGCAGCAGCGATGCAATGACGGCATGGATCAGTTCAAGCATGGTGGCTTTCAATCATCTGGCAGGTACGTACCCTGCTACTTTTCTTCGGTCGGCTTATCCGTCACGACCTCGCGGATCGCTTCCTTGCTGAACTTCATGCGGGTGTTGTTGTTCTCATCCACCTTGACGACCACTTCGCCGTCACGAACCTCGACAACCGATCCCTTGATCCCGCCGATGGTGACGACCTTGTCGCCCTTGCCCATCGCGGAGAGCATTTCCTGCTGCTTCTTGCGTTGCTTGCGCGAGCCGCCGCCGAGCATCATCATGAAGAGGATGACGGCGCCGAAGATCAGCATCATGGAGAACAAGCTGAAGCCCTCAGGCTGCGGGGCCTCGCCGCCTTCACCGTTGGCACCGCCCTGAGGCGAACCCTCGGCAGAGGTCGTCGCGTTCTCGCCGGTCGCCGGCTGGGCCAGAAGCAGGGGCTGTCCATCTAGGGCAAGCACAGTTTGCATCGTCAAAACTCGTCTACGTTGGGTTCGCGTTCGTTCGCCGGGCACAATGCCCAGTTGCTCAGCTCAGGCCAGCCACCGGCCAGTTCTGAGCGAGCGAGGACCACGCATTGTGAGCGATCGCGGCCCGGATGTCCAACATGAGCCGTTGAAAGTGCCGCAGATTATGCAGGCTCACCAGATTCGACCCGAGCATTTCCTCGGCCTTGAACAGGTGATGCAGATAAGACCGGCTGTAGCCGCCGGAACACGCTTCACAGTCGCATCCGGGGTCAATCGGCCCGTCATCGTCCTTGTGCAGGGCATTACGCATCTTGACCACCCC
>JBMZAP010000176.1:0-6375 GCA_049611445.1 Phycisphaeraceae bacterium | reverse complement strand
TTTGTAAACCGCAGGTTGTCGGTTCGAGTCCGACCGGTGGCTTTTCGCCTATCGTCTACGGGACGTGAGGCTGACCCCCGACCTACTGCTGAGTGCGTACTGCCAGGGACTGTTCCCGATGGCGGAGGAGCGCGATGGGAAAATCGACTGGTTCTCGCCGGACCCTCGGGCGATCCAGCCGTTCCTCGAAGGCGATCCGCTGGGGTCATTCCATCTCAAGCGATCACTTGCCAGGCAGGTCCGCAAAAAGCGTTTCGACATCACGTCCGATCAATGTTGTGCACGGGTCGTTAATGCCTGTGCGACGGTGCCGCGGCCTGCCGGCGCGGGCACGTGGATCAACCGTGAAATCGAGGAGGTTTTTGACACGCTGCATGATCAAGGCTTCGCGCACAGTGTCGAGGCCTGGCTAGGCAGTGAGTTGGTGGGCGGAATCTATGGTGTCACGATCGGCGGGGCTTTCTTCGGCGAGTCGATGTTTTCCACCGAGCCCTATGCATCGCAGGTCTGCTATGTCTGGCTGATCGAGCACCTACGTAAACGTGGATACAAACTCTTTGATGTTCAGTTTACGAACCCACATATCGAGCAGTTTGGCGTCGTGGAGATACCCATCGACACCTACCTGGGCTTGCTGGAGCAGGCCGTGCTTGCGGAAATCTTCTGGCAGGATGATTAGGTCAGGCCGAGATCTTGGTACAGCGCATCCAGGATCGGGTTGATGCGTTGCTGATGCTTGGCTTCACCTGGCATGCCGTTGAAGACAATGCCGACGGCGAGTTGGTGCTTGGGGTCGGCGAAGGCGATAGAGGATTGGGCACCGCCATGGCCAAAGGTCTCTTTTGAAGCATGTGGGCCGTAGCCATAGGGGATACGGTGCCATGCATCGCCCGGCGCGTGGTGGGCAGAGTTGACTGCGATGCCCAGCCCCCAGTCCACGGTTTGCTTGAAGGTGTGGTCCAGCATGTCGGCGCGCTGGCGGGTGGTCATGCGTTCTACGGTGTCGTTTTGGAGGATCCGTGTGCCGTTGTGCTCACCGCCGTTGAGGAGCATCTCGTAAAACGTGACGAGTTGGCTGATGGGCCCCATGCAGTTGCCGCCGGGACGCGGGCGTGTGGACCAATCGAAGCTGGTCATCGGCGCGGGCTTGGGCTCGCCGGTCGCGGTGTTGGGCATGTCGAGCAGACGGCCGGCCTGCTCGTAGTCGCGGTAGACCTCGGCGGGCATACCGAGCCAGGCATCGTTCATGCCCAGTGGCGTGAAGATTTCCTCGCGGACGTACTGGTCGATCGTTCTGCCGTCGACAAGGTGAACAAGTTCGCCGAGGAGGAACCAGGTGGTTTGCGTGTGGTAGCCCCCCTCTTCGCCGGCCTCCCATTCGGGCTGTGCATCGCAGATCGCCGCGATGATCGTGTCCCAGTCGTCCTGCGGGAATTTAAAGCGTGCGGTGCGGATGCCGGCGGTATGGGTGAGCAGGTGCCGCACGGTGATGTACGACTTGCCGTGTGCCGCGAAGAGCGGCAGGTAATGTGCGACGCTGTCCTCGAGATCGATCTCGCCCTGTTCGACGAGTTGCAGGATCGCGGCGGCGGTGATGGGCTTGCCGCTGGACATCCATAGGGCGATAGCGTCATCGGCCATCGGCCGACCTGGCGAGGCTTCGCCGATCGCGAGTTGTGCGAGAGTTTTGCCGCGCTGTGAGACACAGAGCTGGGCCCCGCGGTGCAGTTGCTGGTCGATGCCGTTTTGAATGAGCTCTGTGACGGATTTGAGCATGACGGAATCGTAACAATGCCACGTTAAATTGGCTTGATCACTTGGCGAAGCGGGCTTAGAATATGATCAGCGTTGGCGAGGCGCAACCCCACCTTCTCGCCGCCGGTGACCGGCCTGCTTACTTTCAGACAACTTCGTCTTCGAAATGAGGCAGCTATCGCACCGATCTCCCCTACCGATATTTCTTCACGTATCCGCATTGTGAACACGGATGTTCCTTCGCCAAGGACGCCAGATGATGTGTCGTTCACATCGGTTGCAGACCAGTTCAAGAACCTGATCATCCTTGTCCGAGCCGACCCGATTATCTGTGGCCACTCGACTGAGGCACGCAACCTTGCGGAGGCGGCACATGCTGCGGGCCTTGAGAAGATTCATATCGTCAGCTACCCGATCGACACACTGAAAGAGTCCGGCCTGCCGCTCAAGCCGCTCGCTTCGGTGCAGTCCTACTCACAGGGCATCGAGGTCGATCGTCCCGAGCCGCTGGGCGATTACAAGGTGCTGGATGGTCGGCTGAGCTATGCGATCTCCGGGCACATGATCGACTTACTCAATTCCTGTGAAGGCCCGACGCTGGTCATGGACCTCTATATTGTGCCCCACGGCATGATGGTCATGAACGCGGTCAATGCGCAGCAGCACTTCGGCCCGCGTGGACGTGTCGCCACGATCGCTGAGGCGGTTGGTTCGGACATTACCAACGTCGTCAACGAGGCTTTGAAGACAGGTCAGATCGGTGCGGCTCAACTGGTCCTGAGCAACTACCTGAGCCACGAACTGCCCGTTGCGGTGTCCGCCTACACACGCGATCTCATTGTTGAAGCAGGCCAGAAGGTTGATGCGATGATCGGCACACGATTTGAGCAGCAACTCAAGGATCGTGTGGAGATCAGCTATCCCGCGATCGACACGTCGAAATATCTGAGCGTTGAGAAGCATCCCAAGCGGGTTGAAGAGGCGCTGGCTGAACGGGGCCTGGAGCGTGACGGTTATATCCTGTTCCTGAGCCGACTGGCTCGGGCCAAGGGTGTGGATGATCTGATCCACGCTTACCGCGCGTCCGATTCCTATGGCGAGAAGAAGCTGGTGATCTGTGGGAATGGGCCCGAGAGCGAACGTCTGCATGAGTTGAGCGACTCGGATCCGAACATCATGATTCTTCATGATGTTGGCGATGAAGAAAAGACGTTGTTGATGCATGGCTGCGCGATGTATTGTTTGCCCAGTAAGGCTCGGCCGGAGTTCACAGAGACATTCGGCATCGCGATCGCAGAGAAGATGCTTGCTGGTGGGCTTGGCCCCGTCGTCACCACGCGTACAGGCGGGATCCCCGAGGCGACGGGCGACCAGTGCATTTACCACGAGGCCGGCAATGTATCCGACCTGACAAGGGCGCTCGATGAGGCGTACAGCATGACCGATGTGCAACGCCAGCAACTCAGTGCAGATGCTCGCGACTTTGCAATGCGATTCGATCGCGCGGCGGTGTTCGGCAACCTGGTCAACATGCTCGGTTCGTTGAAGGTGGCGCAGGCACCCGTCGAAGCGTTGGCATGACCCCGAGGCCGCAGGTCAGCTAATCTATCGTGTATGAGTGAAGCAGCGATGCTTGATGATGTCGATCCGTTCATTGGCTGTGAGCCAATCGATGTCGTCGTGCCCGAGGGTTTGGCATCGTCGTGGTTTTTCCCCAAGCCGATGATCGGCAACACCCACCCGGGAGCGACGCTTCCGTTCGGGATGGTCTCTGCCTGCGCTTATTCGGGGGGATATCCGACGGGCTACGGGCGATGGGGTAAATGTACGGAGGGCCTGCCGCCGGAGTTGTTTGAGAAGCGTTTATGCCGAGGGTTCACGCATTTTCACCCATCGGGCGTTGGCGCGATTCGCAAGTACTACAACTACACGCGTGTTGTTCCGACAACCGCAGCGCTCGGCGGGCTGGCTTCAATCGACACGCCGCGTGAGCTGGTCAACGAGCAGGCCAGCCCCGGCTACTACGCCTGTGAGTTGAAAGACGCCGGGATCAAGGCCGAGTTGTCCGTTACCTCGCGCGGTGCAGTACATCAGTACACGTTCACGCAGGACTGTACGGCCGTGATTGCGATCGACCTATCGCACGGCGGGATCGCGATTGAGGACGGCCAAACCGTCCCTCAGCGGGCACACGTCGAGCTTGATGGCGTTAATGTCGCACACAGCGAAGTTGTTCTTGAGGGCGTCACGCTGTGCAGCGCCATGAGCCTTCGTTTCTATGAAGATGAGCCCACGGCCGAATTGTGGGAAGGCGGCGAGGTGCTCCAAGGGCAGGACGACCTTTCGCATCAGTACATTCGCCCCTCGACGTTCAAGCCATTTGGCGTGGTGTTCACGATGCCGGTGAAGGCGGGACATCAGCTTGAACTGCGGATTGGATTCAGTTGGCGGACGCCTCGTCAAGCGCGCAAGAACCTGCCGACAAGACGTTTCGCCGTGTCGAGGCAGCGTGCGGTCGACCGCTGGGGCGAGAAATTTGATGCGATTGAGATCGAGGGTGGGACAGATGCGCAGCGGAAAGTCTTCGCGACGTCGTTGTATCGAAGCATGATCAAGCCTTGCGAAGCGCATGATGAGTCGCCCTTCTGGCCATGGGACGGGCCGTTCTACTTCGATATGTCCACGATGTGGGATCTGTACAAGACGCACCTGCCACTGATGCTGAGCCTTTATCCGGACTTCGGCTCGGACTTCGTCAACAGCCTGCTTAACATCGTGGAGATCGAGGGCAACTTCCCGATTGGTTACCGCATGGCTCGCGGCTACGACCGTTTTGCTCACCAGGCCAGTGCTTTATCTCATGTGACGATCGCCGACGCGTTGACGCGTGGTCTGAAGGGGATTGACTGGGAACGAGCTGCGACGATGATGGCGCGTGACCTGAAGCGTGGTGGCGTCGGCGAGGCCTTCCTTCAGCAAGGCGTTGTACACCCCATCACCCATACACTTGATATGGCGTATGGATGCTACTGCACCGCGCGCGTGGCGAAGCATATTGGTGATGACAGGTTGTGCCAGGCGATGAGCGAGTTGGCGGGCAACTGGCGCAACGCCTACAACCCCGAAACAGGGCTTTTACAGCACTCGACGTTCTACGAGGGCGGCAAGTGGAACTACTCTTTCCGGCTGTTGCATGACATGCCCGGGCGGATCGCGCTGTCCGGCGGAGACGAGCCGTTCATCGAGCAGCTCGATCGTTTCTTTGGCTTTGGCGCGAATGCCGCGCCCCGTGTCGGTTGCGAGCCGCTGCCCAATGAGATGCGGCTGGGGCACGACCTGCACCGGTTTGAAGGGCTATGCAACGAGCCGGACATGGAGGTGCCCTATGCGTATTGCTATGCAGGCCGACATGATCGTACGTGCGACGTGGTCCGTGAGGGACTGAAGTTGTTTACGCCAACGCCGGGCGGCATGGTCGGCAACGATGACTCGGGCGCAATGACCTCATGGTATGTCTGGTCGGCACTGGGCCTGTTCCCCGTCGCCGGGCAGGACCAGTTCATCATCGGGTCGCCGGTCTTTAAGCGGGCGACACTGCATCTGCCTGCCGGCGATTTCACGATTGACGCCCCGTCAACCAGTGACCGTAACCGTTACGTCACTAGCGCGGCGCTGAATGGTAAACCACTGCAATCGCCCTTCCTGTCCTGGCAGGATCTCGCTGGATCAACGCTGGCATTGGAGCTGTCGGATTCACCTGCGGGCTTTGGCGGCCATTAATCTCATTCGCTTGTATTGATTCAGGAAAGCATCGGCTATACGCCCCTGTCGTTATGCTGCGCGTTAAATGAGGCGAAGCTTAAGCCTTGTATCTGCGCGCCCATGCGGGGTCTGGTGAAATTGCCTGAAACCAATGCATGATGCACGGATCTGTGCCGATGCACGACTCAACAGGATGGGGTTTTACGATCGAATGCGTGAGGACGCAGAAAGGAACCCGATGCTCAGCATCATCTACACCAGCAAGGCCAGGACACACGTTACGCCAGAGATGGTCGAATTGATTTCGGAAACCAGTGCCCGAAATAATCGACGGATCGGCGTGACGGGCCTACTGTTGTACGGCTCGGGTAACTATCTGCAGGTGATGGAAGGTGAAGCGGAGAACGTTGGGACCTTATTCCAGCGTATTCAGAAGGATCCACGGCACACCGACTGTAAAGTGCTTCACCGTCAGCCGACAGGTAAACGCTGCTTCGAGGGCTGGCAGATGGGCATTCTGAATCACGACGACGGCTCGCAAAACACCCAGCCCAGCGAGTGGGACACGATGACGACCATGTTGCAGGTCATGCCAAGCTGTGGCGTGCTCAACAGCCGTGAAGACGTGGTGGAGTGCATCCGGGATTTCATCTATTGCAATGCCTGCGTGACACAAGTCGAAGAAGCGACACAGCCAAGTGCCTGGTCTGAAGAATCGATGTCAGAGGAGCCTGCGCTAGCATGCTGAGGCGCAGTGTTTAGTCGTTGTCGGTGATGTAGTTGTAGAGCGCCTCGGCATTGTTCATGCGTTCGCCTGTGATGGGGTGTGTGCCAGACCGTCGTCCGTCTACGTTGCCC
>JBMZAP010000175.1:0-6481 GCA_049611445.1 Phycisphaeraceae bacterium | reverse complement strand
CGGGCGGACGAACGATCTGAATTGTTAAAATTGCTCTCCGGTTCGTCCGCCCGCGTATGACGCGGCGGCTGCATCTTCTCCCTTACTTTTCCTACGCTTTCCCAGCGATTATCATGCGTCGCTTAACTTCACTCACAGATCGTCAATACTCCAAGAGGAAAAACCATGGCCAAGCGTGACCCCTTCGCACCCTCACCCGCAGACCACTTCACCTTCGGCCTCTGGACCGTCGGCAACCCCGGCGCTGACCCCTTCGGTGGGCCGACCCGTGGCAAGCACAGCCCGGCCGAACTTGTTCACCTGCTCGGTGAGGTCGGCGGCGTCTACGGCGTGAACTTCCACGACAACGACCTGATCCCGATCGACGCGACTGCCGCCGAAGAAGCCCAGATCAAGAAGGACTTCAAGAAGGCGTTGCGCAGCACCGGCATCAAGGTCCCCATGGCCACGACCAACCTCTTCTCTGACCCCGTGTTCAAAGACGGCGCGTTCACCAGCAACGATGCTGAGGTGCGTGCGTATGCCGTGCAGAAGACGATGAACGCGATGAAGCTCGGCAAAGAGTTCGGCGCGAAGACCTATGTCTTCTGGGGCGGTCGAGAAGGTACTGAAAGCGATGCCACCAAGGACCCGGTCGTCGCGACGCAGCGCTTCCGCGAGTGCATCAACTTCCTGTGCAAGTACAACCTCTCCGAAAAGATGGGCTACAAGTTCGCGTTTGAAGCCAAGCCCAACGAGCCCCGTGGCCACATCTACATGGCAACGACCGGCAACTACCTCGGCTTCATCCCGACGCTGGACCACCCTGAGATGTGTGGCGTGAACCCCGAGTTCGCTCACGAGACCATGGCTGGTCTTAACTTCGTCCACCACGTTGCCCAGGCGCTCGAAGCCGGCAAGCTCTTCCACATCGACCTGAACGACCAGGAGATGGGGCGCTACGACCAGGACTTCCGCTTCGGCAGCGTGAGCTACAAGGCCAACTTCTTCCTGTGCAAGCTGCTGACCGACTACAAGTACAAGGGCATGAAGCACTTCGACAGCCACGCGTACCGTCAGGCGGACTACAGCGAGGTCAAGGCCTTCGCTGCCGGCTCGATGCGGACCTGGAAGATCCTCGAATCGAAGGTCGCCAAGTTCAACAAGGACCGCAAGATCCAGGGCATCATCAAGAAGATCAACCGCGGCGACAACACTGCCCCGGCCAAGGCCGTCAAGAAGTTCAGCAAGGCCAACGCCAAGGCCCTGCTCGCCGCCGACCTGGACCGCACCAAGCTCGCCAAGCGACCGCTGCCGTACGAGACGCTTGATCAGCTGACGCTTGAGATCCTCATGGGCGTGCGTTGAGTCACGCTGGTTTAATTGATCACTCTTGGGAGCCGTGTCGTCATGACACGGCTCTCTTTTTATAGTGTTGCGTATGACCATCCGCCCAGCCACGCCCGACGACGCTCAGGCGATCACCGCGATCTACAACGACGCGATCGCGAACTCCACCGCGATCCTCTGGCATGAGCCCAAGCCCGTGTCGCTTTGGCGCGATCGCCTGACGGATCGCCCGGCTCACTTTCCGGTCCTTGTTGCGGAAGATGACAGCGGGGTGGTGGTCGGTTTTGCGCTGCTTGGCCCGTATGACGACAAGTGCGGCTATGACGGTGTCGCGGAGTGGTCGGTGTACCTTGCCGAAGGCTCGCGTGGCAGGGGGCTGGGGATGCAGCTGAGTCAGGCGGTGATTGAGGCAGGCCGGGAGGCGGGGCTGCACTGCATTCTTTCGCGCGTCACCGAGGGCAACGCGGTCAGCTTCAAGCTGCACGAGAAGCTGGGCTTCCGGGAGGTTGGCCGCTTTGAAAAGCTTGGTCGCAAGTTCGGCAAGCGACACGATGTGATCGCGTATCAGCTTGTCCTTTGATCCGGACGATCGTTGTGCCGTTGCTTGCGTGGTCGTCGGCCTGCGAGCAGGCTCATGATGAGGACACCCGCGATGCCTGCGCCCGGGGAGGGGACGCTGATCGGATCGTCGGGCTCATCGTCCGGGTTTTTGGGGCCCGGGTCAGGTCCGCCGCCGCCACCGCCCGGTGATCCACCACCGGTTTCGTAGGAGTAGGCGAAGGATCCGCTGCCGTCACCTGAGCCACCGATCTCGTCGCGGAACGTTGCCGCGCCGATCTCGTGCTGTTCGTCGAGGTAGCTCAGATCACCGACCGCGCCGGAGCCGCCCATATTGATCACGACGCGCTCGATCCCCAGGAGCCCGAGCTGGTGTGCGGTGATGGGAGGAAAGCGGTTGGCCGAGTGGTTGCCGAATTGAATCGACGGGTCGTAGTACGGGCTGTTCGGATCGATGAGGTCGGCAAAAGCGACCTTGACGTTCTGGTCACCGCCGGTGAAAACCACGTACGAACCGGCGTGGGTATCAAACACTTCGTTCTCTTCGACATCGAAGAGCGTAAAGCGGAACGCATCGATCTGGTGGTCGAACATGAAGGTGATTTCGCCCGCGCCGGGGCGCTTGCCGTTGGTGATTCGTTCTTCGTCGTCGGGCTGTGCGACGACCATCGGCAGGTTTCGTGCGTAACCTGCGAAGGATGGTCCGGTCTCCTGGACGATCAGGACGGTGCCGGTGATGTCTTGCGAATCGATGTTGCCCTGCGCCCAGTAGCCGAGCCCGTCGCCGTTGGGTCCTTCGAGGTCGGGGTCGCGTGTGCCGCGCTTGCGGGTATCGAACACCACGAGCCGACTTTGCTCGTCATGGAAGTTGACCGCGCGGACGGTCGCCGGGCCCAGTGTCTTGCCGTCAAGAACGCGGCCGTGGCCGTAGCGGCCGATGTCAATGGTGTGCCAGTCCGCACTGGCGCCGGCTGCCATCAGCAGCACGCCAAGCCCGGCTAGGGTCGCATTGCATTTCATCTCTGTTCCTCCTGATCATGCCTGGATCATCCGGCCATTGAATCATCAGATTCAATGCCACAGGTGCAAATCGAATTCTTGTCGCGGATCAAAACAATGCTGCGCCTGTCCCTACAGACGGAACTGAGGGCAGTTCTCTCAATCCTGCATGGGCACGTATTAAAAACAACGGCTGTCTCCGAAGAGCCAGCCGCTGTAGTGTCGTGTCCTATTGTTTATTCAGGATTGGATGAGGTTGCGCTTGTCGCGTCGTCCAAGCAGTACGCCCATCAACGCGATGCCAGCGATCGCTGCGGTGGGGGAAGGCACGCTGTTGGGTGGGTCGCACTTCTCGCCCCGGTCGTCCCGGTACTGCCTTGATTCTTTCTTGTCGTCGGCCTCACATCGCTCGTACTTGTCCCAGTCACTTTCGCCCTCGCTGTACTTGCTGTATTTCTTGACCTTGTGCTGCTTGTTGCTTTTCTTTTCTTCCTTGGTGGACTGCTCCCATTCGGTCCAGTTATCCCAGTTCGATCCGGTGGCGGACGCCGGCGCAGTGAGGGCCGCGGCAAGGATCGTGCAAATGCTGAGCCTGATGATCATGGTGATCGCCCTGACAATGGTTGGATCGTAGAGTCGCAGGTGAAGCCTCGAATTCAGCCATTGAGCAGGCCATCAACTATTGAGATGTTTTTACCCCTGCCAGCATTCGAGATCGGCTTGTACGTTCTCAAACGATTGCAGATATCGTCTGTAGGGGTTGTACCAGCGCACGCAACAACGGCCGCTTGAACTGATACGGCCGCTGTGCTTTCTCCAGTTGTATTGCGGTTTTCTTAGCCTTGCTTGCTTCGGCGTCGGTTAAGCATCAGGCCCAGCACGCCCAGGCCTGCAAGGCCCGCGGTCGGCGAGGGGACGGACGAAGGTGGCTGGCACGCTTTGTCCTTCGGCCAGCCCCAGTCGCAATCATCGCCACCTTTGTCTTCGTTACAGCGATCGAAGATCCAGCCCCAATCGCAGTCGTCGTCTTTGTTCCAGATCCCATCGCAATCATCGTCATCGATTTGCTCGCCGATCCACTCCCAGTTCCAGTGCGTGAAACCGGACCAGTCGCCCCAGCAATTGTCATCTGCAAGGGCAGGGGAGCTCATGGCCATCATCAGCACGGTAAGCATTGCCAGTTTCATTTTCATTGCTCTTCCTTTGCTCGAAGTGTGCTGAAAAAATAGCCCACTCCAATGACCGGGCAAATGAAATGTCGGCTCGCTTACGCACAGGTCGATACAGCCGTCGGCCTGTGCGCTCTGTATCGATTGTGACGGCGGTTGGAGTTGGATGTAGATGCAACAACGGCCGCGTCACAAGACACGGCCGTTGTGGTCATTTCAGCTTGTCGGTTACTCAGTTGCGTCGGCTGCCGCGTCGGGTGAGCATCAGTCCCATCGCGCCAAGGCCCATCATCGCAGCCGTCGGCGAAGGGACAGGCGATGGTTCGTCACAGTCTTTGCCCTCGCATTGGGGCTTCTCGGGGCAGGACTGGCCGTCCCACTGCTTGTCTCGGTTCCAGCCCCAGCTGTTGTCATCCCAGCCGTCCCACCCGGTCCAGCCTTCTTCTGAAGTGAATCGGGCTGAGGCGGTGGTGCTGACCATCACGAGCAGCAGTGCACACAAGGCGATCTTGAACTTCATGGCAATCATCCTTTCCTCCGGCAAACGGCCGGGATTGGCTCCCATACACATGCAGGGGCCAATAACAATACTACCCCCATGTGTCTCGCAAAAGAAGCAAAATAGTGGCCTGCCCCCGCTCATTGGATTTAAACCAAGATTATTATCGGCGGTAGGCCTGTCTAAGGCCTATTCCGCCAGCTTTTCGGCGAGGAATGCTTCGACCTTGTCCAGGTGGATGCGCTCCTGTGCGAGCGTGTCGCGGTCGCGGACGGTGACGGTCTGGTCGGTCAGCGTGTCGCCATCGATGGTGAAGCAGAACGGCGTGCCGATCTCGTCCATGCGGGCGTAGCGCTTGCCGATCGCGGCCTTGGCGTCGTACTCGACGACGTATTTGGTGCGGAGTTGGTTGTAGAGCTTCTCGGCAACCTCGGGCATGCCATCCTTGTTAACCAGCGGGAAGATGCCAGCCTTCACAGGCGCGAACTTCGGCTTGAAGCTGAGGATGTACTTGCTGCCTTGGCGGTCGGGCGTCGGGGTGAAGGCTTCGCAGAGCACCACGAGCACGGCGCGGGTCAGGCCGCTGGCCGGCTCGATGACGTGCGGCACGTAACGCGACTTTTCCTTGATCGTTTCCTTGTCGACGCCTTCGTTCTGCAGGCGGACCTGCAGCTCCTGGTCGAAGTAGTCGAGCTTGGTGTTCGAGTCGCGGTTCTTCTCTTTGCTCTTGGAGTGAGCGGTGAGGTCGTAGTTGCCGCGGTGGGCGACGCCTTCGAGTTCGCCGAAGCCCGGCGCGGTGAAGGGGTACTTGTATTCGACATCGACGCAGGCGGAGGAGTAGTGCGCCAGCTCATCGTCGCCGTGGTCGCGGAGGATGAGGTTTTCTTCGCTGACGCCCAGCGACAGCCACCACTTGAACCGCTCATCGCGCCAGAACTCGTACCACTTCTGGCTCTCATCTGGCGGGCAGAAGAACTCCATCTCCATCTGCTCAAACTCACGCGAGCGGAAGATGAAGTTGCGGGGGGTGACCTCGTTGCGGAAGGATTTTCCGATCTGCGCGATGCCAAAGGGCACCTTGACGCGCATGGTGTCCAGGACGTTCTTGAAGTTCAAGAAGATGCCCTGCGCGGTTTCGGGCCGCAGGTACGCCTTGTTTTCCTCATCCCGGATCGGCCCTGGGAAGGTGTCGAGCATGAGGTTGAACGTGCGCGGTTCGGTCAGGCTGCCGGGCTTACTCGCGTCGGGGCCAACGGCGTTGGCACGCTGCTCATCGGTGATGTCCATGAACGACACGGGCTTGAGCTCAGGCACTTCTTTATAGAACTTGCGGACACGGCGTTCGTTTGGCTCTTCGTTTTCCATGAAGGCCAGGTGTGGGCCGGTGCCTTCTTCGTTGAGCCAGATGATCACGTGGTCGGCACGGTATCGCTTTTTGGTCTCGGTGCAGTCAACCAATGGGTCGTTGAACCCGCCGACGTGGCCGGAGTGTTGCCAGGTCTTGGGGTTCTGGATGATGGAGGAGTCCAGGCCGACGATGGAGACGGGTTGCCCATCGGGTCCGATGGGCGGGCAGTCGACCATGCATCGCCACCACCAGTCGCGGATATTGTTTTTGAGCGCGGTGCCCAGCGGGCCGTAGTCCCAGAAGCCGCGGAGGCCGCCGTAGATCTCGGAGGCGGGGTAGACGAAGCCGCGTCGCTTGCAGAGTGCGACGAGTTCATCCATGTTTTTTTCTTCGGGTGCGGTCATGGTTAGGCTTGGGGCTTGAGGCTTGGGGCTTGGCGTCATCGGTTACACAAGCCTCAGGACGCAAGCCTCAAGCCTATGCGAAGCCGCATATTTTAAGGCAGATCAGCGCGCGGTGTAGCGGCTCGGGCTCCTTCTCCCTTTCAGGGAGAAGGCGGGGGATGAGGGTGGGGCGTCA
>JBMZAP010000174.1:0-6523 GCA_049611445.1 Phycisphaeraceae bacterium | reverse complement strand
TCGTCCGGGCGATGCGGTTGGGTGGGCGAGTTGTTGCATGGGGGCATCCATTAAGTAAGCAAAAGCATACAAAACTATTCGGCTGTGTCAACCCCAGTTCTCCAACTGGCGTCAAAAAAGCACAACCCGACACCAAAAGCGTCGGGTTGCACTCGATCAGGGGTATTTTCTCACTCCGGTTTTCGCAGATCTGCGTGCCGGACAGGTCTAGGATGCCACGGGTTCCCGTCCATGCAAGAGGGAGTCTGTCATTTTCGCAACTTAATTGTCTATAAGGCCTTGTGGGTTTTATCTGTTTTGACAGGTCTGCCTATTGTGAAGCGCCCTGGTGGTTCAACACGTCTTGTAAAAAGGAGTAAGTTTTTACATACTTTATTGAACCACTCGGTGTCGAATGACGCTCTAATAGGGTTGGAAACGGGTCCGAGCCTGAAACCGTCTTTCGAGATGAGCCTGAAACTGGAGACTGCTGCGATGACAAAGATGATGAGCCGATCGATGATGCTGATGTTGACCGCCGGGCTGCTGATGGGCACGGTGGGTTGTAAGGGGACTGATTCACGCCGTGTGCCGGTGGACGAGTCGACCCGGGCTGAGCTTGATGACCAGCGGCAGTTGCCTGTGACGTTGATCGAGTTCCGAGAGTCGGCCAGCGCGGACATCCTCCAGGCCCTGCCGACCGCGCGTGGTATCTCTGATACGCCTGAGCGTGTCACGATCCTGCTGGGCGACATCAACAACAAGACCACGAGCATGAGCACGAACGACTACGAGTACGTCGTCTCGGGGATCCGGAGCAATCTGATCCGTACCAAGGCGGCGGGCGACAAGATGAAGTTCGTTGAAGAGCGTCGTCGTGTCGAGAACATCGCATCGAAAGAGCGCGTCGCGACCGACCCGGCACCCGCTGATGCGGCCGGCGAAGAAATCAAGTGGGGCGGCGGCTCGTTCTATGTGCCTGATTACGATGCCAAGCTGACCTACGGCATGTTCATGGATGTTTACGAGATCCGCCGAAGCGAGTCGGCCTTGTACTACATCGAAGTGCAGCTCGTGTCGTTCGCGACCAACGAGATCATCTACAGCTTCCGAACCGAGACGAAGCAGGTCATGGATCGATGAAGTGTTGGCCGACGCTCGCCATCGTGATGGTTGCGTTGTGCGCGTTGGGCTGCAAGACCCCGCAGACCTCGCGCATTGCGGTCGAGGACTATCTCGAGATGACCGCGCAGATGGCCCAGAGCCTGCGGCAGTCGGATGCGTTTGCTCAGCGGACGGCGACCAGCGAGACATGGGTCGTGTCTTTTGACAAGGTGCTCAACCTGTCCAGCGAGATCATGACGCGTGGCGAGCAGTGGGGCGTGGTCGCGATGGTCCGCGGCGCTCAGCCGATCAATTCGCTCTGGAATGACAAGCGGGTGGCGTTTGTGATCCCGGCGCAATACGCGATCGACCGCCGCGGGACGCTCGATGCGGAACGCGCAGACAAGGGTTTTGGCACGGAGCGTGGCGTCACCCACACGATCACCGCGACGTTCCGATCGGTGACGCGTGTGCCCGAGGATGGCAACGGGCGGACGGATGTGTACGCCTGCGAGTTTCAGATGCTGGACCTGAACACGAACGAGTCGGTCTGGATCGATCGATTTGAGTTCAAACGATCAGCGACGGGGAGTGTGAGAGACTAAAGCATGCGTGATGTGCGACCCAACACGTTCAACGCCACGGCAGCCATGCTGCTGCTTGCAGCGTTGGTCGTATTCGTCGGTTGCAAGAGCGACATGCGTCCTTCGCCGCACCCCAAGATGCTTGTCGGTGATTTTGCCGGCGCGCGCGATATCGTTGAAGCGCAAGTCGAGAGCGACCGTTCGGAACGCCGGTACATGCTTGATCGGATGCGTGCGGGGGTATTGAACCTGGACGCGGGCGATCCGATCCGTGCCGAGCGCTGGTTTGCGGAGGTCTATGACGTCTTGCGGACGCAGGGGCTCAATGACGACAAGACGGTGCGATCGGTCGTGTTCACCGAGGGCGTGAAGGTCTGGAAGGGCGAGCCTTTCGAGCAGGCGATGGCACTGGTGTACTACGGCTTTGTGCAGGCGAGTATCGGCAGCTGGGACAACGCTCGGGCCGCTGCGGAGAACGCGTTGTTTTATCTGCGCGATTTTGAAGGTGAGGGCGAGGACAAGCCCGAGCGATTGATCGATACCGAAGAGATCGCCCGCCGAGCCGCGGCGTACGAAGCGAAGCAGCGGGGCGAAGAACCGGAGTTTGCCGACGGCGATGACTACCTGGACAACGGCTACGTCGCGGAGGAAAACAACTTCACGATGGCGTACCTGCTGCACGGCATCGCCAGCCAGCAGCTGGGGCGTGACGCCGAGGCGAGCGATTACTTCAACCGCGTGGTCAAGCTCAGTCCGGAACATCGGCCACTGGTGAAGCAGCTCCGCGCGGGGGATTACAACACGATCGTTGTTGTCGCCGATGGGCTTGGGCCGAGGAAGGTCGCGACGGGGCCCGGCGGCTCGTTGTCACGCTATCGGCCGATCGATACGACACGGACGCCGGCGCGGGTCAGTGTGGTCGGTCAGTCGCCTTACGACCTGCCTGCGATCACGAACCTCAACAGCATGGCGCTGGACCACCGCTGGAACAACCTTGAGGACGTGCGTATCGCGAAGAACATCCTCGGCAACGTGTTGATCGCAGGCGGCCTGGTCATCGCGGCCGAGGGGATCGATGATGAAAACTGGGAGGCGGCGGCAATCGGCGCAGGGATCGCCGCGCTGGGCCTGCTGTTTAAAGGCACCGCCAAGGCCAATACCGATTACTGCGATGTGTTTCCTCAGCGGCTGTTTGTCGCCGCACTGAACATCACCGAACCGGACACTGACGTGAGTATTGACCTGCCGGGTGTTGGATCGCATGGCGGCGCAGTACTGGGCAGCCTTGATCCCCCGCAAACCAATCAGGCAGCGTTTCACTATCTGCGCGTGCCGACGGAACGTGACCTGAATCCGAGCCCGATCGAACCCTCTGACGAAACTGTTAACGCACCTACTCAACAAGGGAGCTAGCCATGAGACGACTGATGATTGTTCCGATGCTTGCCGCTGTCCTGATGATGACCGGTTGTTACACGCCCGGCCACGCGGATATCGACCCGATCCCCGACGCGAAGTATCCGAAGGTTGTGACGTATGGCTGGCTGGATAATGACTTCTATGTTGATGCGCCGATCGTCGTGCCCGAGGACAACGGCCGACCGATGCGTGTCACTGTCGAGGTTCGCCGCCTCGAGCCCGCGTTTAACCGCGAACTGCCCAGTCAGTACCGCTTCATTTTTCTGAAGGAAAACGGCGAACCGTTAGACCCGGACCCGACGTGGCACTACCGCGCGATCGAGCCGAAGGTCAAGACCATCATGCAGGCCAGCGCCCCGGACATAGGGGCCGTGGATTGGCGCTGTGAGATCCGCAAGGACCGGGCGGAGCGCAAGCGTACGCTCTGGCGGTGGTATTAAGCATCGTCTCTACTCACCGATGATTTTGATCAGTGCCCGCTTTCGACGTCGCCCGTCGAACTCGGCGTAGAAGATCTGCTCCCACGGGCCGAAGTCGAGTTGACCATCGGTAATGGCGACGACGACCTCTCGGCCCATGATCTGACGCTTCATGTGTGCGTCGGCGTTGTCCTCGCCCGTACGGTTGTGGCGGTAGCCGCCTTGCTCGAGATCGCTGCCGGGGTTGAAGGGGGCCAGGCCTTCGAGCCAGTCGTCGTAGTCCGCGATCAGGCCTTGCTCGTCGTCATTGATATAGACGCTCGCGGTGATATGCATCGCATTGACCAGGCACAGGCCGTTGACGACGCCCGAGCGGGTGATGGCCTCCTGCACCTGATCGGTGATATTGAGGTAGCCGCGTCGGTCGGGGATGTTGAACCAGAGTTCTTCGCGCAGGTGTTTCATCATAGGTCTCGGGGTGTTGTGGATAAGGTGGCCGGGCCAATACAGAGATCTTCTGTCATCGTAAGATGACGGCGTATCTCGTCTACCTATCCCCTATCTAAAGGAGCCTGCCCGATGAGTGATACCCCCAGCCTATACGAACGAATCGGTGGCGAAGCCGCGGTGAATGCGGCGGTAGACAAGTTTTACGAGAAGGTTTTGGCGGACGACCGGATCAAGCACTTCTTTGACGCGGTGGACATGGACCGCCAGCGGGGCAAGCAGAAGAACTTCCTCACCTATGCGTTTGGCGGGCCGGTGCATTACACGGGCAAGTCGATGCGTGCGGCTCACGCCAAGCTCGTGGCTGAGCAGGGGTTGAGTCATGACCACTTCGTCGCGGTCGCGGAGAACCTGCAGGCCACGCTCGAAGATCTCGGCGTGCCCGAAGACCTGATCGGTGAGGTCATGGCGATTGCCGGCTCGACGCACGACGACGTGCTGGGGCTGTGAACTCAAGAGTAGGGGGACAGACATTCCTGTCTGTCGTTCGGCAATAGCCGAATCCCGAATCGATCAGGCCTTCAGCCTGCTGGCAGACAGGAATGTCTGTCCCCCTCACGGTTTGGGTTCGCTGTGTTGCACCAAGATTGACCGTTTTTGGCTCGTGGGGTACGATTCTGCAACTGAATCAAGGGTGCACAGTGTTCAGTGTGCGCCGAGTTTTGCGTCGAGGTGGGGTATCTTGACGATGGGAAACGAATCAATACAAGTGTTCAGCGGCGGTCTTCCACCCGCTCGCCTGACCGCAAGACCAACCTGGCCTGCTTAAAGGAACCATTATGAATGACCTAGCCAATGGCAACGGAATCAGTAAGCACGACAAGCTGATGTTCTGGGGCTGTTTCATCGCCCTGATCACGACCGCGTTCGCCTTCATCAGCCGTATGTTCCTCATCGGCACATGGGGTGTACAGTTCGAACTGGACGGACAGCAGCAGGGTGCCCTGCTCGGTGCGGGTGTCTGGCCCTTCGCCATCTCGATCGTCCTGTTCAGCCTCTTCATTGACAAGATTGGCTACAAGATCGCGATGATCTTCTCCTTCGCCGCCTATCTGATCTGGTCGGTCATCGGCGTCGCAGCCTTCTTCGTCGAAAGCAACGACACCGCTTATCAGATGCTGTACTGGGGCTCGATCCTGCTGGGTCTGGCTAACGGTACCGTTGAGGCCTACATCAACCCGGTCGTCGCGACCATGTTCCAGAAAGAAAAGACCAAGTGGCTCAACATCCTCCACGCCGGTTGGCCCGGCGGTCTGGTTGTCGCCGGCCTGATTACGATCGGCCTGGGCGAAGTCGACTGGTGGATCAAGATCGGCATCATCGCGGTGCCTGCCATCGTCTTCTTCGTGATGCTCATCCCCTTGCACTTCCCGGACAACGAACGCGTTGCTGCTGGCGTGACCTACCGTCAGATGCTCGCCGAGTTTGGTGTTGGTGGTGCGTTGGTCGTTGCCTTCCTGCTCGTGCTTCAGCTGATTGAAGCGCTGCCGATGGTCCCTGCGGCTGTCTTCATCGCACTGGGTGTCGCCATGGTCGTTGGCTTTGGTGTCTACACCATGTCGATCGGCAACCCGTTTGTCCTTGTCATGATGCTTATCATGATCCCGCTGGCCACGACCGAGATCGGTACCGACGGCTGGATCACTGGCATCATGGAAGGCGTCTTCGAAAACCTGCACCCGGGTTGGATCCTGGTCTACACCTCGGCCATCATGTGCTTCCTGCGTTTCTGTGCCGGCCCGATCGTTCATGCTCTGAGCCCGATCGGCCTGCTGATCGCCAGTGCGGTCCTCGCGATTGCCGGCCTGATGACGTTGTCCATGACCGCCGGCGTCATGATCTTTGCTGCCGCGACGCTCTACGCTTTCGGCAAGACGTTCTTCTGGCCAACCATGCTCGGCGTGGTTTCCGAGCAGTCGCCTAAGGGTGGTGCTCTGACACTTAACGCATTGGGCGGCATCGGCATGCTGGCTGTTGGCGTGCTCGGCTTCCCATTCATCGGTGTGTTGCAATCCGAGAAGGCCATCACCGCGATCGAAAACGACACGGCGATTGTCGAAACGGTTCCCGCCCTCGTAGATGGCGACGGCAACCTCGTTGCGACCGAGGATAAAGAGGCTTATTACGGCGTGCTGCCTTACAGTGCGATCGACAACGCCAAGGTCGCCGAACTCCTCGAGCCGCTGGATGACGAGAAGGCCGCTGAGGTCAATGAGCAGATCGCAAAGACCACGGGTGCCAGTGCCCAGGGCGCGCTGTTCGACATGGCGATCTTCCCCGGCATCATGCTCGTGGCCTACATCATTATGTTCTTCTACTTCAAGTCGAAGGGCGGCTACGCGGCTCAACACCTGACCACCGACGAGGGCCTTTCGCCCGCGGCGGAAGAGGCAGCAGCCTCGGCGGCTCAGGAATAAAGAGCTGAATCAGTCATTTTCAAGGCACCCCGTGTCCCATCCGACACGGGGTGTTTTTTTATGCACGCAGCCGCCGGGCCACGCCCGGGCGGAC